>CABRGB010000035.1 GCA_902470345.1 uncultured Collinsella sp.
ACGCTGCCGGTCAGCGCGACCACAAAGTGGGCACCGGCGGAAACCTTGAGCTCGCGAACGGTGATGCGGAAGCCCTCGGGAGCGCCCAGCGCCTTGGCGTTGTCGCTAAAGCTGTACTGCGTCTTGGCCACGCACACCGGCAGGTTGCCAAAGCCGTTCTCACGCAGCTCGGCGAGCTGGCGCTTGGCAGCCGGCGTAAAGTCGATACCGTCGGCGCGGTAGACCTTGGTGGCAACAGCCTCCAGAGCGTCGGCCACATCGGCACCATCCTCGTAGGCAAACTTGAGCTCGCTCGGCTGCTCGATCAGGCGCATGACCTCATCGGCCAGGTCGAGCGCGCCCTCGCCGCCCTTAGCCCAAACCTCGGACAGCTTAACGTTGACACCGAGCTTCTGGCACTCGGACTCGATGAGCTCGAGCTCGGCCTCGGTGTCCGTCGGGAAGCGGTTGATGGCGACCACGCAGGGCAGACCGTAGACATTCTGAATGTTGTCGACGTGGCGCAGCAGGTTGGGCATGCCGACCTTGAGGGCCTCGAGGTTCTCCTCGTTGAGGTCGGCCTTGGCAACACCGCCGTTGTACTTAAGCGCACGGGCGGTGGCGACAATCACGACGGCGCTGGGGCGAACGCCCGTCATGCGGCACTTGATGTCGAGGAACTTCTCGGCACCCAGGTCGGCACCAAAGCCGGCCTCGGTAATGGCGACATCGCCAAAACGCATAGCCATACGCGTGGCCATGATGGAGTTGCAGCCGTGGGCGATATTGGCGAAGGGACCGCCGTGGACAAACGCGGGCGTACCCTCGAGCGTCTGCACCAGATTGGGCTTGAGCGCATCCTTGAGCAGTGCGGCCATAGCTCCCTGGGCCTTAAGGTCGCGTGCGCGGACGGGCTCGCCGGCATAGCTGTAGCCGACAACGATCTCGCCTAAGCGCTCCTTAAGATCGTTAATGCTCGTGGCCAGGCACAGAATCGCCATGACCTCGGAGGCAACGGTGATATCGAAGCCGTCCTCGCGCGGCACGCCCTGGGCCTTGCCGCCAATACCGTCGATGACATGGCGCAGCTGACGGTCGTTCATATCGACAACGCGCTTCCAGGTGATGCGCTTAACATCGATACCGAGCTGGTTGCCCTGCTGAATATGGTTGTCGAGCATGGCCGCCAGCAGGTTGTTGGCGGCACCGATAGCATGGAAGTCGCCGGTAAAGTGCAGGTTGATGTCCTCCATGGGGATGACCTGGGCCCAACCGCCACCGGCGGCACCGCCCTTGACACCAAACACGGGACCGAGCGAAGGCTCACGCAGGGCCACGGCGCTCTTGATGCCGCGACGGCGCAGGCCATCGGCCAGACCGATGGTCGTGGTGGTCTTACCCTCGCCCGCGGGCGTGGGGTTGATGGCGGTCACGAGGACGAGCTTGGCCTGGTGATCAGTTGGCTCATTGAGCAGAGAGTAGTCGACCTTAGCCTTGTCGAAGCCGTACGGAATCAGGTGCTTTACGTCGACACCGGCGTTCTTGGCCACCTCGGTAATGGGCAGCGGTGTGACGGAACGTGCGATTTCGATGTCAGTAGGCATGGACGGTCCTTTCGTTACCGGATGAGAAAAAGACCAATTCAGCATAGCACGGGCGCGCAATAGTAAAGCACCCGCAACCGACAAACGGCGATATGTTTATCCAATGCTCAGCGATAGCCTACAAACCCGTCCTAAACGGCCGGCTCAATTCCTAAGTGCTCAAAGGTGCGAAGCGTTGCCTGGCGGCCCTGGGGCGTGCGAATCATCAAGCCGCACTGCAGCAGATAAGGCTCATAGACATCCTCGAGCGTTCCCGGGTCCTCGCCCACCGCGCTGGCAAGCGTCGTCAGGCCCACGGCACGGCCGGAGAACGTCTTGGCAAGCGTCTCCAAGATACGAATATCCATCCAGTCCAGGCCGAGCTCGTCAATCTCAAAGAACTCGAGTGCCTGACGGCAGATATCGAGCTCGATGGGGCCGTCGCCGCGCACCTGCGCATAGTCGCGCACACGTTTGAGCAGACGGTTGGCGAGGCGCGGCGTACCGCGCGAGCGCGAGCCGATCTCGAGCGCGCTGGGATGGTCGATCGTCACGCCCAGGATGGTTGCCGAGCGCGTCACGATCTGGGCGAGTTCCTCGACGGTGTAGTAATCCAAGCGATACGAGATGCCAAAGCGATCGCGCAGCGGGCCCGTGAGCATGCCCGAACGGGTCGTGGCCGCCACCAGCGTAAACTTGGGGATATCCAGGCGAATCGAACGCGCAGCCGGGCCCTTGCCGATCACGATATCGAGGGCAAAGTCCTCCATGGCGGGATACAGGACTTCTTCGACCGAACGGTTCAGACGGTGAATCTCGTCGATAAACAGCACGTCGCCCGGCTGCAGATTAGTCAGGATGGCCGCCAGGTCACCGGTGCGCGCGATGGCCGGACCGCTCGTCGTCTTGATTTGAGCGCCCAGCTCGTTGGCGATAACGGTGGCCAGCGTGGTCTTGCCCAAACCCGGAGGGCCCGAGAAGATCACGTGGTCGAGCGTCTCGCCACGGCTCTGCGCTGCTTTGATGAGCACGCGAAGGCTCTGCTTGATGTGCTCCTGGCCGCAGTAATCGTCCAAGCGCTGGGGGCGCAAAGTGCGGTCGACATCGAGGTCCTCGGCCGTCAGCTCCGAGCCCACCATGCGCTCGCCGTGCGCCATGGATGCCGCCGGCGAGTTGCCGGGCGTCGCCCACAGGTCCTGAGAGTCATCGGCTTCCCACATCACGCATCCATTCCGAGTCGCTTAAGCGCCGCGCCGAGCAGATCCTCGACACGCATATTCTGCCCATCATACCCGCTCAGGGCAACATCGGTCTCCTGCGGGCTAAAGCCCATGGAAAGGAGCGCCGCACGAGCGTCATCGATCGCCGAAGGGGCAGCAGCGGGCGCGGGCATCGCAACCTGGCCGGGAATCACGTCGACCGGCACAAAGCCCTTGTCCTTGGCAAAGGTGCTCTTGAGCTCCAAGATGAGGCGCTGGGCGGTCTTTTTGCCCACACCGGGAACCTTGGCCATGCCCTTGTCATCCTCGGCCATCACCAGGGAATACAGCTGACCCACGGTATAGGTGGAGAGCACGGCGAGCGCCAGGCGCGGGCCAACGCCCGACACGGACACGAGCCGATCGAACATCGTGCGCTCGTCCTTGGAGGCAAAGCCAAAGAGCGTCATGGCGTCCTCGCGCACCTGCATACGGGTATAAAGGCGCACCTCGCCGCCGGGCGCAGGCAGCGTGGCGGCAGTGCTGCCCGAGATGCCGAGCTCAAAGCCCACGCCCGATACATCGACGACGGCCGAGCTCATCGTGGCCTCGACAAGCGTTCCATGGAGCTGGGAGATCATCAGTATCCGGTTCCTCTCTGTTGATAGAACTCGCCACCGGTAAGCGCCCGGGTGCGGCTAAGGTTAACGTGGCAGATGGCGCAGGCCAGGGCATCGGCGGCATGGTCGGGATGCGGGTCGTGATCGAGCTGCGTGAGTGTACGAACCATATACGCGACCTGCCGTTTGTCCGCGGCACCGGTACCCACCACAGCCTGCTTAATCTGCATAGGCGTGTACTCGCCAATCTCGAGCGCACATTCCGAAAGCGCCACGAGTGCAGCACCGCGGGCATGCGCCGTAGGGATGGCCGAGCGAACGTTGGCGCCAAAGTAGATGCTCTCGATAGCGGCGGTGTCGGGGCGGTAGCGCTCCACGACACCCTTGAGGTCGCGGGCGATATGCGACAGGCGCACCGCGAGCGGACTGCCCGCGCTGGTCTCGATACAACCGTAGGCGCGGCAGCGAACCTCGCCGCGCCGCTCCTCGATAATCCCCCAACCCGTATGGGCCAAACCGGGGTCGATACCCAAGATAACCAAGCCAGCCTCCCCTCGCCACAAGCACATCGCAAGGCAAGGCCCCGCGCACTATTCACGAACGTCTGTTCTAGAATAACACAACAGGGCCGAGGTGCTTAGTTGAAGTATCGGGGTTGGGAGCGAATCCCATCCCATAGTTAGTTTTGGCTAAAGAATGGGAACTGTCGGGGATCCATCGGCGGTTGCGGCATCGGCGTGCCCTGGGGCCCACCCTGCGGACCACCCTGGCCGCCCATCATCTTATCGATGGCGTCCTGGACCTCGCCCTCAAACTTCTTCATGCCCTCGTGCAGGCGGCGCTGGCCGTCCTCGGAGCGCAGCTCCTCCATCTGCTCGGGCGAAATACCCAACAGGTCACCCAGTATGCCCATCATCTCACCACGCATGCGCTCGCTTGTATCCTCGTCAGCAAAGCGGTTCACCTCGGCGCGCGCCAGCGCATCGACCGTCATGCGTTCCTTGCCGCTCAGTCCCAGGTCGGACCACGCGAGCATGTACGGCCAGGCGCGCTCGACAAACGAACGGGCCGAGACGATCGGTGCCGTCGGCAGCATGCGGTGGGCGGCCTCGCCCTGACGCACGAGCATCAGCAGCAGCGAACAAGCCTCGGGCTTGCCGGCGGCCATTGGGATGTCGTCGAAGGGTCGGTTGCGGTCCACGTGCGCCTCGAGTGTGCCATCGACCTCGCCCGGCTCAAGTCCGCCGAGCAGCTGCGCCGCACGATCGAGCATGTCGACCGGGCCGTCGAGCGTCGAGAGCGCCCGCGCCAGCACGCGCTCCATGCAATCCTCCACCGCGTTGAGCGTCACGAGCTCCTGCGGCACCACGGCGGACGTGCGGTTACGCACACGCGCCACAAACTCGAGCGTCGACAGGTATACGTCACCAAAGGGCGCATAATCGCCCTGGTAGCCGCCGCAAAGCGCGGGCGCCGCCAGCGCGTACTCAGTTTTGGACAGCGGACTCAGCGCCATCGCACCCAGCTCGAGCGCCGTATCCTCCAGCATGAGGCCCAGCGTGCGAGAGCGCAGGCGCTCGGCGTCGCCCGCCGACACATCGCGGTCGAGCACACGCGCGGCATCCGGCGCATCGCGCTCAACCGTGCGAATATGCAGGCGCTCGGCAATGGCGCGAACGGCGGCACAGCGAGCAGCCTCGGCCTCCTCCTGCGCCGGCGTAAAGATGCGGTTGCGTCCCAACACCAGGCCGACCACATTGCGCGGACCTAGGGCGTCGACGGCAAGCGCCGCCAGCAGGGACGACGGCAGGTCGCCCTCGAGCGCCACCACGGCGCGCGACGTACCGCGGGCGCGGGCGTTATCGCGAACGGCGAGCACCAGCGCCTGCCACAGCCATTCCTCGGAGCGAAACTCGGGCAGCTCGTGGTCCTCCAAGGCATCGAGCATCACACCGCGCTGGATCTCCTGAACCAGCAGGCTCTCCTCAAAACACGGCGCTTGGGCCACCGCGCGGCCGCAGTCGTCGAGTACAAACGAGCCGCCGGTATACACCGACTCGTCGTACGCACCGACCGGCGCCATGCAGGCAAACCACACGCTGCGCTTAGATGCGATCTTGCGATAGGCTCCGCTGCGCACGGCGGCGATCGCGGCGGTCTCGCGGTCGGTCATATCAAACGCGTTGAACTGGAAATAGACAATGAGGTCGACGCCGGTCGGCAGCATCTCGAGCTCGCGGTCCAAGTCGAAGATCACCGCGATGCGCACGCCGTCCACGTCAAACACCGGCGGTGCCCAACGGGCATCGCCGTTCCCACCGCGCTGCAGGGCAATGCTCGAACGGGCCGGCACCACGCGACCGTCCTTGAGCATCATATAATCGAGTAGGGGCTGGCCCTCAAACGAAACCGCCGCGGGCACGATGCAAATCATATCGAGTTCTTGGATACGCTCGGCGACGCCGGTCAAGCCGGCAAGCATGTCGTGCTCAAAGTCCGCAGCGCCCACCAGGCCGCCGGGCAGGGCCCCCATAAAGAGCGGAGCCGGCACGCACAGCACGCGCGCACCGCGCTCGTGGGCCAGACGCGCCTGGTCCTCGATGCGACCGCAGATACCCTCAATATCACCTAGGCGCATATCGATCTGTGCAAGTGCGAGCTTCATGGCTCAGCCCTTTCCGTCGTAAACCATCGTTGTCGTAGTAAAAGCGCCGGCCGCATGACGCAGTCGGCGCTCGCATGTGCATATGCTAGCTATGATACCCCGAGCGGGGGCGCGCTCCTAGAACGTCGCGGACCACAGCCCGTGCAGGTTGCAATAGGCATAGACGGTACCGGTCTTGGAACCGCCGGCAAAAAACGTCGCGGGCTTCATGCCGGGCTCAAGGTAATGGACCTCCAGACGACCCTCGGCCTCAAGGGCGATCCACTCGATGTAGTGCTCGGGCACCATAGGATGCTCGACCGAGCCCACGCGCGCACGGATCACGTGACCGTCGCGCTCGCTCTCAACGACCGGCACGTGCTTTTCGTGCGCCGCGTCCTCGGTGTTCGCGGTCAGCTCCGTGCAGCCGGCAGGGGTTGCAACGTCGTTGCCAAGGGCAGCAATGAGCTTGCCGTCGGGGTCCTTAAAGAATTTCGCCATGATGTTCTCCTTTGCTGATGTGCCGATGTTCTCGATGGTTCTTATGCCCAAAGGCAGGCGAACCATCCACGGCATGGCAAATGAACACATAACGAGCGAGGTTAGCGCCCGTCGCCGCCGAGCAGCGCCAGAACGTCCTCGCGGGTAAACAGCGCCGAGGAGATGCCGTCGCCGCCGAGCACGCTGTTGACCAGGTCGCGCTTGGACTCCTGCATCTGCATGATGCGCTCCTCGATCGTGTCCTTGGCGATGAGCTTGTACACGGTCACGGTATGTTGCTGGCCAATACGGTGCGCGCGGTCGGTCGCCTGGTCCTGCGCGGCCACGTTCCACCACGGGTCGTAGTGGATGACCACGTCGGCCGCCGTCAGGTTGAGGCCCACGCCGCCCGCCTTGAGCGAGATCAGAAACACCGGCACCTCGCCCGCCTGGAACTGCGCGACCATCTTGGCGCGGCTCTCCTTGGACGAAGCGCCCGTGAGCTTAAGAAAGCCGATGTCCTCCTTGGCCAGGCGCTTGCCAATGATATCGAGCATGCCCGTGAACTGGCTGAACAGCAGAATGTGGTGCCCGCCGTCGAGCGCACCGCGCACGAGCTCCATGCAAGCGTCGAGCTTGGCGCTCCCTGCCTTGTAGTCCTCGTAGTGTAGATGCGGGTCGCAGCAGATCTGGCGCAGCTTGGTGAGCTCGGCGAGCACCTTGAGCTTGTCTTTCTTAAACTCGGATGCCTCGCGATGCTGCACCTGCTGGGCGATACGGTCTTGGTTGGCCAGGTAGAGCTTGCGCTGCTCGCCGGTGAGCTGTGCCATGACGGTGTCCTCGATCTTCTCGGGCAGATCGGCCACCACGTCTTCCTTGACGCGACGCAGCACAAACGGCGACACGAGCGCTTGCAAGCGAGCGGCGCTGTCACCCTCGGCGTGCTCGACCGGGCTTTCGAAGCGCTTGGCAAACGACTCGCGCGAGCCAAGCAGGCCCGGCATCAAAAAGTCGAAGATGCTCCAGAGCTCGGACAAGCGGTTTTCGATGGGCGTGCCCGTCAGGGCAAAGCGCACGCCGGCAGGCAGACGCTTGGCGGCGTGCGCCACCTGCGTGAGCGGGTTTTTAATGTACTGGGCCTCGTCGAGCACCACACGGGCAAAGTCCTGCTCGGCATACTCGTCGATATCGCGCCGCATGAGGTCATACGACGTTACAACCACGTTATGCTCGTCAGCGCCGGCTATCTGCACGCGGCGCTGCGCCTTGGCGCCCACGATAGCGCACACGTCGAGCGAAGGCGCAAAGCGCTCCAGCTCGGCGGTCCAGTTATACACGAGCGACGCAGGGCACACCACGAGCGTGGGCTTGGCATCCCCCGCCTCCACGCGCGCCAGGATATGCGCGATCATCTGCAGTGTTTTGCCCAAGCCCATATCGTCGGCCAAGATACCGCCGAGGCCCAGGTGCTCGAGCGAGCCGAGCCACTGGTAGCCGTCGACCTGATAGCCGCGCAGTGTGGCCTTGAGCGAGACCGGCACCGTAAAGTCCATCTTGCCGAGCGTATCCAAGCGCTCGACGGTGCGACGGAACGCAGCGTCGCGATCGGCTTCGAGCTCGGGCGTGCGCGCAAGCATGCTGTCGACAAACAGGGTACTCGACGCGGGAAGCGACACGCCGTCGAGCAGGTCGACAGCATCGACCCCCAGGTCCTCGGCAAGGCCAAACGCAGCACGCGCTCCCTCGTCCAGGCGCACGATGTCGCCCGACGTGAGACGCGCAAACGTCTGGTGGCGCTTGTAGGAGTCCAGATAGATGGCAAGGTCTGCCGCCGAAAGCCCACTTGCGCCCAGCTCAACGTCGAGCAGGTTACTCTTGACGGTTGCACGCACCGAAAGCTTGGGCGCAGGGCGAACCGAGGCCTGGCGCAGGCGGTCGCTGAGCATGACCTCGCCCAGCTCGGACAGGGCGGACAGGCCCTCGGTCAGCAAGTGGAACAGGCTCTCGTCGTCGCGCTCCTCAAACGCCAGGCCGCCCTCGTAAAAGTCGAAATACAGGGCCGCCGTGTCCATAACACGAAACTCTGCTATCTCGTCGCGCGGCGGCACGCCCGGGCGCTGCTCTTCGAAGGGGCTGCCCGGAGCGCCCAGGCTAAAGAGATCTGCCGACCAGTCGCCGTAGGAAACCGTAATCTTGCAGGTCACAAGCCCGTCATCGACACCGATTGCCATGGCAAAGCTCGGCTCGGGCGCCACGGTGTCGAGCACGGCGGGAGCGGTGAGGTCGGTGTATTCGCGCAGCACGGGCAGTGCCATGCGGCAGAATTCGCCCACCTGCTCGGCGGCGATATGGACCGGCGTGCGACAGGGCAGCAGACGCGACAGAAACGGTGCGGCATGCTGGGCAAACATCGCATCGGCGCGGCGCGCGCGGTGCGTGTCGACCAGATAGGCAACGTCGCCCGAGGCAAAGCAGTACATATCGGCGGGCAGGCGCAGATCGTAGCTGCCACCAGCCGCCGGCGCGATTTTGGCGGCGAGGAGCGGTGGTTGTTTTGCCGAGGCCTCGTCCTCCCCCACCGGCGACAACTCAACCGCCACCTCGTAGGAACGATGCGTCGTCGTTCCCCGCGACCAGGCGGGCTCAAAGGAAATGGTCCGGCCACGCAGCAAGTCCAGCATGTATACGATGTCATGCTCGGACAGCGGCAGCTGGCGCTCGGCGACAAAGCCACTGCGGGCAAAGTCGTACGACGCCGAACGCGAACTTGTGATGTCGCTCAGATACACAACCGTTGCCACAACAAGGTCGAGCAGGCGCACCGAAACCTCGTCGAAGGCCTCGGGCGCATGGAGGAATGTGAGCTTTTTGCCGTACGAGAACGTGCCGCCGCGCACGTAGGCGGCGGTCATGCCGTCGATGTCCTTGACCACGTAGGACACCGAGCCGCAGCGAATGCGAAGCTCGAGCGCCCAGCTAAAGCGGTCGGCAAACAGCGGATTGTAGTACGGCACCAGCGAGGGCTCCAGCACCGCCTTGGGGGCATCGGGGTCGACAGTGCCGGCGAGCTTGCGGCGCATGCCCGCCAACTCATCCATGCGCGCGTCCGAAAGATCGGAGAGCGCCTTCATGAGGCTCGGGCTCGTGGGGACGGGCGCCGGGAAGGGAAAGTTAGGGTTGACCGCCGGTGCTTTGGGCGCGGTGCGCGCGGGCTGTTTCGGCTGCGCCGTAAACGTGCGAACCGGCGTGCGCAGCCCCTCGACGGGCTCGGTGCCGCTGGCGTCCAGGTACGCAAGCGCCGTGGCGATGGCGTGCTTGCACATGCCGGGGTAGCGATAGGCAGCGGGGCAATCGCAGTCGTAGTCGATCACCTCGTGCTCGTCCATGTCGAGCGCCACGTGCGTCTTGTACAGGTCGCCGCGCGAGCCGCGCACTGCACCCTCAACCGTCACGTTTTTGGAGAAGCGTGAGCCGCTGTCCTCGATCGACAGCACGGCGCCGTTGAGCATGAGCGAGCGGCCCTTCATAAAGGTGCCGCTCAGCGCCGTCTCTTTCCGGAGCGCCTGCACAAACGTCCCCTGCGCCATCACTTCCTCCAATCTCGCACCGGGTACCTCTCAGCAACGCCGTCCCTAGATCACCGTCACTCTGCCTTGGTTACCCACAATGGCCTTGGCCTCTGCCAACAGCGGAATCGAGCGCGCGTTGACCTTGGCAGGCACCTCGGCGCGCAGCACGCGCCCGTCCACCTGCTCGATAAAGATCTCCACGCGGTCGCCGCCCGGGTTAGTGGTGAGCACCGTGGCCAGGCGGGCCATATTGCCCTGGCTAAAGCGGCTGTTGGGTACCATGACCTCAAACACCTTAGGCTTGTTGTTCTCCTCGTTGAGCTCCAGCGGCACGATCTCCTGCGCGATGATCTGGTCGCCGCGGTCCGAGCGCTCGAGCTTGCCCTTAATGCGCACAAAGGCGTCGGACAGCTGCGCGCCCGTCTCGGGATCGACCTCGCCGTACAGGTACCCCTCGGCCTCCTTGTAGGTCTTAGGGAACACCACGACGGTGGCCTCGCCTTCCATGTCCTCGAGCTGCACGATGCCCATGGGGTCGCCGTTTTTGGTCACGCGCTTGGACACGCTCGAGACCATGCCGGCCCACCACAGCGCCTTGCCCTCGGGAATCTCCTGGTTGATGGTGCCGCCCGTAGGATTCTGAACTTCGTAGCCGGTGTCGATCTGCGAGAACGAGAAGTCGCGTGCTTTGCTGAGCGCATACTCAAACGGGCGCAGCGGGTGGTCCGAGACATAGATGCCCAGAACCTCCTTCTCCTGGCTCAGCTTAAGGTGGCGGTCCCATTCCTGGCCGTCCGGATCGGGCACGCTGACCTCGAAACCCGAGCCCTCAACATCACCAAACATGTCGAAGAACGAGGTCTGGCCGCTCGCGCGGTCCTTCTGGCGCTTTATCGCGGCGTCGATGATGTTCTCGGGGTTGTTCTTGTCCACAAAGTGCATCATCTGGCGGCGCGGATAGCCCGTGGAGTCGAAGGCACCTGCCTTGATCAGCGATTCGATCACGCGGCGGTTGGCCTGGCTCGAGTCCACGCGCTCGACAAAGTCGTGCAGCGTCTTAAACGGGCCGCCCGCCTCGCGCTCGGCGATAATCGCCTGCGCCACGCCGGTGCCCACGCCGCGGATGCCGGCCAGACCAAAGCGCACGCCTTCCTTGGTAGCCGTGAACTCGGTGCCGGACTCGTTGACATCTGGCGAAAGCACGGGGATGCCGTCGTGACGGCATGCCGAGACGTAGTGCACGATCTTGTCGGTCTTGCCCGTGTAGGACGTCAGAACGGCCGCCATGTACTCGTGCGGATAGTGCGCCTTGAGCCATGCCGTCTGCATAACCAGGATGGCGTAGCCGGCGGAGTGCGACTTGTTGAAGGCGTAGGACGCGAACTCGAGAACATCGTCCCAAATCTTCTGGGCGACCTCGCGCGTGTAGTTGTTGTTGATAGCGCCGTTCATCCAGTGGTCGTAGGTGGTCTCGTCCGAGCCATCCTCCCAGTGGAGCACCGTCGACGTGAGCAGCTTAATCTTTTTCTTAGCCACGGGCTTACGGATACGCGAGTCCGACTCGCCCTTGGAGAAGCCGCACATCTCGACGGAGATGAGCATAACCTGCTCCTGGTAGACCATGGTGCCGTAGGTTTCGCCCAGGATGTCGTCCAGACGGTCGTCGTAGGAGACGGCCGGCTCCTTGCCGTTCATACGGTTGATGTAGGACGAGACCATGCCGGCGCCCAGCGGGCCCGGGCGGTACAGGGCGATCAATGCCACGACGTGCTTGTACTCGGTAGGCTTCATGTTCTTGATCGTGGCCGTCATGCCGGCGGACTCGACCTGGAAGACGCCGGCGGTGTGACCGGAGCCCATGAGCTTAAAGATCTCGGGGTCGTCAAAGGGAATCTCTTCCTCTTTGATGTCGATGCCGAAGTTCTTTTTGATGTTTGCCTTGGCCTTGGAGATAACCGTCAGCGTACGCAGGCCCAAGAAGTCCATCTTGAGCAGGCCCATGTCGGCAACGGTATGGCCCTCGTACTGGGTAATCTCGACGCCGCCTTTAGTATCAAGCTTGGTGGGCACGTGCTCGTTGACGGGGTCGCGGCAGATCAGAACGGCGCACGCGTGCACGCCCTCGCCACGGGTGAGGCCCTCGATCGAGAGCGCCGTGTCGATGATGCGGCGGGCGTCGTCGTCCTTTTTATAGGCCTCGGCAAAATCGGGGTTAAACAGATCTTCTTTGCCGGGTTGTTTGTCGAGCACCTGCTTGAGCTTGACCTTGGGGTCGCTCGAGACCATCTTGGACAGGCGCTGGCCCATGTAGACCGGGTAGTCCAGGACGCGCGCGGCATCATTGATGGCCTGCTTGGCCTTGATGGTCGAGTAGGTGATGACGTGGGTGACCTTCTCAGGGCCGTAGAGCTGGCGAACGTGCTCCACGACCTCGAGGCGCCGCTCATCGTCGAAGTCCATATCGATATCGGGCATCTCGGTACGCTGCGGGGAGAGGAACCTCTCAAACATCAGGCCGTTCTCGAGCGGGTCGAACGCGGTGATGTTCATGGCGTAGGCGACGATAGCGCCGGCGGCAGAACCACGGCCGGGGCCGACGCCGATGCCGTTGTCCTTGGCCCATTGCACGTACTCGGCGACGATCAAGAAGTAGGCGGCAAAGCCCTTGTCGCAGATGACCTTGTATTCGTACTCAAAGCGCTCTTTGATGTTGACGCCACCGATCTCGCGCGTGGCCCAGTCGTCACCATAGTGCTGGCGCAGACCCTTCTCGCACTCGCGGCGGAACTGGCTCTCGTGCGTCTCGCCGGGGTCGAGCAACGGGAAGCGCGGCAGGATGATGGAGTCCCAGTCGAGCTCCACGTAGCACTTGTCGGCGATCTCGAGCGTGTTGTCGCAGGCCTCGGGGCAATACGGGAACATCGCTCGCATCTCCTCCTCGGTCTTCATGTAAAACTCCGAGCCGGTCATGCGCATGCGGTTGGGGTCGTCGACCTTGGCGTTCATACCGATGCACATGATGACGTCCTGCACGGGCGCGTCCTCGCGACGCAGATAGTGGAAGTCGTTGGTGGCGATGACCTTGACGCCCACCTGTTTGGCAATGTCGATGAGCGTGCGGTCCATCTGCTCGTCGGTCAGGCCGTTGTCGGTGGTGATGCCGTGTTCCTGAATCTCGATATAGAAGTCGCCGGGGTCGAAGGTGTCACGGAAGGTCTCGGCCCACTTGATGGCGCCTTCCATGTCACCGCGGTCGATGTATTTGGGAATAATGCCCGCGATACAGGCGCTCGTGCAGATCATGCCCTTGGCGTGGCGGCGCAGGTTGTCGAGCGTCACACGGGGCTTGTAGTAAAAGCCCTGTACGGCGGCCTCGGAGACCGTCTGCATCAGGTTGACGTAGCCCTCCTGGTCCTTGGCCAGAAGGATCATGTGGTAGAGCTCGGGCTTGTGGTCGCGGGCGAGCGTCTCGTCCGGCGTAAAGTAGACCTCGCAGCCAAAGATGGGTTTGATGACCAGGGGCGGCTTGAGCTCGTCGATGTTGCCCTTCTCGTCCCACATGGCCATGTCCTTCACATACTGGGCATGCTCGCGCGGGTTTTCCTCGGGATCGGGCTCCACCAGCTCGTCGCGGCGGTCCTTTTCCAAGAAGGCCTTGTCGTGGCTCCAGGTTTTGTACTCGGGCGTGTTGTGGTTGACGGCGTCGCAGGCCAGCGCCAGGTCGGGCACGCCGTACATGTAGCCGTGGTCGGTGATGGCCACGGCGGGCATGCCCAGCTCAACGGCACGGTTGACCATATCCTGGATACGGGTTGCGCCGTCGAGCATGGAAAAAACAGTGTGATTGTGCAGATGGACGAATGCCATGTGATGAGCTCCGATGCGGGTTCGTGTTCTGACTGAACGATTTTACCCCACGGCACGGACAGCACCCGAACCTAGCCAAACCCACACGGCTCCTCTTGCAGTTGCGGTGAAATAGTTCCCGCTTGGGCCATCTGGGCCGCAATACAGGAACTATTCCACCGCAAGTTATCTGAGGGCTAGAAGTTGTAGGTGACTACTTGAGGTTCGGCAGGTTTGACGAAGAGGGTCGGATCGGCCTGTTCCACGCGGACGAATTTGACGGTCACGGCCTCAAAGCCCGCCTTGTGCAAAACATCAGCGTAGACGCGCGCCTGCAGGGCGTGCTTCTCCTGCAGCTGTTCCGGCGTCTCGTCCGGCGTGCCGCCCGTCTTGTAGTCGATGACCAGTGCCCGCGACGGATCGGCCGGGTTCGTCGCCAAAGCGTCGATGGCGCCTTCGGCATATGAACCGTAGCGAGCGATGTCCTCGTCCTCGCAGCCCAGCGAAAAGAACGGCACCTCGGCGCGAACGCACGGCCACGCGAGCAGGTCGGCACGAACGGCCGACTTGAGCCAGCGGTCCAGAGCAACGTCGAAGCGTTCGCGCTGCTCCGGCGTCAGGCACCACAGACGCGCCAGTGCATCGGCACGCGCGGCGGGCAGCGCATCGGCACCCATCTCGATCAGCCACTGGCAGGCGGCATGGAACGCCGAGCCCAGCGCCATGGGGTTGCCGGCGGGCTCAACGGCGGCCACGTCTGCATCCGTCATCTCGGAACCATCCGACTCCGCATCATCGCCGGCCTCGTCCATGGGCACGTGCGTCTCGGCAGCACGGTCCTCGGACTCGGCATGCAGCGCCGCTGCAATTGACGAGTAGCTGTACGAATCGCGCGCCGGATACGGGCAGATGCCCATTCGCACGCCCACCGCCTGGGGATACACGAGCTCAAACGCATCGGGCTCAGGGTCGGCAGGACCGGGAACGGCGGCGCGGGCATCTGCACCGGCGCCCTCCGGCTCCGCATCGCCGCGGACAAGCCTGCCCTCGGCATCCAGCGAAGCGTTGGCCTCAAACGCCTGCTCGCCAAAGGTAAAGTCCGCGAGCGAAATGAGCTCGTAGTCGCCCGGCTTGGAGTTGTCGAACGTCAAACGATCACTATCGAGCTGTGGCATGTCCAGAGCGTCGGTCGGCAAAATACGGCGCAGCACGTCGTAGGTCAGATCGGTCTCGACGTCGAAGGTCGGCGCCGTCACCTTGCCACGGCTCACGCCGGCATCCATCGCCAAGATCACCAGCTCGCGCGCACGCGTCATGGCGACATAGAGCAAACGAGCCCGCTCTTCGAGCGAAAGCTGCAGGTCGTCGTTGCGCAGGCGAGCAAATGCCTCAGCGGGAGAACCCGTCGCGCAGACGTCCTCCATGAGCTCCGGCGGCAGCCATAGCGACGTGCCCTTGCCCTTAAACGCATGCTCAAACTGCTTTTTAACGTCGTCGCCCTTCACAAAGGTTCCGTCGGCGAGCTTAACGCCGTCGAAGCGTGCAGGCAGTGCCACAACCTGCGCCCCGCCCTCGACACGCCCCATCTGAGCCGCACCGGACGATTTGCGCACGCCAAAGCACTCGGCGACCGCCACGACCGGATATTCCAGGCCCTTGGATGCGTGCACCGTCATGATGCGCACCGCGCCGTCGCCCTCCTCGTTGAGGGCACCCGGGGCTTCCTTGCCCGCTAGGAAGCGATCGAAGGCAAGCGCGATGGAACGCGGCGAGTTGCCGAACTCGGCCTCCGCCTCGGCCACAGCGTCGAGCGCCTTGAGCACGTTGGCGGCAATGGCCTTGCCCTCGGGACCACGCTGTGCCAGACGCACAAACCAGCCGGAGGCGTTGACCACGTCGCGCGCGATGGCTGCGAACGAATCGCGGCCCACGCGACGAAGCGCATACCGCAGTACCTCGCGGGCGCGCGTCACGAGCGGCAGGTCTTGCAGGCCCGGCACATCGGAATCGCTCATGATGCCCACGTCGATATTCCTGCGCGAGGTCTCCCCCGTCTGCTCGTCGAGCTTGGTCGCCAGCGCTAGGAACTCCTGGGCGCCGAGCGCAAACATCGGCGAGGCCAGCAGCGGCATAAGGCCCTGCGCCGTATCGGCCGGATTGGCGAGCGCACAAACCAGGGCGCGCACCGTCTGCACCTCGGCGGCTTGGGCAAAGACCGAGCCGCCCGCGATGACGCAGTCGAGCCCCTGGTCGCGGAAGGCCTGTGCGTAGACGTCTGCGTTGGTCATGCGACCCAGCAGCAGCACCATGCCGCCCTGGGGCTGGCCGGCATCGGCAAGCGCGCGGAATCGCTCCGCGATTGCACGGGCCTTGGCCTGTGTGCGCTCCTGCGTGCTGCCGCCGGCAACAAAGAGGGCCTGGCGACGCGAGGCATCTGCCACCAGCGTGTCCTTGCGGCCGTCGCTCGCCTCAAGATCCAAAAAGCCCTGCATCAGGCCGCCGTCATCGCCGTCGAAGACGCGTGCCACGTAACGCAGTACCTCGTCGTGACTGCGGAAGTTGCGCACGAGCTTGACGAGCTCGCCGGTGGGGACATCCAGCGTGGCAACCGTCTCGGACGCCGCCGTCGATCCCACTTTGCGCTCCTGGCGACGGAAGACCTCGACCTCGGCGCCGCGGAAGCGATAGATCGACTGCTGCGCATCGCCCACGGTACACAGCGCGCGCTCCCCCGCACCCGTCAGGTAGCGGATCAGATCGACCTGCATCTGGTCGGTATCCTGAAACTCATCGATCATGACCATCTTAAAGCGGCCCTCGTACGCAGCGCGAATGGCCGGGTAATCGCGCAGGGCCTCGTAGGCCATGCGCAGCAGGTCGTTGTTGTCGAGGGCAGACTGGCCGGCCTTCAGCGCGCGATACTCGGCCTCTACAGAGCGGGCCAAGCCCACCAGCGCATCGAGCGCGGGACCACCGCAGGCCAGCGCGATA
This sequence comes from uncultured Collinsella sp., assembly GCA_902470345.1. Classification (GTDB taxonomy): domain Bacteria; phylum Actinomycetota; class Coriobacteriia; order Coriobacteriales; family Coriobacteriaceae; genus Collinsella. The sequence continues at coordinate 16,912 of CABRGB010000035.1, forward strand.
TTGATAAATGCATCGGCAGCCTCGGCCTTGAGCAGCTCGACCTGCTCCTTGGGGAACGCCTTGCTCGCGCGCGGCATGGTGCACGACATCATGAGCCGCGCCGCATCGGCCATGGTCTTGCCGCTCGCCTCGAACGCATCGATGGCGTCGAGTGCAACCTGCGCCTTCTCGGTCGCCGCCTTGCTTGCACCCAACGCCGATCGATAGGCATCGGCGAGTGCCGAGGTATCGGCCTGGCCGCGCGCCACGCGCACGTCGTCCATACCGCCCGGCAGCTGGCTCGACAGCTCCAGCAGCTCGCGCACCAGGCCCTTGATGGTGGTGCCGGCGCCAAAGGGGCCGCCCTCGCCCGCCATGGGATACCAGGCGTAGAGGGCCTTGAGCGATGCCGCGAGCTCGGGGGCGGCATCGGGCGCCGTCGCGCGGGCCAGCACATGCTCAACAGCCTGGTCCATAAGCTCGTCGGTATCGGTGAGCACCGTGAACTCGGGGTCGATGCCCAGCTCCAGCGCATGCGCGCGCAGGATGCGCGAGCACATGCCGTGAATGGTCGAGATCCACGCATCGTCGACGGTCAGGGCCTCCTCGTCCATGCCCTCGTCGATGAGCGCGCGGCGCACGCGGTCACGGATCTCGGCCGCGGCATCTTTGGTAAAGGTAATGGCGAGCACCTGGTCCAGATGCTCAACGAACGGACCAGACTCGGGCGAGAGCGCGTAGACGATGCGGCGCGTAAGGGTAAAGGTCTTGCCCGAACCGGCGCCCGCCGAGACAAACAGCGGACGGTCGAGCGTTTTGACGATCCGCAGCTGTTGCGGCATCAAAGTCGAAAGATCCATGGTCTACACGTCCCTCCTTACAAACGTTCCTTCGTGGTTATACGAGCAGCGCGCATGCGCGGCCTGAGCCGACATCGGGTCGACGGCGGCAACGTTGCCCGCCTCGAGCTCGCGCAGGCGCTCGGCGATGCCGGCCTCCACACGATCGAGCAGGGCGTCGAAGTCCATGCTGCCGCCCTCGCCCGGAAAGCCCTTCTTAAGGCCCGGGATGCGACCGTCGCCGCGCTCTTCCTCGAGCAGCTCGGCACTCGCGGCGCCTCGCAGCGCCGGCTTGCCGCCCTTGGTCGAAAAGTAGAGCGCCGCGCGGGTGTCCAAATCCAGCGCCCGGCGCATGGCCTGCGCGTAGATGAGCGTTTGGGTATGGGGCGGCAACCAGCGCGGATCGTCGATGGGCGCCGTACCCGATTCCTCGTCGCGCACCGTGGGGTCGGCGAGCTTAAACTCCTCAACGCCCGTGCGATGCTTGTAGTCGATCACCACGGCACGATTCTCGGCGTCCACGTCCACGCGGTCGATGCGCCCGCCAAGCGGCCAACCGGCATACTCGACCTTGAGCTCGTTGAAGGCGAACTCCAGGTAGCGCGGGGCAAAGGGGGCAAGTGCCTCGGACTCGTAGGCAAGCACGCCCTCCA
>CABRGB010000036.1 GCA_902470345.1 uncultured Collinsella sp.
GCGATCTTCGGGCTCGGCGTTGATCATGGCCATGCCATGGCCCGCTGCCTGCAGCATGGGGATGTCGTTGATGTTGTCGCCGAACGCCCAGGCGTCGGCGAGACGCTCGCCCAGGTGCTCGCATAGCCACGTGAGGGCCGTTCCCTTGGTGGCGCCCTCGCCCATGACCTCGATATTCATGGCGTACGAACGCGTGACCTCAATGCCTCCGAGCGTGTCGAGCTCCGCTGCGATGGCGTCGCGATCGGCCGGGTCGTGCCAGTACATGGCGATGCGTTCGAGCGTCTCGACCTCGTCGATTTTGCTGTCGATTTCCATGTCGATCGGCGTTCGTGTGCGCTTGAGCGAAGCCGCGATATGGGGGTCGCCGCCGCAGAATTCGTCCAGGCGCGTGTAGAGCGAGCGGGGGAGGAAGCATTGGCCGTCGGCGAAGATATCGAAGGTCACATCGTGGCTGGCGGCAATGCTATGGATGCGGTGGGCGATGGCGCGGTCGAGCGGTCGGCTCAAAATGCGCGTAGCACGTGAGGCATCGGTGGGCGTACCGTCGTCGAGCTGCCAGACGCTGGCGCCGTTGGCGCAGACCGCGTAGTGTACGGCGGGGTGGGCGAGGATGGGCTCAAAGATGCCCGACAGCGGGCGCCCCGTGCAGGGCACAAACTCAATACCGCGGCGCGCAAGCTCGTCGAGCATCGCCCAGGTGGCGTCGCTCATCTGCTTATCGGTCGTCAGCAGCGTTCCATCCATATCGGAAAACACAATCATTCGTTGCGATCCTTTCTACTGGCATAAAAAGCGTGGCCGAGGGCGGTGATGCCCTGGCCACGCTCGGGTTCTATAACGGTCCGCGTCCTAGCGGTCGGCGAGCGGCTTGTATTCCAGCGGCTCGATCACCGGACGGTATGCCGGGCGGATGATGCGATGCGCGCAGAAGAGCTCTTCCATGCGGTGTGCCGACCAGCCGGCCATGCGGGCGACGGCGAAAAGCGGCGTAAAAAGCGTCTCGGGCACGCCGAGCATCTTGTAGATAAAGCCTGTGTACAGGTCGATGTTGGCGCAGATAGGCTTGGTCATGCCGTGGTCGCGCATCACCTGCGGTGCCAGGCGCTCGATGCGCTCGATGAGTGCGAACTCTTCGCCCAAGTCCTTCTTGGCGGCAAGTGTACGTGCGTAACGGCGGCAGACCTCGGCGCGCGGGTCGCTGAGCGTATAGACGGCGTGGCCCATGCCGTAGATGAGGCCCGTGCCGTCGAAGGCCTGCTTGTCGAGGATCTTGCCCAGGTAGGCCGCGACCTCGTCCTCGTCCTCCCAGTTGGAGACATGCGCGCGGATGTCCTCGTGCATAGACACGACCTTGGCATTGGCACCGCCGTGGCGCGGGCCCTTGAGCGAGCCGATAGCCGCGGCGTAGGCGGAATACGGGTCGGTGGCCGAAGATGACAGCACGCGGCAAGCGAAGGTGGAGTTGTTACCGCCGCCGTGCTCGGCATGCAGCATGAGCATAACGTCGAGCAGCATCGCCTCATCGCGGGTGAATGCCATGCCGCCGCGCAGGACCTGTAGGATGGTCTCGGCGGTGGAGAGACCGGGCGTGGGGTGCGGCACGTGAACCTCGGAGCCGCGAAGCTTGGCGACCGAGGCCATGTGTGCGAAGGCGGCAATGCGCGGGAGACGTGCGAGCATGGAAATGGCGACGTCGATTTCATGCTCGGGCGTGATTACGTCTGGTTCGGCATCGAAGGCGTAGAGCAGCAGTACGGCGCGCTGGAGCACGTTCATGATGCTCGACGACACCGTGGTCATAGGGAACTCTTTAACGTACTCGTCGCTTAGATGTCTAAAGGCGCCCAGGCGCTCGCAAAAGCCGTCGAGCTCTTCCTTGTTGGGCAGCGAACCCGTGATAAGCAGATAGGCGACTTCCTCGTAGCCGTAGCGATTCTCGGCCTGGGCATTGTTGACCAGATCCTCGATGCTGTAGCCGCGAAGCGTGAGCTTGCCCTGATCGGGCACGACCTTTCCGTCGACCTTGTTGTAGCCGTGCACATCCGAGATACGAGTGAGGCCCGCGACCACGCCCGAGCCGTCGGCATTGCGCAGGCCGCGCTTGACATTGTGCTCGACAAACAGGTCCTCGTCGTACGGGGCGGTCGGCAGGCCGTGGTAGAGGCTTTCGCTTTCAGACGAAATCTGGCGGCTTGCTTCGTAATCCAGAACCAGTCGGCTCAAGTGATCATCGAAGCGGTAATAGATTTTCTTGGCGTCGTAGGCCATGCGCGCTCCTCTCCGGGCCGCATCGGGGTGGCTTGCATGGGCATGCGCGTGTCAGGCAATCCCCGGCGGCTTGTTCGCTACAGGCGGTACATAAAGTTAAAGACGTCCTCGCGCTGGATGGACACGTTGACGCCCGAAAGCTCGCCAGCCTCGGCTAGCGCCTTCTGCAGCTCGGCGAAGTCGAGCTTGGACTCGGCGGTGTCGGCCAGCATGGTCATGGTAAAGATGTCCTCGATAATGGACTGCGTAATGTCGCGGATGTCGACGTTGGCCTCGCCCAGAACACGGGTGACGCCGGCGACGATACCGGGGCGGTTCTTGCCAAGGACGGTGATGACGATACGGGAGGACGAGATCTCGGCCATGGGAAACCCTTTCGCGTGATTGCGGCGCGCGCGGGGCGCTCCGCTACGGTGCAGTGTTCATCATTGTACCTGTCTGGCGCAAAAAAGGCGCGCTCGCTGCGGCGTTACATGCCTGCAACATGAGCGTAAGGGGGAAGGCCGTACGGGGAAGAGCCGTCTGGCGCGTGTCCGGCTCGTGTTGGGTTGATTTCCGATCTCAGCCGAACACATTGAGCGGACAGGCCGTTCCCGCAGTCAGCCGAACGCCTCCGACGGCTGATTCCGAACTGGAAGCGGAGGGCATCCCCGCCCTTCGGTAGGGGATACCGCTCCGCGGCGCATGCCGCGGGCGGCGCCCCTATCGGACCACCGTGACCTCAGTTGGGATGGGCCCAGCACTGCCGCGTACTCGGTGAGCTAGAGCCAACTGTTCGTCTTCACGTCGCGTATGGCGATATTTCGGTCGTCCGGCTCGGTGATGCCGTAGCCGAACGCCTGGAGCGTCTCGATGGACTCCTGGATCCTCTGTTGGAACATGGGACCCGGATCGACCCTCGGCCCGAGGTGCCCGCGCCAAAGGCACGGCGTGGCGCGCAGCATGTTATGGATTTTGGAGATGGGCTCGATGTCGGCGTAGACGTTGAGCGTCGCCATGGCGTCCTTGTGGCCGAGGATCGATTGGAGCGCCTTGATATCGCCGCCTTGGCGGATCCACTGCGTTGCGAACGTGTGGCGAAGGCCGTGGAACGTGATCAGCTCGTCGTTGGTGCCCATGAGGCCGTTGGTCTCCGAGAACGTCTTGAACGCCCTGCGGATATAGCTTGTCGTCGCGAAGGTCGCGCCCGGCTCCGACAGGATGTAGCAGTCCCCGATCTCGACCGCCCCGGTAAGGCCGCGCAAGCGCAGCTTTCCGCAGCCGATCTCGTGGGTCTCCTTCAGGAAGGGGAGTAGGCCGACCGGGTCGATGGGGATACCCCTGGCGTCATGGGTCTTGGTGTCCTTGATGAACGAACCCATTCCCTTCGCGTACGCCACCGAGTGTCTGATCGAGATCAGGCCCGTCTCGAAATCCACATCGCACCACCGAAGGCCGCAGACCTCGCCGATTCGCATCCCCGTGTGCAGGGCGAGTACGACCGCCCTCTAATCCTCGGCGGACCAATCGAGTCCGAACTCCTTTCGGGCATCCTCTTCGCTCATGACTTCGAGAAGGTCTCCGGGTTGGCAACGAAGGGCGAGGCATAGCTGCTCGAGTGTGTTGAAGCGAATGCCGCGAATATGCCCTTTTTTAATACGGGACAGGTTCACGGGCGTGGTTCCAATCCTTTCGGCAAGTTCGTTCGAGGAAATCTTTCGCTCGGCCATGATCTTGTCGAGGCGAACAATTACGGGCATGGCGTTTCCTTACGCAATCTCGTCGGAGTCGAGGTACAGCTCTCGGGCGTACAAGAAGAGCTGGGAAAGCATGAACAGGACGATGCCGAGAACCAGAGAGGTCCAATCGAATGATGAAGCGATCTCTTGGGCGCCGACGGCCCCCTCGCCGCCAAACATCGAAACGGAGGTTTTGAGTGAGCCGGCGTAGAGGCTGGTGGCAGCTTGAACAACGAAGAGAATGCCGAGCACCTTCAAGCATGTCGCAGACCCTTTCTTGAAGGGGTCTCCGCTCTTGATCGTCCACACGAGAACGGCGCTGAGGATGGTCGTAGCGATACCGATGACGGCAGGGACCAATGTCGAGATCGCAAGGGCTGGATACGCGGGGGAGTCTGCAATTACAGGGTTGTCGAGCACTTCGATTGCTGGCTTTAAGGAGAACGCCACTTGTGCGATGGCGGTGGCGCAAAGGGTCGCAGAGGCTATCGCACATGCGATGCGGAAGGAATGAAGCCGGGGAGTGCGATTGTCGGAACTCATAATAACCTCCGAAGAATTTAAAAAACTCAGGTTACTTTTTAACAGTTTATGTTAAATTGACTTTGCCGTCAAGTAATCACAGCATGCTGCAACCGAAACCCCTCTAGATTGGAGAGGATTATGTTCAGTACTGTTAAGTCGTGTAAGCTCTTGGTTTTCCTCGGCCTCGCTCTTTGTCTGTTGCTGCCGGGAGCCCCCGCTTTTGCGGATACCCCGATGCCTCCTTCCCAGGAGAGCAGCCAGTGTGCCCTCGTTGAGCCCCTCGGGTATACGGACGACGTCGTCGATACCTACTGGAGCTACAGCTGTCCTCGCGGCGTAAGCGGGCACAGCATCTCGATGTTCAACATCTCTTACAAGACGATCTCCTACCGAAATGGCTATCGCCGATCCGCGCATCATAGGGAATCCCGCCTCGCTGCAATGTGCTCCTGTGGTGTTCTTGGCACAACTGATAAATGGCAATTTGTCTATAGCACCTACTAGATGCGAGGAAGGGCCGAGCATTTTGTTCGGCCCCTCTGTTCCGACTGGATGAGGTTAAGGTTGGCGATGAATATGCTCAAAATCTCGAAGGCGATCTTTAGGTCGCTTCTCTCCTCCAGGTCGCTCTGTGTTGTCGTTGTTGCGTTGATGGTTCTTTGTGCTCTGCCCGTCTTCAGGAGCGCGGCTGGCATCGACGGACGGGTCGAATACCTCGAGTCGGGAATAACCCGTGTTGAGCAGGAATTGTCAGCATCCTATGCGGATGCGCTTGTGAATGCGGGGGAGGACGGTGTCTATACCTCTTCATCAAGCATGCCCGCGCTTCTGTACCCTCTTGCCGCGGGACGTCTTATCTTGGCACCGCTCTCTCCCCTACTTCCGTTTCTGCAGATATCGGATGGAGAGTACACCTATTATGACGGATCGAAGGAGTACTTGCTATGGGTCGCAACGGCCGTTGCCGTCTCGTTCCTTGCCGCGCGTCTTAACAAACGTGAAAAGCTCATCATCCAGGCACCGATGGGCGAGCTGGGTAGACTTGTTGCATCGAGCGTATGGGCGAGTGTTTTTGCAATGCTTGCCGTCCTCGCCATCAATCTTCCAGGGATAATCGCCGCGCTTGTGAAGAATGGCCCGGGCTCGCCGTTCTATCCGATAGGCTACATTCAATATGCGACTCCGGTTATCAAACCGGCTTGGCTGGTGTTCGCGCAGACGGCCATCTTGCAATTCTTGGTGGCAGCGTTCATCTCGCTTGTCGTTCACCTTGCCGTGAAGATTGCCAATAACCCTACGCTTGGAATCGTGTTCGTATGTGCCCTGATGGGGGTGACGATGGTTCCCGGGTATTACGGAAGATCCATCGCTTTACGTGAGTTCGCCCTGTTGAATCCCCTTACGTATGCGAACACTGAGTTGACCGTCGGCGCCTATAGCCCGTACCCGACAACGCAGATAGTGAATCTGCCTGGACTTTGCTTCGAGCGTGGCGCGATTGCCCTCGTATGCGCAATCGGGATCGAGGTGCTGGCAATTAGCCTGCTTTGCGTTGCTGGAAAGAGCGGCTGCGCGTGCCCGATATCCCCGATTTGTCTTGAGAGAGGTTCCTTCACTGCATCGAGAACGGCAACTCGTCCGAGCGCTTGTGCCTCCGCCGTTGCATACGTAAGAACGATGGGGAAACTGCTCCTGCGTTCTCCTACCCTCGCCGTATGCGCGATTGCAATGTCGACGACGATGCTGGCCCCGGCTCTGGTCGAGATGTTTCCTGACGCTGATAACGTTTCCGCTGTTCGGTATAGGGATGGGGAGCTCCGTTCAATAGATCGGTATCTAGAGCAGAACGCTGCGAATATGGACGTCGAGGGCAAAGCGGCCCTGGAAGACATGCGGGATGCTCTTTCGGGTTTCGTGTACGCGCCTATGCCTGCGGAGGGGTTTCGAAGCCTTGCGACGTACGAGCGCGCTCGAGGTGAGCTGGGCGCGGCAGATGCGACTCTCCTGCAATCGATCGGAATCGAGCCGGAGACTCCTTCTCGTGCGGAGGCGCGCGCCCTTCTGCTTGAGTCGATCGCGAGCTTGCCGGACCCCAAGGTTTACGAGTTGAGTACGAAGATGCCCCCATTAATCCTCCTTTCGTATCTCCAGGCAGCGCTTCCCTCCTTATTTTTGCTGTTGCCCGTGGTTGTCACATCGCTCGCGTGCACCCACCTGCAGTGTCGTTCCCTTCTGGTTCTCCAGATCCCCGCAACAGCGCATGTGCGTTTTCTGACGGCTGTTGCGCTGGCTCTCCTGCTTGGCTTGGTGCTGCTTTTGGTGTCGATGGTTCCCGCTGTCGTTGTGTCCGTGATTAAGAACGGTGCGGGTGGATCGGAGTATCCCGTCGCTCTCATTCGGGCGGGAGCTTCGACAACGTCCATGGTGGGAGAGGCGGTGTTGTGCAGTATTCCGTTGCTGGTCATGGCATACGGCGTGATTTCCGTCGTCGCTGCGTTGACAGCAGCGATTAGCCGCAACCCCGTTGTCACCGGAATGGTTTGCGCGGTTCTCTTGGTGTTGGGTTCGTTGAGCGCTCATGTTGAAAGCGTGGGCATGGGCGTCGCGCTGCTGGCTCCATTCGCCTCGTTTGATCCCGCTTCCCAGGTGGGGACGATTGGGTTCCTTGGGCGAGGGACGAACGCGATGCCTTTTGGAGAGGTCGTCGGCGCATCGGGCGCTCTGCTGGTGGTCTTGGGCGCCGTATCTCCGTTGATGGTGCGCCTGAGTGTTCCAAAGATCGAAAGGGGATGATCTCGATGATTGACCTTCAAACGCTGACGATCTCTTATGGAAAGAAGGTGCTCGTAGATTCGGTGAACGCTGAGTTTGCCCCGGGTACGGTCTACGGTCTCGTCGCTCCGAACGGGCATGGAAAGACGACGTTGCTGCGTGCGATGGCAGGTTTGCCGGGTCCTCGCGTGGACGGGAGCATCGTTCTGGATGAGGTGCAGGGTACGGGTGCGAGAGAGGTCCGTTCTATGATCTTCTATGCACCTGGTGAGGGGACGCTGCTGTATCCCGGATTGCGTGCGGAAGATCACCTCAAGATGGTTTGCGATATGTGGCCGCATGCTCGCGATATCGAAGAGATAGTGGAACAAACGCAGATAGGCGAGTTCGCGAAGATGAGGATCCGCACTCTGAGCCAGGGCATGAAGCAGCAGCTTACCCTGGCGATTGCGTATGCGACGGGCGCGCGGTACCTTCTATTAGATGAGCCCATGAACGCGCTCGACCCCAGCAGGGTGGACTTGCATTCCGAGATTCTCAGGAAGCTGGCCGATTCTGGTACGTGCATCATCATGTCATCCCACATCTTGGATTCGGTCGATAGGCTGTGCGATGAGATTCTGTTTTTGAAGGATGGGAGGCTCATTAGAAGCATTCCGCAAGATGATGCTGCGCCGAAGTCTCCTGGATCCCATTTCGCAAAGCCTGCCGGACGCGCCGAGGGTGCGCTAAACACGTATCGGCGACTCTACGAAAAGGGCGGGTAGAAATGCAAGTTAAAAATCTATGTGGCCAATGTGATACCGTTGAACCCGCATATCGATACCGCTCAGCCATTCGCCTCGCCCCCGTCGCACGTATCTTCATCCGGTCTGTTACTTTTAATCTAACAATTCTTTGAGGAACGTAGGTGCTTCTAAATGTACTGTCGACTTCTTCTCAAACTAATCCTAAGAGACAAGGCCGTATGGATTTGTACGCTCGTTCTCGCTGCAGCCTTTTCCGTCCCCATTGCGTTCAATTCACCCATCTACGGGCCCTTCTTTATGAAACAGGGCATGCAGAGCTTTGTCGACGCATTCAATACGCGCGCGCCCCAGGCCAGCGGCACAGACCTATCTCCAGAGCAGCAAAATGACGCGGAGCTTGCAAGATACGCGAACGCCGCCCTTGCCGCTCAAACCGACGCCGCCTTTCTCGATTCTGCCGAGAGCTACTACGCGCTCATGGGCGAAGGCTTCCAATCCGGGTCCATCGTGGGAGACCGAGAGACCAATGACGCGGCGCTCGCATATTGCCGTGCCCTGAGCAGCTCCGGCATCACGGATATCCCGGCCTCCGCAAACGACCTGCCATTCCTTTCCTTCCTGCCTTACGCCATTGCCACGGCGCCGTCTTTCCTTCCCTTCATCCCCTTCCTTCTCTCGTCGATACTCGTGCTCGGCGCCACAAGGCCCGGGACCCTGGCGGCGAAGGCGCCCGTGCCCAAATTCCGGCGCCTTATCCAGACCGTGTTTTCGATAATCGCCGCGGGGACCGCGATGCTCCTCGCCGGCCTCGCACCCGGGGGCATTTACGCCTTGGCCCTAAACGGCTTCGGGCAAATTGGGTACCCGATCGCCTTCTTCCATGACGGCGCGCTTACCACCACGACCGCGGGAAACGTCTTCACAGCCCTGCTTCTCGCGCTGCTTGCGGGCGGAACCTTGATATCCGTTTGCTCCGCCGTCCTATCGACCGCAACGAGGCGCGTCCTCGCGGGCCCCCTTGCCTCCGCGCTGCTTGTCGCGGCCCCGGCATTCCCGTTACTGTCCGATTCGGCACTAGGGCATAACGCCGCGCTCAATCTCCTGCCGCTGGCCGTATTCTCGCCTATCGAGGCAACGGGTTACGTAGGATGCTTCCCGACAGAATTCATTGGCTCCGGTTCAGGCGGTGCATCGATGCTTGCCGTGGCCCTGGCATACGTCGCGGTCTTTTTTGCGGTCGGCGCCGTTGCGACACGTTCCCCCAAACAGCCTGGACCCGCGAAAAAGCGCCATGGGCTCGAGCTTCTGGACGCGAGCGTGGGATACGGAAGCACGACGATACTTTCAATCGGGTCGCTTTTCCTGAGCCCGGGAACGGCGGCGGGCCTCGTTGCTCCCAACGGCTCGGGGAAAACCACCCTTCTTGAAGCGCTGTCGGGCCAATTTCCCACCCGCATCCGCTCGGGAAGCCTGGCGGCAGACGGAATCAGCCAACGTCAATCAGCCGAATTTGCAGAACTCGTCTACCTGAGCTCTTCAGGCGGCACGGATCTCTACCCCACGCTATCGGCCCTCGAGCACCTTGCTTTCGTTAGGGAGGCGTGGAAATCGGCCACCGACATCGACTCGCTCTGCAGCTCCCTCGGAATCTCCCCATATCTCGACAAGCCGACCCGTAAACTCTCGACAGGAATGAAGCAGCAGGTAAAGCTTGCCATGGCGATATCGACCGATTGCCCGTACCTCATCCTCGATGAACCGCTGAACGGCCTCGATCCGGGAAAGCGGAAAACCTCCTGCGACGCGATGCGCAGCGAGGTGGCGCGGGGACGAAGCGTGCTCATCTCAAGCCATCTACTCGACGACCTGGCAGACCTCACCAACTCGTTCTACTTCATCGAGGCCGGCACGCTCGTGGAAAAGATCAAGTCGTCCTCGCAGACGCTCAAGCAGGAATACCTCGATACATACGAGGGAGGTGAATGACATGAAACTATTTGAACAGCTGAAGTCCAATGCGTCGCGCATGACTGTCTACGCCATCCTCGTGGCAACGGCTTTATGCGGAATCGCGGCACCCGTCTATGCGCTCAACGGAGAGAAAGGCGATGTCGAACCCGCGTACATGGCTTCGACGGTTAAAGACCGGTACAAAGCCTTCTCTGGAGACACGTTTTACGTAGCAGAGTACGACACGACCTACCGTCAGCTTCGCTACAACAAGGGCTACGACTATCTAGGCGCAGAGGCAATCAGCTATACGTCGGGTTGGTACCGCTCCAGCTATGGACACATAACCCAGTTCAAGTGTAACTACCGTGTGTACAACTAAAGCAACCGGCCGGGACGAGGGGTGACGCAAAAGCGTCGCCCCTCGTTTTTAACCATGTCAACTGAACCTAGTTCAGTTTGGTTGATTTCCGATCTCAGCTGAACACATTGAGCGGAAAGGCCGTTCCCGCAGTCAGTCGAACGTCCCCGGGGCCCTTCTCAGGCCCCGGGGACGGCATTTTCCCAGTTGAAGGAACGGTGGAGATGTGTTTCGATGGGTCAGATTCGTGTCGTTCCGAAAAGACCGTGAACCTTTTGTGGGACACGCGGCGCCGTGGTACCATAGCCGAGTTTGTTGTCTTGGTCGGAAACCAAGACGCCTTATGCGCTGATCGGTAACCAGCGCCTGACCAATAAGGAGTCCTACCATGAAGCAGGGTATCCATCCCCAGTATGTCGAGTGCACGGTGACGTGCTCCTGCGGCAACACCTTCAAGACGCACGCTACCGTGTCCGAGATGAAGGTTGAGCTTTGCAACGAGTGCCACCCGTTCTACACCGGCCAGCAGAAGTTCGTCGACACCGGTGGACGCGTCCAGCGCTTCGCCGACAAGTTCGGTGGCGCCGCTGCCGCCCAGCTCAAGAAGGCCGAGGAGGCCAAGGCTGCCAAGGCTGCCAAGGCTGCTGAGGCCGAGGCCGCTCGCAAGGCCGCCGCTGAGGCTAAGGCTGCCGAGAAGGCTAAGCGTGCTGCTAAGTTCGCCGAGGAGGCTGCCAAGCAGGCCGCCGAGGCTCCCGTTGAGGAGGCCGCTGCCGAGGCCGAGACCACCGAGGCTGCTGAGTAAATAGCTCGCCGCGGAATCGCTCGCATTCATGGCATAAGGGCCGCGCATCCGTTTGGGTGCGCGGCCCTTTTCTTTTTATTGCTGCAGGCTAACCCGTTCCCATTGCACCAGATTGGTGCGAAGGGGACGGGTTGGTTTGCACCAAATGGCAGAGTGACGGCGTTTTCCCAGATAAAACCTGCCAAAATAAACCAGTCCCTTTTTGGCAGGTCGGTCGGGTCGTAGTTATTACGTGGCGGTCGAGGTCGACCGTATAGGCCGCGTCCTGTTTGGCTAAAGTACATTTATCTGTGTTTAACTCGCCCGAGGCTGCATGGCGCGGGCGATGGCCAAAAAGGAAAACCACATGGGATTCATGTCAAAGCTGCTGTCCTTTGGATCCGATAAGGACCTTAAGCGCTACTACAAGATCGTCGATCAGATCAACGGTCTTGAGCCCCAGTTTGAGAAGATGACCGAGGAAGAGCTCCGCGCCCAGACCGATAAGTTCCGTGAGCGTTACGCCAACGGCGAGTCGCTCGACGATATGCTCCCCGAGGCTTTTGCCACCGTGCGTGAGGCTTCCAAGCGCATCACGGGCATGCGTCACTTTGACGTGCAGCTCATTGGCGCCATGGCACTGCACGAGGGGCATATCGCCGAGATGAAGACCGGCGAGGGCAAGACCCTTGTCTCCACCTTGGCCGGCTACCTCAACGCTATCGCCGGCAAGGGCGTGCATGTCGTTACCGTCAACGATTACCTGGCAAAGCGCGACTCCGAGTGGATGGGCCGCATCTACAAGTACCTGGGAATGACCGTCGGTCTGCTCCAGAACAACATGCCGCTCGAGCTCAAGCGTCCGGCCTACCAGGCAGACGTCACCTACGGCACCAACTCCGAGTTCGGTTTCGACTACCTGCGCGACAACATGGTCACCCGCCCCGAGCAGCGCGTACAGCGCGGCCACCATTACGCCATCGTCGACGAGGTCGACTCCATCCTGATCGATGAGGCCAGAACGCCGCTCATCATCTCGGGCGCCGGCACCAAGTCCGCCAGCACCTATAAGGACTTCGCGCGCGCCGTGCGCGGCCTGGAGCGCGGTGAGGACGTGTCGCACGACATGCTCACCGCCACCGAGGACGTCGAGCCCACGGGCGACTACGTCATGGATGAGGCCAAGCACACCATCGCCGCCACCGAGCGCGGCCTTAAGAAGATCGAGCGCCGCCTGGGTATCGATGATATCTATGCCGATCTCTCCGGCCAGCTGGTCAACCACCTGCAGCAGGCGCTGAAGGCCCAGTACATGTTCCACCGCGACAAGCAGTACGTGGTCACTAATGGCGAGGTCAAGATCGTCGACGAGTTCACCGGCCGCATTATGGAAGGCCGCCGCTACTCCGAGGGTCTGCACCAGGCCATCGAGGCCAAAGAGGGCGTGCTCGTGCGCGAGGAGAACCAGACGCTGGCCACCATCACCCTGCAGAACTACTTCCGTCTGTATGACAAGCTCTCGGGTATGACCGGTACGGCACTCACCGAGGATGCCGAGTTCCGCGAGATCTACAAGCTGCCCGTCGAGGTCATCCCCTCCAACAGGCCCGTTCAGCGTGTTGATCACGAGGACTTGGTGTACCGCACCGTCCAGGCCAAGTACAACGCCGTTGCCGACGACGTCGAGCGACGTCACGCCAAGGGTCAGCCGGTCCTGGTGGGCACCGTCTCCATCGAAAGCTCCGAGAAGCTGTCGGCCGCCCTTACCAAGCGCGGCATCGCGCACGAGGTCCTCAACGCTAAGCATCACGAGCGCGAGGCTCATATCGTTGCCCAGGCCGGACGCTACGGCGCCGTGACCATCGCTACTAACATGGCCGGTCGTGGTACCGACATCCTGCTGGGCGGCAACCCCGACGAGCTGGTGCGCGAGCGCCTGGAGTACGCGGGCCTGACCATGGAGGACGTGACGCCCGAGCAGCTCGAGCAGTTTAACGCCGAGGCCAAGGAGACCTGCAAGGCCGAGCGCGAGCGCGTGCTTGCCGCAGGCGGCCTGACCGTCATCGGTACCGAGCGCCATGAATCCCGTCGTATCGACAACCAGCTGCGCGGCCGCTCCGGTCGTCAGGGCGATCCGGGCGAGACCCAGTTCTACCTGTCGCTCGAGGACGACCTCATGCGCATGTTCGGCGGCGACAAGATGGACCGCGTCTCCAAGATGATGGTCACCGCCGACATGGGCGACGACATGCCCATCCAACACAAGATCATCTCCAAGGCCGTCGAGAGCGCCCAGCACAAGGTCGAGAGCATCAACTTCTCCATGCGTAAGAGCGTCCTTGAGTACGATGACGTCATGAACAAGCAGCGCCAGGTCATCTACGCCGAGCGTAACAAGATTCTGGATGGCAAGGACCTGACCGACCACATCACCG
Organism: uncultured Collinsella sp.; assembly: GCA_902470345.1. GTDB lineage: Bacteria > Actinomycetota > Coriobacteriia > Coriobacteriales > Coriobacteriaceae > Collinsella. The sequence goes on from CABRGB010000036.1 coordinate 13,563, forward strand.
AGGTCATGCACGACACCGTGTACCGCTGCGTGCAGGAGTTCTGCACCAAGGACAGCCACGATGGCGAGCGCGATCTCGAGGGCCTGCGCAAGTGGGTCGTGGAGTTGACCGGCCATATCGATACGCCCAAGTTCCCCGACGAGGACTTTGAGGCCCTGGCTGCCGATGTCCTGGCCTACGTTGAGAAGTGCTACAACATGAAGGCCGAGCGCCTGGGTGAGGACCTCATGCGCGAGCTCAACACCCAGGTCATGCTGCGCGTTATCGATACTCGCTGGATGAACTACCTGCAGGAGATGGACTACCTCAAGACCGGTATCGGACTGCGCGGCTTTGGTCAGCGCGACCCGCTGGTCGAGTACAAGACTGAGGCTTATGGCGCGTTCCAGATGCTCGTCGACACCATGTACGAGGATTACCTGCGTACCGTTCTGCGCATCGAGATCAAGGCCGCCCCGCAGGCCGTGGGGCACAAGGAGGACCCCGCGCTCGAGGGTGCGCACTTCTCCGGCCCCGCCGATGTCGATGGCGACAACGGCAACTCGGTGCTGCGCAAGCAGGCACAGGTGCAGGCTCGTACTGCCGTCCAGGGAGGCCCGGCTGCCGTTAACAACGGTGGTAAGGTGACGACCTACCGCAAGTCCGAGAGCGACGATCCGTACGTCAACGTGGGTCGCAACGACCTGTGCCCCTGCGGCAGCGGCAAGAAGTTCAAGTACTGCCACGGCAGGAATCGTTAATGGTCGAGGCTTTAGAGGTAACGCCCGCCGAGCTGGACGCGTTTGCGGACCGGCTCGGCGAGGTCGAGTCGTATCTTCATTTGGACGAGAAGCGCACGCGTGTGACCGAGCTCGAGGCCAAAAGCGTGGCCCCCGGCTTTTGGGATGACGCCGACGCCGCTCGCGCCACCATGGAGGAGATCGCTCGCGCCAAGGAAGATATCGCTGCCGTGGATACCGCGCGCCGCGAGCTATCTGACGCCCGTGCGGCGCTGGAGCTTGCCGAGGAGATGGGCGACGACCCCGATGCCGCCGCATTGCGCGAGGAGGCTGCCGCTACGGCAGAACGCCTGGCCCGCGCTATCGACGATCTCGAGCTTTCGAGCTGGTTTACCGGTGAGTTCGATCACGGCGACGCGATTGTGACCATCAAGCCCGGACAGGGTGGCCTGGAGGCGCAGGACTGGACCTTCATGCTCTTTAAGATGTACATGAAGTATTGCCAGCGCCGCGGTTGGAAGGTCACCATCAACGATTGTCCCGCGGCCGAGGTTATCGGCATCGATCGCGCGACCTTTACCGTCGAGGGCAAGGACGCGTTTGGCATGCTGCGCGCCGAGGCCGGCGTCCACCGTCTGGTGCGCATTAGCCCCACCGACGACAAGAAGCGCCGCCAGACCACGTTTGCCGGCGTCGAGGTCATCCCCGTGCTGCCCAACGATATCGACATCGAGATCAGTCCCGACGATATTCGCGTGGACGTGTATCACGCGAGCGGCCCGGGCGGCCAGGGCGTCAATACCACCGACTCCGCCGTACGCGTGACGCATTTTCCCAGCGGCATCGTGGTCACGTGCCAAAACGAACGCAGCCAGATTCAGAACAAGGCCGCGTGCATGCAGATTCTCAAGGCCCGTCTGTACGAGATCGAGCTCGAGAAGCGCGCCGAGGCGCTCGACGAGATTCGTGGACCCAAGACCACGATCGGGTTTGGTAACCAGATTCGCAGCTACGTGCTCTACCCGTACCAGATGATCAAGGACCTGCGTTCGGGCGTGGAGACCAGCAACGTCGAGGCCGTTCTCGACGATGGCGATCTGGATCCGTTTGTGATCGGCTACCATCGCTGGGCTACCGGCAACGCCGATGCGGAAGGCTCGGACGCCTAGGCACATGGTTGGCTCCGGGTCGATGCAAACACTTCGCAGGGGTGGTATTTGCTCGATGAATCGGTAGAATCGAATACAGCAAGAAGTTCAAAGCGCACTCGTTTGGGTGCGCTTTTTTGAGGGAGGCAGCATGGCATATCGTCTGGACATCAAGCGCATTCTTTCGCTGAACTTCTTTCACGACCTGCCCAAGATTATGCTGGGCTGCGCCCTGGCAGCCATCGCGACGGACCTGTTTTTGATCCCCAACGGTCTTGCTGCCGGCGGCGTTACGGGTCTCGCCACGATTATCCAGGCGGTCGGTGCGTCTCATGGCATCTCGCTGCCTGTTGGTATTCAAACCATTGTGATGAATGCCTTGCTGCTGCTGGTCGTTATGCGCGAGGGTGGCATGTTCTATGTGGTGCAGACGGCGACGGGTTTTGTGCTGCTGGGCTTTTTCACCGACCTGTTCGCTCCGTTTGTGGCGCCGCTGGCACATGCCGACCTGATGCTGCCCGCTATGTGGGGCGGCATAATCACGGGCATCGGCTACGGCATGGTGCTGCGCGCCGGTGCCAACACTGGCGGCTCCGACACGATCGGCCAGATCATCTCGCGCAATACGTCACTCCCGGTGGGCTCCACCGTCATGGCGATCGACGTTGCTGTGTGCGCGCTGTCGGCCCCGGTCTTTTCGGTCGAAAACGCGCTGTATGCGGGTCTTTCGATGGTCATTAGCGGCTACGTGATCGATGCCGTGGTCGATGGTGGCAACAGGCGCCGTATGGTGCTCATCATCTCGGACAAGTTTCCCGATATCGCGGCCGACATCATGTATGGCTTGGGTCGCGGCTGCACCAAGTTTAAGGCGACCGGCATGTACTCGGGTGCCGAGAAGCCGGTGGTCATGGTCATTGTGAGCCGTCGCGAGCTCAATACGCTCAAGACCATTGTGCGCGAGCGCGACCCGCGCGCCATCGTGACTGTGGCCGACGTTACGGAAACGTTCGGTGAGGGCTTCAAGGACATTAACGCGTAGGGCCGACTGCGTTCCGTCCAAAAGACGTTCACATTGATAAACCGTTTCATCAGCGGTTCTGCCTGCTCAATTGCTCAAATAATGATAAATACTCTGGTAAAGCTTCCAGTTTCCAGCATAATGAATGACGTACGTGCATCGCGGCTGGGTTGGGACGACCTTCTGTGCCGTGCGCATCTTGTCTAAAGAGGATGAAAGGAAGGCACAATGAGCGACGAAGAGCTCAAAAAGGTTGCCAACGAGGTAAGGAAGGGCATCGTCACCGGCGTGCACGCTGCCAAGTCCGGCCATCCGGGCGGTTCGCTCGGCGCTGCCGACATCATGACCTATCTGTACTTTGAGGAAATGAACGTCGACCCGGCCGACCCCCGCAAGGCCGACCGCGATCGCTTCGTGCTTTCCAAGGGTCACTGCGCGCCTGGTCTGTACGCCGTGCTCGCCGAGCGCGGATTCTTCCCCAAGGAGGATCTCGAGACGCTGCGCCACATCGGCAGCCACCTGCAGGGCCACCCCAACATGAACGACACCCCGGGCGTCGATATGTCCACCGGTTCGCTCGGCCAGGGCATCTCCGCCGCCGTGGGCATGGCCGTTGCCGCCAAGCACTGGGGCGACGACTATCGCACCTACGCCCTGCTGGGCGACGGCGAGAGCGAGGAGGGCCAGGTCTGGGAGGCCGCCATGTTTGCCGGCAACCAGCAGCTCGATAACCTCTGCGTGATCGTCGACCACAACGGCCTGCAGATCGACGGCCCCGTCGAGGAGGTCAACGACCCCATGCCGCTCGCCGACAAGTTCCGCGCCTTCAAGTTCCATGTGGTGGAGCTCGCCGACGGCAACGATTTCGATCAGATCCGCGCCGCCTTTGCCGAGGCCCGCGCCACCAAGGGTCAGCCGACCGCCATTATCGCCGAGACCATGAAGGGCAAGGGCGTTTCCTTTATGGAGAACCAGGTGGGTTGGCACGGCAAGGCCCCCAACGATGAACAGTTTGAGCAGGCCATGGCAGAGCTCACGGCCGCCGGAGAGGAGCTCTAGGATGGCAGACGTCAAGAAAATCGCCACGCGCGTAAGCTACGGCGAGGCCCTCGTCGAGCTCGCCAACGAGCACGATGACTTTGTGGTCCTCGACGCCGACCTGGCCGCCGCCACGCAGACCGGTAAGTTCAAGGCCGCCTGCCCCGACCGCTTCTTCGATGTGGGTATCGCCGAGAGCAACCTGATGGGTGTTGCCGCTGGCATCGCGACCACCGGCCGCGTTGCCTTCGCGAGCAGCTTTGCCATGTTTGCCGCCGGCCGCGCCTTTGAGCAGGTCCGCAACTCCATTGGCTACCCGCATCTCAACGTAAAGATTGGCGCCACGCACGCCGGTATCTCGGTGGGCGAGGACGGCGCCACGCACCAGTGCTGCGAGGATATCGCCCTGATGCGCGTCATCCCCGGCATGACCGTTATCGTTCCCGCCGACGACGTGGAGGCCCGTGCCGTGACGCGCGCCGCCTACGAGTGCGACGGCCCCGTGTACATGCGCTTTGCCCGTCTGGCCTCGCCGGTCATTAACGACCCCGAGACCTACAAGTTTGAGGTGGGCAAGGGCATCGTCATGCGCGAGGGCACCGACGTCACCATCATCGCCTGCGGCCTGATGGTCGGCGAGGCTCTCGAGGCCGCTGAGCAGCTTGCTGCCGAGGGTATCGATGCCGAAGTCATCAACATGCATACCATCAAGCCCATCGATGCCGACCTGATCGTCAAGAGCGCCACCAAGACCGGCCACGTCGTGACCGTCGAGGAGCA
>CABRGB010000037.1 GCA_902470345.1 uncultured Collinsella sp.
CGGCGCTGATGCAGGCTCAGAAGGTGTCGCGCAAGGCGGCTGCCGTGGGCTTTGAATGGGAGACGGTCCAGGATGTGTGGGACGAGGTCGCCGAGGAGCGTGCCGAGTTTGAGGCCGAGGCTCCCGGAACGCCCGAGCGCGAAATGGAGTTTGGCGACCTGCTCTTTGCCCTAGTCAACGTTGCGCGCAAAGAAGGAATCGACGCCGAGAGCGCCCTGCGTGCCAGCACGGCCAAGTTCCGCCGTCGCTGGGCTGCGATGGAGGCCGCCGTGCACGAGGCGGGCGATGACCTCGCCGCCTGCTCAACCGCTCAACTCAACGACCTGTGGGACCAAGCAAAAGCAAGCGAGTGAGGCCTGCGTCTCTCACGGCATCCATTCGTAGAGAGGTCTCTACAAGCAAAAAGCCATATACAACGGAAGATGTGCCAGCTGCGCTTCGGCATCCCACTCGAGTTGTTTAGGGTGCAACACGTAAGCCATCCCAATCTTCTTGTTAAAGCGCGCGCGGAATCGGTCGAGGGAGATGGTTCCGTATCTGCGTGGCGACTTAACTTCGATGGGGCTGATGCGCGGCTTTCCGGCGGCATTGACATAGGGTCGGGTAACGAGGAAGTCGATTTCCATGCGCTCCTCCCCCTCCTTCTTTCCGCTTTGGGAATAAAAGAAGAGCCTGTGCCCATTGGCCTTTAGAGATTGGGCAACGTAGTTTTCGGTAAGCATTCCTTCGTTCAATCCGATGTCGCCGCGAAGCACGGCTCTGTAAACGTCTTCATCGGTATCGTTGTTGTCAGAGAAGGCAAGCGTTACAAGCAGGCCGGTGTCTGCCATGTAGCACTTGAGGGCCGTTTGCTCCATGCTGAGTGAAAGGCCCACGCTCGGTTCGCTTGCGGCATAGCAGATATTGGCAATTCGCGCGTCTGCCAGCCAAAAGAAGGCTTCTTCGTAGGTGCGCATGCGTGCGTTTTTATCAAGTGAGGAAAGCTTGAATCGTTTTTCGTGCCTAGAGAGCTGACCCGGGATGCCATCGAGTACGGAGACGACTTTGAATTCGTAACCGGTTGCAAAACGAGAGATATCGTTGCGATAGAGCTGGACGATTCGGCGCTTCGAAGCGTCGACGGGCGCAAAAGCGCGCTGTTCAACATAGACGGATACCGGCTCAGGCATGCCGCCTACGAGCATGTATTCGCGCATAAGGGAGAGCGCTCTGCGATGTAGGGCATCGGGGAGCGGCTTCATCTTGTTAAAACTCATGCGAATGAGATCGGCCAGCCCCTTTTCGTCCATGCCCCAAAGAAACTCCTCAAAGTCGAGGGGCTCAAGTTCCAGAGACTCTTCCTCGGATGGGATGACGATATCTTTAATGTTCTGCTTGATGCTGAGCAGGGATCCAGTTTCGATGTAGTCGTAACGTCCGTCTGCAACGAGATACTTGATGAGTCCGCGTGCTTGCGGGTACATCTGGACCTCGTCGAAGACGATAAGCGTCTCGTGTTCATAGAGTTTGACGTTATAGAAAACCGAGAGATAGAGGAAGAGCGAGTCGAAGTCAGTGCGATAGTCCTCAAAATATTGCTTAACTTCGGCAGGTGCTTGAAAGAAATCAATGACAAGGCAGGACTTGTATTCGGTTTCTCCAAACGTGCGGGCAAGCGTGCTCTTGCCGACGCGGCGGGCTCCTTCAATAAGAAGTGCTGTTTTACCAGCGCTTTCATGCTTCCATTTTAGTAGTTTGTCATAGGCTTTTCGTTTAAGCATGGCTACCTCGTGCACGATATCCAGAACTTTTATAACCTGATTATGCACGATATCCAGAACTTCAGACCCTTAGAATTGCACGATATCCAGAACTTTGCACGACGTAAAAGCACATTATTGGCTCTTTCATTCGCAAGCCAGGTAAAGACGGTATGCCGATAGAAGAATTTAATGGGGGGCGACCTCCAGAGATGAATGTTCGGTGCAAAAACAAGCGCTCCAAAGAATGATTTCTCCAATTCATATGTATCCCTAGGCTAACTTAGGGCATAATGCAAAAAGTGCGACATGGCTAACTTACGGAGGCGCACCGATGGTGCACAGTCGGCCAGTCGCTTGCATCAACTACGTTTCCAAGTGAGAGGGAGACAACATGAGTGACATTTTGGACGTCTACGGTCGTGAGGTGCTCGACAGCCGCGGCAACCCCACCGTCGAGGTCGAGGTCGTGCTCGAGGACGGCAGCTTCGGTCGCGCGATGGTGCCTTCGGGCGCATCGACCGGTGCCTTTGAGGCATGTGAGCTGCGCGATGGCGACAAAGGCCGCTACCTGGGCAAGGGCGTTTCGCAGGCCGTCGAGCACGTCAACAACGAGTGCGCCGATGCCGTCGTGGGTCTCGATGCCTTCGACCAGCGCGCCGTCGATGCCGCGCTGATTGCCGCCGACGGTACGCCCAACAAGACCAAGCTCGGCGCCAACGCCATTCTGGGTGTGTCGCTGGCCGTTGCCCGCGCTGCGGCAGAGTCGGCGGGCCTGTCGCTGTACCAGTACCTGGGCGGCGTCAACGCCCACCTGCTGCCCACGCCCATGATGAATATCCTCAACGGTGGCGTGCATGCCGACAACAACGTTGACTTCCAGGAGTTTATGATTATGCCCGTGGGTGCTCCGAGCTTTGCCGAGGGCCTGCGCTGGTGCGCCGAGGTCTACCACACCCTCAAGGGCGTGCTGCACGAGGCCGGCCTTGGCGGCGGCGTGGGCGACGAGGGTGGCTTTGCGCCCAATCTCAAGACCAATGCCGAGCCGTTCGAGTACATTACCAAGGCCGTCGAGAAGGCTGGCTTTAAGCCCGGCGTCGACTTCATGTACGCCATGGATCCGGCATCGACCGAGTTCTACAACGCCGAGACCAGCATGTACGAGCTCAAGGGCGAGGGCGTTGAGTACACGAGCGCTCAGATGGTCGATTACTGGGAGAAGCTCGTCGACACCTATCCCATCATCTCCATCGAGGATGGCATGGCAGAGGAGGACTGGGACGGCTGGGTTGAGCTCACCCGCCGCATTGGCAACAAGGTGCAGCTGGTGGGCGACGACCTGTTCGTCACCAACGCCGAGCGCCTCAAAAAGGGCATCGAGCTGGGCGCCGCCAATGCGATCCTGGTCAAGGTCAACCAGATTGGCACGCTCACCGAGTCGCTCGAGGCCATCGAGACTGCCAAGGAGGCCGGCTACGCTTGCATCGTGAGCCACCGTTCCGGCGAGACCGAGGACTCCACGATCGCCGACCTGGTCGTGGGTGTTAACGCCGGTCAGATCAAGTCGGGCGCCCCGTGCCGCAGCGACCGTATCGCCAAGTACAACCAGCTCATCCGCATCGAGGACGAGCTCGAGGGCAGCGCGCGCTACGCCGGTAAGTCTGCGTTCTACAACATTCGCTAGGCAGCGGCGTGTGTGGGGGCGGGGCTGACTCGGGTTCACCTCGCTTCCGCCGAGCGCTGTTGAGCACCATTGGGCGCTGGGCCATACGGCTCAGCGCCTTTTTTATGTCGAGCAAAGGCTGGCGAAAGCGGTGTGGGCGCTCGTGCTATAACTAAAGGACTTAGCGCAAACAAACCTCAACCGCACAAGGCGCACATGGATCAGATTTACGACAACAGGTATTATTTCGCCGGTTCGCGCGAGCCGTCGCCTCGCCGCGCACCTACCGCGCAGCTTGGCGGGTCCGACTACGCCGGCGTCGATCGCCGTGCACAGCGTCCGGCAAGTGCCTCACACCCCCGTGCTCAAATGAATATGCCGCCGGCGCGCCCGCCACGTTCGGCGCGCCCGACGCATGCTCAGCGCCCTTCGGCTCAAACGCATGAAAAGTCGACCAAGCCCTCGAACCGTCTTTCGGGCTCGGACTTCATGCACTACGCCAACGACAACGCGGTGGTCAAGGCAATCTACGACTTTACCCATGGGCCCCAGCGCGGGCTGTTTATTGGCATTGTCGTCGTCCTGGTGCTCGTGAGCCTGTACTTTCCCGTGCGCGACCTCTACGTCGCCAAACGCTCGAACGATATCTTGGCCAAGCAGGTCGAGATTCGCCAGCAGTACAACGACGAGCTGCAGAAAAGCGTCGACAAACTGCTCTCGGAGGAGGGCATTAAGGACGCGGCGACCGAGGACCTGGGCCTGGTGATGCCCGGCGAGACCAAGATTGACGTGCTGGGCCTGGACGACGATTCGGACTCGTCGTCGAGCAAAAAGCCCTCGAACGCCAAGAAGGCCAGCGAAGTCGCCAAAGAGATCGAAGAGGTCGGCAAGGACGCGCCGTGGTACATCCAGACGCTCGATATGCTGTTTGGATTTAACGGCGTCGAGGGCCAGACGGTTGTGTCCAACGGCAAATAGGTGAGTAGCGCCCGGAGGGGAGCCCGCAATGGCGGATTGCAAACGATATAAGGTGGCGGCGATTGACCTGGGGACGGTTTCGTCGCGGCTGGTGCTGGCCCAGGTCGAGGGCGGGGCGATCGTGGAATCGTCCAAGCATACCGAGATTACCGACTTGGGCGAGGGCGTGGACGCGACGGGGCACTTTTGCGAGGCGGCCGTTGGGCGCGTGCTCGCTGCGTGCCGAATGTTTGTGGACGAGGCCCGTGCCTTTGGGGCCGCGTGCGTCTGCACCACGTGCACGAGCGCCGCGCGCGATGCGTCCAATGCCGCGCTGCTGTTGGACGGCCTGCGCGATCTGGGGCTTGAGCCACAGGTGATTCCGGGCGAGGTCGAGGCGCGCCTGACGTTTTTTGGCGTGGCGCACGACTTTGCTGGCGAGCGCATCATTGTTGCCGATTCGGGCGGCGGTTCCACGGAGCTTGCGACGGGCGTCTATGCGCCGGAGCGCGGCGTCTTTGCGCTGGAGGGAACGCGCTCGCTGGACATCGGTTGCCGCCGCGTGACCGAGCGGTTTTTCTCGGCGTTGCCACCGGCGGACTGCGAGCTTGCGGCTGCTGCTGGCTGGGCAAACGGGCAGTTTGCGGGCTACTTTGAGAGTCTGCCTGTCGACTTTGAGCGCGCCGAGCGCCTCGTTGCGGTGGGCGGCACCGTCACCACGCTCGTGGCGCTCGTTCACGAGCTGGAGCCGTATGATTCGAGCTTTGTGCACCTGCGCGAGCTTTCGCTGGAGCAGGTTTCGGCCGCTATCGAGCGCATGTCCGCGCTGGATGTTGAGGGTATCGCCGCGTTGCCGGGCGTGCAACCCAAGCGCGCGGGCGTGATCTTGGCAGGCGCCGTGGTGATTCGAGAGCTCATGCGATCCGGCGGCTACGACACGCTCACCGTAAGCGAGAACAGCCTGCTCGCCGGCATGGCCGTCACCATCAACGAGATTCTCGACGGCGCGACCCCCACCATCGGCTGGGTCCCCAGCCTGAGCGCTCTTTAACCGTCTTCCTCTGAGTTGCGGTGAAATAGTTCCTAAATAAGTTGGTAAACGGTATAAACAGGATCTATTCCACCGCAACTTAGAGTCCCGCCGGTGTCCAAAAGAAGCGAGCCCGCATCCTTTGGGGGCGAGGGCTCGTAAGCAAACACATGGTAGGGGCGGTGGGACGTCCGCGTATTTGCTGCGCAAATCCGCACCGGCTTCGGCCGCCTGCCGGCGCCCTCGCCGGCTCGCCGCGGACGCTGTGCGTCCGCTTGACGCTCGCCCCCTCGCGGGTTCGAGCCCCATCGGCATCCAAAAGAAACGAGCCCGCATCCCAAAGGGACACGGACCCGTGAAAGCCAAATGGTAGGGGCGGTGGGACTCGAACCCACAATCCTTGCGGCGAGGGATTTTAAGTCCCCTGCGTATGCCAATTCCGCCACGCCCCCGTAAGACTAGAAGTCTAGCACAAGCCGTTCGCTAAGCGTTGACGGCCATCGAGTGTTGGCCCGACTTCTCAAGGAACTCTTGGAACTTTGCCTCGTCGCCCTTGTTTTGATACTGCAGGGCCAGCAGGTACTCCAGGCGGCAGCGCTTGACCGGGTCGTCGCCGACATCCTCGAGCATGCGCTCCAGCTCGGGAATGTCGTTGTGGCGTTTGAGGATCATCGTGTCGTACATCAGCTGGCACTCGTGTGCGACTGCCTCGGCCTGACCGCCCTCAAAGCCCTTGATCTCGTGCAGCAGCTCCTTGGACTTTTTGCGGTCCTCCTGGCCAACGTAGTAGTTAAAGGCCTTAATGACCAGGTCGACGCGCTGCATCTTGGGGAGGTTGAGTCCCAGCAGCAGGTCGAACATCTCGCTGGCGCGCTCGTGGTCCTCGCGCAGCAGATAGGAGTTCAGGCGCAGGTAGTCGCGGTTGTAGCGTGGGTACAGCATACTGGTGAGTTTGCCGTCGAGCAAACGATCGAACTCGTCCCACTGCTTGGCGGCCATCAACTGCTGCAGGCGTTTAAACGTGGTGCGTTTTTTTACGCTAAAGAACACCGACACGGCGATGCAGATGACAACGACGGCGGTCCAGAGTGTGCGGGAATCGGGCATATTAGGGTCCTTAGTCGCTCATAAAGCAAGCGGTATGACAACACGTACTAGATGTATTATACGCAGCGTGCAAGCAAACTGGCATAAAAGCTCATCGAGGCTGAGTGCCATCGCTCGCTGCGGTACACTTACCTAAAGTAAACCATGAAGGGAGACATTACCTATGAAGAAGATCGTTTTGGCTTGCGGTGCTGGCGCTGCTACTTCCACGCTCGTTGCCCAGAAGGTCGCCACCCTGCTCGACGCCAACGGTTACGCCGGCAAGTATGAGATCGTGCAGTGCGCCATCTCCGAGGCCAAGGATTACTGCGACGAGGGCGCCGATCTGCTGATCGCCACCACCGTTGCCCCCGAGGGCCTCACCTGCCCGTACGTGAGCGGCGTGCCCTTCATGACCGGCATGAACCGCGTCGCTGCTGAGAAGGCCGTTCTCGACGTCATGGCTCAGTAGGCGCTGCCTGTATGAATGAGCAGAACGCCAATCCGGTCGAGCTCTTTGGTATGCGCGTCGCCCATGTGGGCATTAACGCCACCGACCCGGCAGACGCCCTGGAGATTGCGGAGCTGTTCTCGACGATGATGGGTCTGCCCGTCATCGAGACCCCCGTTTCGTACTTTAACGATTCGCTGGTCGAGATCATGAAGCAGAACGGTCGTGGCGCCAAGGGCCACATTGGCTTTGCCGTCAACGACATCGATGCGGCCGAGAAGTGGTTTGCCGAGCGCGGGCTCGAGGTTAACGAGGAGTCGCGCGTGCTGCTGCCCGACGGCGGCACCAAGCTCGTGTACTTTAAGCGCGAGTTCGCCGGCTTCGCCGTGCACCTGTGCCGCGAGTAGCGCACAAGCTGCCATAGCTAGCAAAAAGGGATAGGGCTGCATAGCCTTATCCCTTTATTTATGCCGAGGGGTCGACTTTTGCAACGGTCAAAAAACCGAAGTCTAATACTTTTCCGAGAAGTGAACGAGACAAATCGGACCCCCGAAGCATCGACACTTTAAGGGCATCGTTTCCTGCGGTTTTGATACTAGAATCCTGTGATTTTACCGACGAAAAATGTGGATGCTTCAGGGGTCCAAAAACAGACGTTCACTTCGCGGAAAAGTATTAGACCTCGATTCACGAGGGGGCTTCCTACCGCGGCAGGCGAATCGTAAAGCGGCTGCCGACGCCCTCGACTGAGGTCACGCCAATGACGCCGCCATGGCTATCGACGATCCACTTGGCGATGGCGAGCCCCAGACCCGAGCCCTGCGCGCCGGCATCGCGTGCGTTGTCGGCGCGGTAGAACCGTTCAAACGCGTGAGCTGCGGATTCCTGGTTCATGCCGATGCCCTCGTCCTCAACACTTATGTCGATCGCACCCGTGCCCGCATCGGGCGTTATGCCAAATGTGACGGTCGTTCCCGCACCCGAGTACTTGGCGGCGTTTTGCACGATCACGCGCAGAGCCTGCTTCACGAGCGCCACGTCGACGGGCGCGTTGCAGCGCGGGTCGTTGACAAGCGCAGCGTCAAAGGCCAGCCGATACGTGTGCGCGACATCGATCATCTGCGATTCCTCGCATACCTCGCCGACCAGTGCGGCCAGGTTGGTATTCGCGCGCCGCAGGACCGTGCGCCCGGCATCGCCGCGTGCCAAAAACAGCAGCTGCTCCACGAGCTCTTGCATGTGCTCGCTTTCGGCCTTGAGGGACGCGATGGATTCCGCCAGCACGTCCGGGTCGTCTTTGCCCCAACGGTCGAGCATGTTCACGTAGCCCTGAATCACCGCGATGGGCGTGCGCAGCTCGTGGCTTGCATCGTTGACAAAGCGCATCTGCTGCAGCTTGGCCTCTTGCATCTGGCGCAGCAGGCGGTTGAGTGCGACCTCGATGCTTGCCAGGTCGGCGTCGCCGGTGGTGACGCTCGGCGAATCGACGCTTGCGCGCTCGATGGCCTGCTCCAGCGTTTCCATCTTGCCACCGGAGAGCTGCATGCGGCCGAGCTCGTCCACGCGCAGTGCCAAGTCGTTGAGCGGTGCCATGGTACGGCGCACGCGCCGGGCGCCGCCGAGCATGTTGAGCACGCTGATGACTTGCCAACCCACAACGACAAGGTAGAGAGGCCATAGCGTGACGAGGTCCTGCGCGAGGGGGAAGGTCTCGGTGGTACGCGCAAGCTCGACGGTATAGGTGAGCGTTGTCAGGTCCCAGCCGCGCGCGGGCGTCAGCGACATGCCGTGAACGGTGGCGCTGGGAATCCAGCCTGCGGTAAACGCGCTGTCGGGCAGCGTCTGGTTGTATCCATAGACGAGGATCGCCGCCGCAATCACCATCAGCAGCAGATCGAGCCAGACGTAGCTCATTAGGCGGCGCCACATATAGTCCCAGTTGATGGCGCGGGCGATGGAGGTGACGCGCTTGGCCTCGGCGTTACTCACGGCAGACATAGCCCACCCCGCGCACGGTCTGGATGATGCGGCCGCCGTCGGCGTCCTCGATCTTGGCGCGCAGGTGCGCGATGTGCACGTCGACGTTGTTGGTGTCGCCCACGTATTCATAGCCCAGTGCTTCGTGCGCGATGCGCTCGCGCGTGAGCACGGTTTCGGCATGCGCCATAAGCAGGGCGAGAACGTCGAACTCGCGGGCCGTGAGCGCGATGGGTGAGCCTCCGACCGTGACTTCGCGGCGGTCGGGGTCGAGCGCAACCGAGCCCACGGTAAGCGCGGCGGGGGAGGGCGTGGCAGCGGTCTGGGCCGTGTCGGTTGCCGGGGACATTGTGGCGATACCGGCGGCCGTGCCGCTCGCTACGCCAGCCTCGGCGCTGGCGCCGCCAACACCCGAAGCCGCCCGCACGGTCTCCGAGCGCTTCAGCGCCACGCGGATCCGTGCGAACAGCTCCTCAATTGCAAACGGCTTGGTCAGGTAATCGTCGGCGCCGGCATCGAGCCCGGCCACCTTATCCATCACGGCATCGCGCGCGGTGACCATAATCACTGGCACATCCTTGTGCTTGCGGACACGCCGCAAGACCTCCATGCCGTTGAGCTGCGGCAACAGCACATCGAGCAGAATCAAATCGTAGTCGCGCTCCAGTGCCAGGTCCACGGCGGTGCGGCCATCGGCGGCGTGCTCCACCTGGTAGCCCTCGTGTTCCAGCTCGAGCGTCACAAAGCGGGCGATTTTCTCCTCGTCCTCTACGATCAGGATCCGTGCCATGCGTGCCCCCGTCTGCGATTACTTGTCGTCGTTCAGATTTTGCTTGATGTCGTCCGCGGCGTCGGCGGCGTGATTCATAAGGTTGTTGATGCTGCCGGGCACGTCGCCGTCGCTGTCGATGCGGTAGCGCATGCCAAAGAACAGGCCAATCAGCATCAGCCATATCGTGGCGCCCCAGGCAAACAGCGCGATGATTGGGATCAAGATAGGAATGTTGAGGATGATCGCATCGCGGCGCGTGGCGATAAACTTGGTGTCCAGGCTCAGACGGAAGAGCTTTTTGAGGTACTCCCATACGCTGTCCATCTTCTTGGAGAAGTCGGTCTTTTCGCTCGACTTTTCGTAGGCGGCCTGCGCGGCGACCATCTCGGCCGAGGGCTCATCGACCGGCTCGGACTCGGTGGCGGCGTGCGCTGACGTGGTCTGGGTCTTGCCCTGCGACTCGAGCCAAATGATGGCATCCAAAACGTTGCCGTCGGCAGCGTCGAGCGCCGCCTTGGCATCGGTGTAGCTCACGTTGCACTTGGCGCGGATAGTTTCAACTTTTTCGAGGTCGTCCATGACCTGTCCTTTCGTTCGATGGGCGCGACGCCGGGCGATCTGCCCGGGCGCGAGCGTTGCGTTCGGCGGTCTGCGTTGCGCCGCCCCGCCCTTGGTCGAACTCTATAGTGCAGGTTATAGATTAAGCGATTCTTGAGCCAAGATTAATGTTGGATGAGTTTTTGGGTGGCGGTGGGGAAGGAAGAGGTGTCCTTCTGGGTAGCTAGCAGCGAGGTCTAATACTTTTCCGAGAAGTGAACGAGCTAAAACGGACCCCTGAAGCATCGACACTTTAGAGGTGCCGTTTCCTGCGGTTTCGGTGCTGGAATCCCGTGATTTTGCCGACGAAAAATGTGGATGCTTCAGGGGTCCTAAAACAGACGTTCACTTCGCGGAAAAGTATTAGACCTCGATAGCGGTGGATGGGGTACCGGTGTAAAGCGGCGTCAAGGGTTGGTCGAGCAGGCGGTTTTCAGGCGACTGGGGCATGGCGGGCGGTCGATCGCCTATACTGGTTGGGCTCAACTGGAGAGGTGATGGCTAGTTATGAAATCAATCAATGTTGCAGCAGCGGTTATTCAGAAGGACGGAAAAATCCTGAGCTGCCAGCGCGGCTATGGCGAGTTTAAAGACGGCTGGGAATTTCCGGGCGGCAAGCTCGAGCCGGGCGAGACCGGCGAGCAGGCAATTGTGCGCGAGATTCAAGAAGAGCTCGAGGTCACGATCGGTAACCTCGACTATCTTTGCACGGTCGAACACGATTACGAGACGTTCCACCTGTCGATGCAGTGCTACCTGGCTACCATTCTTTCGGGGGAGTTCAAAGAGCATGCTCACGAGGATATGAAATGGCTTGATACCAATAACCTGTGGGATGTCGATTGGCTTCCGGCGGACGTTAAAGTCGTTAGGGAGCTCGAAAAGAAACTCGGGCTTAAGTAAGAAAGGGGCGGGCGTCACATGGCGGCTCGCCCCTTTTTGTTACTCGGCCGCGCTCAAATCGCTGAGCATAAACTCGTAAATGTCTTGCCTCACGGGTGCGTTGAGCTCATATTCGATTTCGACGGCGTTGTCGCCGCTCTTAGTTTTTATAGCTTCGAACTCGCCGGTCGGATGCATTTCGCCTAAGAAATAGAACTCCTTGCCGCCCTTATCGTCCTTGTTCTTTCGCATAAACAAATACGTCTTCAGGCCGTTTTCCGGCCATGCCTGCAGTCGCAGAATCTCGGGGGAGTTGAGCTTGCGGTTGCCCTTCGAGATTGCGATGAGCTTGCTCGGCGAAACAAAGCGGTCTTCATACTGAATTGACTCACTAATGTCGGGTGCCTTGTCATAGTTAATAAACACGGGGAATGTATTGGTCTTCTCGTCGTAAAAATAGCCGCCGAGATTTTGGCCGTTGATGTTCTTTTCCCAGTTCATCAAGCGGCAAACCTCTTCGTACGTGTACTTGGCGTTGAGAACGAAATTTGTGTTTTCGTACGTCTCGGCATAGTCGAGTCGGTTGCGCGCAATACCAAAATCCAGCACTTCGAGAATCTGACGCTTGAACTCTGCGTTGCGCAGGGCGCTCGCAAACGCTTCGGTCAGACGAGGTCCGGTACCATCGTCAATAAGCAGGGAAACGAAATCCTTAGGAGTGGCAAAGTCGCCCTTAAGGACAGCGATTGCCGACCTAACGGCGCTGTCCTTAAGCTGTGCGCGGTAATTTCTAAACGCAGCCTCGCGCATATGCCGATAGCCCTCGTGTCCGGCTTCGACAAGCGTTTGAAGCAAATAGAGGTCTTCGAATCGCTTGCCCGCGGCAAGTTTTTGAGAAATGAATTTGAGAATCTTGGTTTGATCAGAGGAAAATTGAACCGTGTAGTCTGGCTCGTATTTGGAAAGAAATGCGTGGTAGGACCCCAGGCCACTATTCTTGAAGATAAGCAGCGGATCGATGGAGCCGTTACGATCAAATTCGAGCAACGAGGGAATCTTGCCGAGTTTTTGGCGCAAGTCGAGATATTCGTTTTTCAAAAACCTGACGGAGGTGAAATCGCCGCCGTCGATGGCCTTGTAAATGCGTGCCTCGGAAATACGATCGAAGCTCACGGTCGAGCATCCGGGGATCGCCGAATCGCCCTCTTGGACAAGACGGCGCAGGCGGTCTTTGTTATACGTCTTGTCACCCGAAAGCGCGATGGGCACCAAGAAGTTGCTCTGGTAGTTGCCAATAAAGTCGAGAACCAGTGCGTATTCCTTGCCATCATTCAGACGCAAACCTCGTCCGAGCTGTTGAATAAAGATGATTGCGGAGTCGGTGCGTCGAAGCATGATGATCTGATTGAGCGAGGGGATGTCGACGCCTTCGTTCATGATATCGACCGAGAAAATGTATTCGAGCTCGCCGGCTTCAAGTCGGCTAATCGCGGCATCGCGGACCTCATCGGAATCTTGGCCGCTAATCGCAGCCGTTCGATATCCGAGAGCGTTGAATTTGCGCGACAGCTCTTCTGCCTCGGCGTTTCGATTGCAGAAAATTAAGCCCTTGCGGTTGCTTTTGGTGACGCTATACTCTTCGATTTTCTCGGTGATGTGACGCACGCGCTCATCGGACGTCAAGCGCCCGAACAGAGCGGTATCTTCGACCGTCTCATCGTCAATCTCTAGATCGTGAATGCCAAAATAATGGAAGGGGGCAAGCATCTCCTCGGCCAAAGCGTCCTGCAGCGTGATCTGGAACGCGATGACGTGATTGAAAAGGGCAAAGACGTCATAGCCGTCGGTGCGATTGGGCGTAGCGGTCATACCCAGATAAAACCGAGGCGCAAAGTGCGACATGATGGATTGGTAACCCTGGGATCCCGTGCGGTGGGCCTCGTCGATGACGATGTAGTCGAACTCATCGGGACGGAAATCGCTCAAATGTTTGGCGACCGAAGAACACATGGCAAACACGCAGGTAGCATTGCTTATATTCTTGCCAGTTTGATAGGTGTCGAACGTATAGGTACTACCTAAGAGGCGTTCGTAGCTTGCGCGGGAGGCGTCGATAATGCGCCGGCGGTGCGCAAGAAAGAGGACACGCCGGGGTTTAGTTGCGAGCACGTCGAACGCCGAAAGGAAGGTCTTGCCGGTGCCGGTTGCCGAGACCAGCAGGGCGCGGGTCTCGCCCTTGCGGTGGATTACGCCGAGCGCCTCAAGGGCGCGCTGCTGCATTTTATTGGGCTTGATTTCTTCGAGGTCATTCTGCGCCGGCGTTTCAGCAGATCTGAATGTCGGTTTCGATTTGGGCTTTGGCGGACGTGCCGATCGATATGCGGCATAGTTCTCAATCCAGTCTTGGGAAAGCAAAACGGTTGAGGTGTCGTTCCACAACGAATTGAACTCGCCCCTCAGTTCGCCGAGTAAGCGGCTGTTCTCGACAGTCTGGTACAGCACGTTCCATTCTTTATTACAGGTGAGGGCGGTCTGCGTCATGTTCGAGCTGCCGACGATGACCGTGCTGGTTTCGCCCTTATCAAAAATATATCCCTTGGCATGCAAATTACCTTGGAATACGCGAACTTCCATGTTGTCGTATTCCAGGAGCTTGCGAAAGGCGTCGGGTGAGTTGAAGTTGAGATAGGTGGACGTGAGCAGCCTGCCCTTAATGCCACGCTGTTTGAGCTCCTGGAACGTCTCGACCAGGATTTGAAGGCCGCCGTCTGCAACAAACGCTACGCAAAAGTCAAAAGAGCTGCAGGTTGAGAGCTGCTCTTTGATAACGGATAGTAGTGTTCCGCCTGTCGCCTTCGAGTTGGCGATGAGCTTGGGTGAATCGTTCTCGCGTGCAAGCGAGTCGAATTCAATATCAATCTGCTGCTGCGTAGTCATCCCGGCCAAACCTTTCGAAAGACTATGTTGGCGCCAGGATAACAGATCGATCGTTCGTGTTTTAGATGTATGACGATTTGAATTGGCAGTTTGGTATGAGCTTGCATACGTGTCCGCACGGCATGGGACACTTACCCTGCCGCCCTGCTCTGCCGCGGCGGCATGTACCTGAACAACGACCCTCTAAGGAGCTCGATTTTGATGAGTAACAACACCAAGCATCTCGCAAAGAAATGCGTCAAGGACGCGGGGCCGTGCCTTGCGCTGTGCCTTGCCGGCGCAGCGGTCGCGCTGCTGGCTGTTCTGGGTCCATTTGACGTGCTCCGAAGTGCCAGTTCTCTGCACGTTTGCATGGCTCTTGCCGGCGCCATGATGACCGGCGGCGTGCTCGATCTGATTTTTTGGGTGCTTGACCCGTTTGGATGGAAGAACGAGGGGTAAGCCCTAAGGGGTGGATACCCCGCAGCAATAGGAGGTCCCCGTGATCTGGTTTACCAGCGATACTCACTTTGGACACGAGAACATGCTACGGCTTAGCGATAGGCCTTGGTCGACTGTTGCGCAGATGAACGACGCCATGGTCGCTAACATTAACAGCAAGGTCGCTGCGGATGACGAGCTCTACATCTTGGGTGACTTTAGCTTTAAGATGACGGTCCAAGATGCCTACGAGCTGCGCAAAAGCATTGCCTGCAAGCGTGTCCACCTGCTGCCCGGCAACCACGACAAAGACTGGATGCAGCCTGCCGTAGCGGATGCTTTTATCGTCGAGCCGCCCATTTGCGTGCTCAAGATCAACCGCCAAAAAATCGTGTTGAGTCACTATCCCATGGTCGACTGGCAGGGCATGTCGCACGGCAGTTGGCATCTGCACGGGCATATCCACAGCTGCGGCGACGCGTACAACAAGTTCAACCTCAGACAGGGGCTGCTGCGCTATGACGTGGGCGTGGACGCTAACAGCTACGCCCCCGTGAGCCTGGAGGAGCTCGGGTCGTGGTTTGCGCAGGTAGACGAGCCGGTGTGTTGCGTTAAATGGCCGTGGTGGGTCAACGCCACGGGCGACGAGCAGATTGAGCACGATCTCGAAACCTATAAGAGGGAAGTGGTGATCCGATGACGGTCTATGTGACGGGCGATATTCACGGCGGCGTCGACATGCAAAAGCTGCGCGACTGGGAGCTTGGGGATAGTCTGACGAGTGACGACTATCTGATTGTCGCGGGCGACTTTGGCTTTCCGTGGGATTTCTCTGCCGAGGAGTGCGCCGACATTGCTTGGCTGGAGTCGCGCCCCTATACCGTGCTGTTCGTCGACGGCAACCACGAGCGTTTCGATCACTGGGCGGAGCGACCCATGGAGCTGTGGCACGGTGGGCTGACGCAGCGTCTGTCGGATACCTCTCCCATACGGCGCCTGACGCGCGGCGAGGTTTTTGAGCTCGACGGCTCAACGATCTTTACCATGGGCGGTGCCACGAGTGTGGATAAGGAATACCGCATTCCGTATTCCAGCTGGTGGCCGCAGGAGCTGCCGGACGAGCGCAACTTTGAGGAGGCGCGGGCAAAGCTCGACAGCGTGGGTTGGAAGGTCGACTACGTGATCACCCACACCTGCTCCACGCGCATGCTTTCGCCCACGCTCTATCCGGTACCCGGCTGGAATTGCCCCGACGTTGACCGACTCACGGCATTTTTCGATGAGCTGGAAGACCGCCTGGATTACAAGCGCTGGTATTACGGGCATTTTCATCGGGATGCAAACCCGGCCGAACACCATACCGTGCTCTACGACTGCATCGTTCGCCTGGGCGACGAACTCCAGCCTTGGGATGTCGCGTAGGGGCGAGGCGTTTGGCTACTCGGCCGTTATGGTGATGTTCTCCCGGTGTGCGCGGATGACGTCCCAGCTAAAGTGTTCGACCAGCTGCTCGGCAGAGCGCGGCGTGGTGTCCGGCGCGATGCCCGTTTGCCCAGCGAGCCAGCCCAGCAGTGCCTCGGGCGTGCCAAAGCGGGAGCGTAGTTCGCCCAGGTCCAGATCGCGGTCGCGCTTGGAAAGGCGGCGGCCGTCCGGCGACATGAGCAGCGGAATGTGCGCGTAGTGCGGCGTGGGAAGTCCCAGCAGATGCTGCAGATAGATTTGGCGGGGCGTGGAGCTCAGCAGGTCGCATCCGCGTACGACCTCGGTGACGCCCATGGCGGCGTCGTCGACCACCACGGCCAGCTGGTAGGCAAACACGCCGTCGCTGCGGCGCACAAAAAAGTCACCGCACTCGGTGGCGAGTGCCTCGCATTGGGCTCCGTACGTGCGATCCACGAATTCGATTACGTCGCCCGCGAGGTCGTCGACGGCGGGCACGCGCAGGCGCGTGGCCGGAGCACGCAGGATGCTGCGGCGTGCAACCTCCTCGGCAGAAAGGCCTCTGCAGGCGCCGCGGTAGATGGGCGTGCCGTCGCTGGCGTGCGGCGCGCTCGCGGCGTGGAGCTCGGCGCGCGTGCAAAAGCAGGGGTAGGTGAGGCCGGCGTCTTGCAGCTGGCGCAAGGCGCTCTCGTACAGGTCGAGGCGATCGTGCTGGTAGTAGGGGCCTTCGTCCCACTCGAGTCCCAGCCAGGCCAGGTCGTCAATCAGTTGAGCGGCAAGTTCCGGGCGCTTGCAGCGATCATCCAGGTCCTCGATGCGCAGCACGATGCTGCCGCCCTGGCTGCGGGCTGAAAGCCACGAGCACAGGCAGCTGAACACGTTGCCCAGGTGCATGCGGCCCGAGGGCGACGGGGCAAAACGGCCTACGACGGGGACGGGAGAGGGGGTCGTCGTTGGCGCGTCCTCGGCGGGCGTTGCTATGTTGCGTGCGTTGATATCCATGCGGACGAGTATAGCGCGGGGTGCGATGGGGAGGCGTCACTGTGGTCCGCAAGTTGGTCGCGCTGCGCATTGCACGCGGCTGGTTTGCGGCTCAAGGTCTCGATTGCTGCGCACCGACTTAGCCTCACAAACGACAGAAACCCCGGCAGCTCTTCGCAACTGCCGGGGTTTCCACGGAAAAGGGGGACATGATCCTCGAGCGAACGGGAAAGGGGCAACCGTTTTCGCTCAACTGCTTTATGCCCCTCGACTGGCGGCTCAATCAGCGCATGCCGCGCCCACACAAAGCCGCTACACCTGTGGCGGAGCTGTGAAGTGATATCTATTGCTGGCGCAGGCCATGCCAAAGAGTGTCCCTAATGACTAGCTGCTGGCGGCAGGCATGACTTTCATCCCGTTTGGCGCTCCGGTCGCCTAGATGTTCGTCATGTGTACCCGCAAACGTGGGACAATGGCGCTGTTGGTTTTACAGATAAAGGATGCGCTTATGAACACCCTCGTCGCCAAAGTCAGTCGGCACCGTCACCCGTTTGCGCGATTCGCTTCCGTCTGCGTGCTCGTCGCGCTTGCGTTGTTGCTGCTGCCTGTCGCCGCGTACGCCGACGGCTACTCCATGACCCAAACCTATATCGGTGCCACGGTCGAGGCCGATGGATCGCTGACCGTCGTCGAGGGACGCCAGTTTGATTTCGATGACGACATCAACGGCGTGTTTTGGGAGATCAATACGGGCACCAACCAGCAGGGCGGCACGGCGACCGTCGATGTGCTGAGCGTCGAGGAAGAGGACACCGCGTTTAACAAAGTCGACAGCGCGAACAAGGGCGACTCTGGCGTCTATACGGTCGAGCAGACTGGTGACGGCGCAAGAATCAAGGTGTTCAGCCCCCACGAGAGTGGCGACAGCGCGATCTATTACGTGAGCTACACCATGACCGGTGCGGTTATGAACTGGTCCGATACCGCCGAGCTCTACTGGAAGTTCGTGGGCGACGGCTGGTCTGCGGATTC
>CABRGB010000038.1 GCA_902470345.1 uncultured Collinsella sp.
ATGGTCACGTTGGTGCCCTCCCACTCGTCGCCCGTCATAAAGGCCGCGAGGTCCTCGGGCTCGCGCTCAAAACGCACGTACTCAAGCCCCGCGAGCTCCTTGTAGATGGTCGGGGTGTAGCTGTGGCCCAGCACGCGGCCCAGCACGCCGTAGGGGCGGGTTGTGGCGACGTCTGTCATCTAGAGCACCTCCGTGTAGCTGCCAAAGTAGGTGAAGCTCTCGCACACGTCGTCAATCGAGTCGAGCAGGTCGTCGAGGGCCTTGCTACCAAAGGGGCAGTCCAGATCGAAGTAGAACATAAACTCAAAGTCGCGACCGGGGATGGGGCGGCTCTCGAGCTTGATAAGGTTGATGTTGAGCGCATAGAAGCGCTCGAGCACGCGATAGAGGGCGCCCGGTTCGTTGGCCGTGGTGATCATGAGCGAGGTGCGGTTGGCACCGGGATAGACGCGTGGCTCGCAGCTGATGACGACAAAGCGCGTGTAGTTGTTGTCCGAGTCCTGAATGTTGGGCTCCAGCACCTCCAGACCGTAGAGCGCCGCGCAACTGCGCGAGGCGATGGCGGCGACGTCGGTGCGCTCGGAGTTGGCGACCATCTCAGCCGACATAGCCGTGTTGGGATACTTGGTGGCGTGCAGATCGTGCGCCTCGATAAAGCCGGCGCATTGCGCGATGGCTTGACCGTGGCTATAGACCTCACGAACATCCTGCAGCTTGGTGCCGGGCTTGACGAGCAGGTTGTGGTCGATCTTGAGGCGCAGCGAGCGCACAATGTGGAAGTCGAACTGCGCGAGCAGGTCGTAGACCGCGTTGACCGAGCCTGCGGTAGAGTTTTCGATGGGCAGTACGCCAAACTCGCAGAAGCCGTCGCGCACAGCGCGCATGACACCTTCGAAGGTATCGAAGAACGCGATATCGGGCACGTCGAAGAGCTTGCACGCGGCGATTTGGCTGTAGGCGCCCTCAACGCCTTGGCAGGCGACGCTGGCAGTCTGGGGGAAGGGCGTGTTGAAGGCCTTGGCAGTGGCGTGGGCCTTTTGCGAGACCGTGATGCCCTTGAGCTCGTTGATATAGCGCTGCTGCTCGGCCTTGCTCATGCTCATGAGGAGGCGGAACAGCGTGATGGTCTGTGCCTCGTAGCGCTCGGGCGCGCGGCCGGCAAGGTTGTTGAGCTTTGAGCGCTCGCGGGCGGGGTCGAAGACGGCCTTGCCCATCTCGATTTTTGATTTGGCGACCTCGGTGGCAATGTCCATGCGTTCGACAAAGCTATTGAGGAGCGTGGTATCGATGCCATCGATGGTCTGGCGAATGCCAGCAAGGTCCATAGGGACCCCTTTCGTGAATGGTTGCCTGGGGTAGTTAATTTGGGACGGGGCTTTTTTAGCTACCCTTTGACTGTCGACGAGTCGATGGGTGCCAGGGCAAATAACGACTGGCATATGGGGGTAGCTAAAATAGCCCCGTCCCAAATTAACTACCCCTCGGGGTTGGTGGACTAGCGCTGAGCGGCGTCCTCGAGGAGGGCGTCCCAGATGGCCAGCGCTGCGGCTGCTTCGGCTACGGGGACGGCGCGCGGGACGATGCAGGGATCGTGGCGGCCGTGGACCGAGAGCTCGGCATTTTCCATAGCGTCCATGTCCACCGTCTGCTGCTCGCGGCCAATGGAGGGCGTGGGCTTTACGGCCATGCGCCACATGACGGGTGCGCCGGTTGAAATGCCGCCCAGGATGCCGCCGGCATTATTGGACTCGACCTCGATCTTGCCGGTCTCGGCATCGATGCGATACGGGTCGTTGTTCTCGCTGCCGCGCATGGCGGCGACGGCAAAGCCCATGCCAAATTCCACGCCCTTCACGGCGGGAATCCCAAACGCAATCTGCGCGATACGGTTTTCGATGCCGTCGAACATAGGGTCGCCGATGCCCGCGGGCAGGCCGTAGATACCGCACTCCACGATGCCGCCGATGCTGTCGAGCTCGTTGCGCGCGGCCAGAATCTCCTCGCGCATGCGACTGCCAGCTGCGGCGTCAATGCACGGCAGGTCGTTCGAAAGGATCGCCTTGCGGTCGGCCTCGCGATAGACCATGTCGTCCATGGGCAGATCGGAGATGCCACCGATCTGCGCCACGTGCGCCATCACCTTGATGCCGCGGGCCTCGAGCGCCTGCAGCGCGATGCCACCCGCGATGCATAAGGGCGCCGTCAGGCGGCCGGAGAAGTGCCCGCCGCCGGCGACGTCGTGCATGTTGTGGTACTTCACGCGTGCCGGGAAATCTGCATGGCCCGGACGGGGCTTGCGGCGCAGCTCGGAGTAGTCCTTGGAGCGCGTGTTGGTGTTCTCGATGATCGCGGCGATAGGCGCGCCCGTGGTGTGTCCATCAACTATGCCGGCGATAATGTGGGCGGCGTCGGCCTCGCGGCGCTTGGTCGCGGTCTCGTCGCGGCCGGGGGCGCGACGGTCCAAAAAGGTCTGCAGCTGCTCCAGGTCAACGGCGATACCTGCCGGAATGCCGTCGAGCGAGCAGCCGATGGCGGGGGAGTGCGACTGGCCGAAGATGCTTACGTGCAAGACGTTGCCAAAGGTCGAGGACATGCTACTCCTCCTCGAGCGTGACCTTGCCGCCCAACAGGCGGTAGTGGTCGAAGAAATCGGGATAGGACTTGTTGACGGCCTCGGCGCCGTGGATCACGACCTCGCCGGTGGCGCGACTCGCGGCGATGGCGGCCATCATGGCGATGCGGTGGTCGTTGTGCGAATCGACCTCGCCGCCGGTAAGGGCATCGACGCCCTTGATGATGAGGTCGTCACCGGCGATGCGCACCTGCGCGCCCAGTGCAGTGAGCTCGCGGGTGGTGGTGACCAGACGGTCAGATTCCTTGATGCGCAGGCGTGCACAGTCACGGATGAACGTGCGGCCCTGAGCCAGTGATGCCACGGCCGAGATGACGGGCACCAGGTCTGGAATGTCGTGGGCGCTCATCTCAAAGCCGGCGAGCTTGTCGGACTGGACGGTGGCGGCGTTGGTGGAGCGCACGATGCGGGCGCCAAAGCGCGAAAGCGCGGCGAGCACGTTGCGGTCGCCCTGTGCGGAGCTCAGCGACACGCCCTCGACGGTGATGGGGTCGGAGCCGATGGCGCCGGCGCACAGCCAAAAGGCGGCGTTGGACCAGTCGCCCTCGACGGCTACGCTGCCGGGCGTGCGGTACGAGCCGCTGTTCACGCGGAAGTTCGTGACCTCGGGCTGACCGTCCTTGGCTGGAATGCGCTCGACGTTGACCTCGACGCCGAAGGCCTTCATGGCCTGGATCGTCAGGTTGATGTAGGGGCGGCTCTCGATGAGGCCGGTCACCTGGACGCAGGAGGGCTGGGCCAGCAGCGGGGCTGCCAGCAGCAGGCCGGAGATATACTGCGAGCTCACGTTGCCCGGAAGCACAAAGGTGCCCGGGCGCATGCGGCCGCTCGTCTTGAGCGGAAAACCGCCCAGGCCCTGCAGGTCGCAACCGGCGGCAATGATCTCGTCGGAGAGCGGGGAGAGCGGGCGGCCGCCCAGGCGGCCCTGACCCACGAAGGTGGCCTCCGCGCCTAGCGCGCAGGCGACAGGCAGCATGAAGCGCAGTGTGGAGCCACTCTCACCGCAGTCGAGCGTGCCGCCGGCAAGGGCCTTAAGCAGGCCAAATTCAATGCTCTTCATGGTGGGATGGACCTGGAAGCCGTCCTCGACGGTCTCGATGCGGGCGCCGAGCGCCGTGAGGCAGCGCACCGTGGCCTCGATATCGGCGCAGGTGGTGTTGCAGGCAACGTGCGTCTCGCCGTTGGCAAGCGCGGCGCAGATGATGAGGCGATGCGCCATCGATTTGGATGCGATGGCGGGAACGGTGCCCTTGAGCGGGGACGGGGTGATGCGGGCTAACATGCGGATGCGTCTCCCTTCTGGCCGAGGCCCTCGGCAATCAAATCGTGGAAGGTGGAAAGTGGCGTGCGGTCGATGCTGCAACGGCCAATATCGTGCGGAATTACCAGGTCGATGGTGTCGCCCGCGCGCTTTTTGTCGTGGAGCGCCTCGGCAAAGACGGCATCGGCATCTAGGTCGCAGCGGGTCTTGAGGCCGTGGCGGGCGCAGAGCTCCTCAATACGATCGGGCAGCCCGGCGTCACAAATGCCGTGCAAGGCTGCGGCACGCGTGATGATGCCCATGCCAATCGACACGCAGTTGCCATGGCCGAGCTCAAAGTGCTCGCAGGCTTCGACGGCGTGTCCGGCGCTGTGGCCAAAGTTGAGAAGCTTGCGCTGATTGGTTTCGCGCTCGTCGGCAACGACCACGGCGCGCTTAATGTCGATATTGCGGGCGATGATGAGCGCCACACGGGCCACGTCGCGGTTCAGCAGCTCAAGCGTGAGCGGGGTCTTCTCCAGCTCGGCGAAGAGCTCGGGGTCGGCGATCACGGCGTGCTTGACGACCTCGCCGCAGCCGTCGGCGAACTGCTCGGGCGTGAGGGTCGCCAGGCACCCCACGTCAGCGATGACCACGCTCGGCTGCCAAAAGGCGCCGGCCAGGTTCTTGCCGGCTGCCAGGTCGATGGCCGTCTTGCCGCCAACCGACGAATCTACCATGGCGAGCAGGCTTGTGGGAATTTGCACAAACTTGCAGCCGCGCATGTAGGTGGCGGCCACAAAGCCCGCAACGTCGCCCACGACGCCGCCGCCGAGTGCCACGATCACGTCGGAGCGCGAAAGCTCGTGCTCGGCCACAAACTCCAAAATGCCAACGTAGGTCTCGGCACGCTTATGGGCCTCGCCGGCCTCGAAGGTGCAGATGCTCACCTCGTAGCCTGCGGATTCGAGGCTCTGCTTAACGGGCATCTGGTAGAGGGGGCCTACATTGGTGTCCGTCACGATGACGGCACGGGTGCCGCCGGCGGTGGCGCGTACGAGCGGCCCTGCCTGCTCCAGCAAAAACGTGCCCACATGCACCTGGTAGGGGCGTGCGGTGTCGATATCGATGGTAATCGCCATAAGCTTCGGTCCTTTCGACCTGGCGTGATGGGTGGTCTAGTGGGAGGCCTCGTCGTCGAGCGCGCGCTTGATGCGGTCGCCCTCGGCAAGGAGATTCTCCAGATAGCGCTGGTCGCGGTCCTTAAGGGCGCGACTGTAGGCGCCGAGCGATTCGATCAGATGGTCAATCTCGAAGGCGAGCGCATCGGCGTCGTCGATCATGAGCTCGGACCACATCTGCGGATTGAGGTGCGCTACGCGGGTGAGGTCGCGGTAGCTGCCGGCCGAAAAGCCGTGGTGGACCTGAGCGGTCGGGCTCTTAACATAGGCGTTGGAGACGACGTGCGCGAGCTGGCTCGTAAAGGCGATGACGCGGTCGTGCTCGGCGGCGCTCGTTACGCTGAACTTGCCAAAGCCCAAGGGACGTACCATCTCGCGCACCTGGCCCAAAAGCTCCAGCTTAAGTGCGTCGTCCACTGCGGGCGGTACGAGCACGAGCGGTGCGTCCTGGAACAGGTCGGCGCGGGAATGCGCGTAGCCCGAGAACTGCGTGCCCGCCATGGGATGCGCGCCCACAAAGTAAAAACTGTGCTCGCGAGCAAGCTCAAAGGCGCGCTCGCACACGATACCCTTGACGCCCACGGTGTCGATCACCACGGGGCCCATGATGGCCTCGGTGTCGGTGGCGTCGGCGAGTGCCTGGGCGTGCGCCTCGAGCCACTCGATGCAGGCCTCGGGGTAGCATGCCAGGACGATGATGTCGCATTCGCCGAGCGTCTCGTCGTTGAGCTCGCCGGCAACGGTACCCATACTGGCGGCCGTCATGACGTCGTCATCGGGGTCCCAGGCCAGCACGCGGACGCCCGCCTGCGCATAGCCGCGGGCAAAGCTGCCGCCGATGAGGCCCAGGCCCACGATGCCGGCGCATTTGGGGCCACCCTGGTTAACGCGTGCGTTTCTCACCGTACCCATGGCCTACTCCTGAACGGTCTCTTGGCAGACGACCTCGCGGATGGCGCGGATGCGGCGCATGGTGTCGTCAAACTGGTCGGGGGTGAGGGCCTGAGCACCATCGGACCAAGCGTGGCTCGGGTCGTCGTGGACCTCGATCTCCAGACCGTTGGCGCCGCAGGCGGTCGCGGCGAGCGCCATGGGCTCGACATAGCGGGTGTAACCGGTGGCGTGGCTGGGGTCGGCGACGACGGGCAGGTGCGACAGGTGGTGCAGCACCGGCACGGCGTTGAGGTCGAAGGTGTTGCGGGTGCGGGTCTCGAAGGTGCGGATGCCGCGCTCGCACAGGATGACGTTGTCGTTGCCCTCGCTCATGATGTACTCGGCTGCCATAAGCAGCTCGTCGACGGTGCCGGACATGCCGCGCTTGAGCAGGATCGGGGTTTGCGTCTTGCCGACCTCCTTGAGCAGGGGGAAGTTCTGGGCGTTGCGAGCGCCAATCTGCATGACGTCGATTTTCTTGTCCAGGAAGACCTGCACGTCGCGCGGGTCCATGATCTCGGTGACGATCGGCATGTCGAGCTCGGCGGATGCCTCGCACAGCAGGTCCAGGCCGGCGGGGCCCATGCCCTGGTAGGCGTACGGGGAGGTGCGGGGCTTGTAGGCGCCGCCGCGCAGCATTGTGGCGCCGGCGGCCTTCACACGGCGGGCGATGCGGATGAGGTTCTCGCCCTCGACGGAGCACGGGCCGGCGATGACCTGGAACTGGTCGCCGCCGATCTTGACGCCGTGGCCGCAGTCGATGACGGAGTCCTCGGGGTGGAACTTGCGGTTGGCGCGCTTGAACGGCTCGGAGACGCGCTGCACGCGCTCGACGACGTCCATGGACTCGAGCAGGAACGGGTCGATCTTGGTCGTGTCGCCCACCAGGCCGATTATGGTCTCGTTCTCGCCGCGCGAGACGTCGGTCTTGAGTCCTTTTTTCTCGATCCAGCTGACGATGTGGCTTACGGCCTCGTCGCTGGCGCTCTGCTTTAAAATTGCAATCATGGTGTGCCTCTCACCTCGATGGATAGCCCTTGCAAAAACGGCCCGCATCGCGAGCCGTGTATATATGGTGCATGTGAGTTTATACTATCTGCTTCGCTTTTGCCGCCTAAAGCGCGCCGTCGCGGCGCGTCTCCCACGTAATTGCAAAGCTTTTTCTATTATTTTGTTAGTCCGTGGCGCACTTGGGTATAATGCCTACCGTTCGCCCTATTAGCTCAGGGGATTAGAGCGTCTGCCTCCGGAGCAGAAGGCCGTTGGTTCGAATCCAACATGGGGCACCATCGAACGTAAGACCGTCCGAACCTCGCATGGTCCGGGCGGTTTTCTTATACCGACGCGACGTGATGGGACGTGGTATGGCAGCAACGGATATCGAGCGCGGACTCTCGACCGCCGAGGTCGAGGAGCGCATCGCCGCCGGTAAAATCAACCGCAACATGGAACTCAAGACCAAGTCGGTCAAAGAGCTCATCATCGAGAACCTCTGCACGCTGTTCAACTTGATCAACGTGGTCTTGGCGATTTTGGTATTGCAGACCGGTTCGTTTAAAAACCTGACGTTCCTGTTCGTGGTGTTCTTGAACACGGCGATTGGCGTCATTCAGTCCATGCGTTCCAAGCGGATGGTCGACAAGCTCACGCTGCTCACCTCTAAGAAGGCCATCGCGGTGCGCGACGGCGCCGAGGTGGAGCTCGACCTAGACCAGATCGTGCTCGACGATATCATTCGCCTGGGGCGCGGTGACCAGATTCCCGCCGACGCCGTGGTGGTGTCGGGTGAGGCGCTCGTCAACGAGAGCCTGCTGACGGGCGAGAGCGACCTCATTAAGAAACAGCCAGGCTCCGAGCTCATGAGCGGCAGCTTTATCGACTCGGGCCTGCTGCGCGCCCGCGTGATCCATGTCGGCGCCGATAACTACGTGGCAAAGATCAACAACGAGGCCAAGTACGTCAAAAAGGTCAATTCCGAGATCATGAACGCGCTCAACGCCATCGTGCGGTTTGCGAGCATTATCATGATTCCGCTTGGTCTGGCGCTCTTTACCTCGAGTGTGAGCGAACTGTGGGATGCCGCGGGAACCCCGGGCGATAGTGCGCTTTCTTGGTGCTTCTCCGAGCTGCTGGCCGGTCGTGTGCCTTCTTCGGCGCTGCTGTCCACGGTGGGTGCCCTGTTGGGCATGATTCCGCAGGGCCTGGTGCTGCTGACCTCGTCGGTGCTCGCGATTGCCACGGTGCGCCTGGCGCGTCGCAAGGTGTTGGCACAGCAGCTCTACTGCATCGAGACGCTCGCGCGCGTCGACGTTTTGTGTCTGGACAAGACGGGCACCATTACCTCGGGCCGTATGGAGGTCGAGGGCACCTACCCGCTGCCTGTTGAGGGTGTTGGCTTTGGCGCGGACTCGGACGAGGCAGCTGTTCCCGTCGCGACCACGGTGCTCGACTTTGCGCTTGCCAACGTGGCGCGTGCGACCTCGGCAGATGCCAACGAGACCTGCCAGGCGCTGCTCAACTACTACGCCGATCGTCCGGTCGAGGTATCCGAGCCGCTGTCGGTCATTCCATTCTCGTCGTCCAAAAAGTGGAGCGGCGCGTCGTTTGCGCAGGGCTCCTATGTGATGGGCGCCGCGCAGTTTGTGCTCTCTGATCGCGCATTTGCGCAGGTCGAGAATCGTGTGGCCGAGCTCGCCGATACCTGCCGCGTGCTCGTGGTGGCGCGCGTGGACGGCTTTACGCCCGATGGCGATATGGTGGGCGAGGCCGAACCCGTGGGCTTTGTGACCATCCGTGACGAGATCCGCACCTCGGCGGCCGAGACCATCGGCTACTTTAACGAGCAGGGCGTGACCCTCAACGTGATCAGTGGCGACGACCCTCGTACGGTGTCGTCGATCGCGCGTGTGGTGGGCGTGCCGGGTGCCGACGCTTACGTGGACGCCACGACGCTCGATACGCCGTCCAAGATTGATGCGGCGGTGGACCGTTACCACGTCTTTGGACGTGTGACGCCGCAGCAGAAGCGCGAGCTCGTACAGGCGCTCAAACGCCGCGGGCACACCGTGGCCATGACGGGCGACGGCGTCAACGACGTGCTGGCGCTCAAGGAGGCCGACTGCTCCGTGGCGATGGCCGCCGGTTCCGATGCCGCGCGCAATGTGGCCGAGATCGTGCTCGTCGATAACGACTTTGCTTCGATGCCCGCTGTGGTGGCCGAGGGCCGTCGTTCTATCAATAACCTGCAGCGCTCTGCCGCGCTCTTTCTGACCAAGACGCTGTTCTCGATGGGCCTGGCGGCGCTTTGCATCGCGCTGCCGCCGTATCCCTTCGAGCCCATTCAGATGACGCTCATCAACTTCTTCTGCATCGGCGCGCCGGGCTTTGTCCTGGGCCTGGAGCCCAATAACGCCCGCGTGAAGGGGTCGTTCTTGACCAACGTGCTTAAGCGTGCGCTGCCGGCGTCGATTGCGGTCATTTTGGCCGCGGCACTCGATATCTTTGTGGCGCGTGTATTTGGCTTTAGCCAGCTTACGCTTTCGACCATGTGCCTGCTCACGTCGTGCGCGGCGAGTGTCAGCCTGATCTGGCGCATCTCGCAGCCGCTCACGCCCTTGCGCGTGGTGCTTTTCGTGTTTGTTGTCGCCGGTATTTTGACGGGCGTTATCGGGTTCCCGGGGCTGCTGTCCATCGCCAACCTGTCGATGGGTCAGATGGTCATCTTGGCGGTTATCGTCGTCTTTACCTGCGCGGTGTTCTTTAAGCTTGCCACGATGATGGACTCGCTTAAGCCCCGCCGCCGTCATGCGGCCACCGGCTTTGGCCGTGGCGTGCGCGTTCGCCTGGGTCGCGGCGGCGGTAAGGTGAGCTCGACGGGGTCGACCGCCGAGCGTTTTGCCAAGCGCGTTGCCGCCGATATGGCGCAGCGCCGTGAGGCGCGCACTGTCCGCGAGGCCGAGGCCCGTGCACTCGAGGGCGTGGCCCAGGCCCAGCCCAAGAAAAAGAAGAGCGCCGTTGCCAAGCGCTCCCGCGTGACCAAATCGGCCCAGGGCATCAAGGTATCGATGCCCAGCAAGAAGAATAAGCCCGTAAAGAAAGACTAGCCCCAACGCCTCCCTAAGTTGCGGTGAAATAGGGACTGTTTAAGCGTTTTAACCTCCTATTCAGTCCCTATTTCACCGCAACTTAGGGGTGAGCGGCGATGTTGAATTGGTGCCTTGCGCCTGTGGGGCCGTGTCGATGTTATGCTCTAACCTCAATTGTTTGAATTGCTTCGGAAAGAGGATGCCGTGATCTGCCCGCATTGCCTAAAGACCATCGAGGACGGCGCCTCGTTCTGCCCCTATTGCAACGCATACGTTGGTCCGGGCGATGGCCCCGAGCATACCGAGTTCGTGTTCTGCGACGGCTGCGGCGCCCGTCTGTCCCCGCATGACCGTACCTGTCCCAAGTGCGGACGCCCCGCGCCAGGCATCCTTTCC
Source organism: uncultured Collinsella sp. (assembly GCA_902470345.1). GTDB lineage: Bacteria > Actinomycetota > Coriobacteriia > Coriobacteriales > Coriobacteriaceae > Collinsella. Next base: position 10,468 of record CABRGB010000038.1, read on the forward strand.
GAGGACGCGGCCGCATCCGACCTGGCCGCAGGGCGCACGGCCGGTTTTCCGCGCCTGACGCAGGAGCAGATCGATACCGAGGTGCCCCACGCGCCGGCGTCTGCCGCCGCGGTGCTCTCCGACGCGGCCGATTCCAACGAGACTTGCGTGCTGCCTGCCTTCGATAAGGATTTTGGCATCCCCAAGGTCGATATCCCCACGCCGGTGTCCCTGCGCGATGATGCCCAGCCCAAAAAGCAAAAACCCAAGCGCAAGGTCCACCCCGACGAGGATGCCTATCACAAGCACAAACGCCATATCCCCAAACCGCTCATCGTCATCGCGGTGCTCGCCGCCGTGTGTGGTGGTGCCTATTGGTTTGTGACTGCCGATCCCATGGGCGTCATGCCCGGCTTCTACGACCAGTTTGGCCAGGCCGCCAAGACCACCTTCCCGTCGCGCCAAAAGGGCGAGGCCACCGAGAAAGAGTCCAAGCAAGAGGATGCGTCCGAGGTCGTTCAGGAGGAGACCGTCTTAACCGACGACCAGCTCTACACCAGGCTCGACGGCCTGTACCAGACCATCGTGTCGTACAGCGACGATGATCAGATCGGCGAGGTCATCGATTCGTTTAATAACGGCTATCTGCGTACACCGCTCTCCACCCGTCAGGAGCTGTCGCAGAGCGCATATGCCCTGCGCGATCAGATTAAAAAGACCCAGGATGAGCTCAACAACCTCAAGGTTCAGGACGACACAGTCTATGCGGAGGACATCGATCATCTAAAGCAGCTTGCCCAGTGGATGTACGAGCGTGTCGACGTGATCTGCCAGAGCTGGGATATCTCGCTATCCATTCCCGACGGCGAGTCGCTGAGCGCCCGTCAGAGCGAGATCCTGGCGCCCATCGCACAAGGCGGCAACAGCGCGCTTAACCAGTACGACGCCAACGTGAGCGCATGGAGGCCGCAGCAGCGTTCGTAATTTGTTGCCCTCTGGCGGTATAACCTGCGTGCGCAATTGATGGAAGCCCGTGCTTATTGCTACAATTCGTACAAATATGCTTTAAACGCACGAGGAAGGAACCACATGTTTGGTTTTAAGAAAGAGCTCTATACGCCCGAGTACCAGCTCGTCGGTGACGAGTGTGCGGTGATCGAGACGTCGAAGGGCACCATCAAGGTCAAGTTTGACGGTGAGGGCGCCCCCATCCATGTGGCGAACTTCTGCGAGCTTTCCACGATGGGCTTCTATGACGGCCTTAAGTTCCATCGCTATGTGCCCGGCTTTGTGATCCAGGGCGGCGACCCCAATACCCGCGATATGTCCGGCGCCGACGTCGCTGCCGGCCTTGAGGGTCCCGACGGCATGCCCGGTGCCGGCGGCCCCGGCTACTGCATCAAGGGCGAGTTTGCCACCAATCCGCGCAACAGCCATGTTGACGGCGCGCTTGCCATGGCCCGCTCCATGGATCCCGATTCCGCGGGCTCGCAGTTCTACTTCTGCCTGGGTGCCCAGCACAACCTCGACTCCGGTTATACCGTCTTTGGCACCACGGTCGAGGGCCTCGACGTCATCTCGCAGCTGCGCGCCGGCGACGAGATCGTTCATGTCGAGATCGTTCACGAGTAAAGGGGACTTCCTTGAATAGCCAGCTGATCCAACAGGGCCGCGCCGCTTATCGCGCGGGTGATTTTTCCGCTGCCGCCCAGATGCTTGGCGCGGCAAAGACTCCCAACGAGATCATGGGTGAGGCCGACCACCTGCGCGGCAACGCCCTGATGCATCTGGGCATGTACGCCGAGGCCGCCGAGGCCTACGCCGCTGCCCTCAACGACGGCGCCTATGGCAAGCGCGGCGCCCTGCTCACCAACCGCGGCAAGGCACTCGCCGCGGTGGGCGACTACACCACGGCTGCCCAGGCGTTCTCTGCAGCTACCCAGGATGCTTCCTACGCCACGCCTTTTAAGGCCTACCTGGGTCTGGGCAACGCGCTGTTCCAGGCGGGCGACTATGCCAACGCCGGTACTGCCTTCCGTCAGGCTGCCATCGACGGCGCCAACCCGGCTCCTGCCGCTGCTCTCGGCGATCTGGGCCGCTGCTTCATCAAGCTCGGCCGCCCCGCAGACGCCGTTGAGACCTACCGCACGGCTATCGACTTTGCCGGTCCGCGCGACGATACGCGCGCCCTCAACGCCGGCATGGGCCAAGCGCTTTCCGCCGCCGGCCGTCCTTCCGATGCACTCGATGCCTTTAACGCCGCTACCGCCGATGGCATCTACCAGCTCACGCCCGAGCAGGCCGATGAGCTTGCCCGCGTGCACGACTCGCTCGCCGCGCTTTCGGCCCAGACGGCCATGTCCACGGCTCCGGCTCCCGCGATGGACGCTCCCGCTGTCGACCCGCTCGATCCCACGGGCGCGACCGGTCAGTTTATGCCCGACCCCTCTGACACCGGCTTCTTTACGCTGTCCGAGTCCGAGATGGTCCAGCAGGACCGCAAGCAGGCCAAGGTCCGTCGTCGCCACCGCCACACGGGTCTTAAGATTTTCCTGGTGCTGCTTCTGCTCATCGTGATCGCTGCCGGCGGTCTTGGCTATGCTTATACGCGCGGCATGGGCTATCCCTCGCAGGAATCCGTCATCACCGACCTGTTCCAGGCTGCCGGTGACGGCGATACCGCCAAGGCCGAGTCCTGCCTGGCCTCGAGCCTGTCCGAGGACGCCAAGGCGATGATCATCTCCTCGATCCCGCAGGGCGCCACCGTCTCCATCGAGGGCATGGATCAGTCCATGACCGAGACCACCGCCAAGGTGAAGGCTTCGCTGTCCAAGGGCGGCGAGCAGGAGTACACCGTTAAATTCGTGCGCTCCGACAACCATATCGGTTGGGCCGTTTCCTCCTTCGATATCGATTTCTCGGCCGCTGACAACCAGTAGTGACCTTATGAGATTTGGCTCTGCCCGGCGCTTCACCGCAAGTGAGGTGCCGGGCTTGCGCTAATATGATGGGCTAGTAGTTTTCCAGCAATCATCCAACACATCAGGAGTTGCGTTGTTTTCTTTGATGGATATGTTCTTCGGTAGCTATGCGGGCGATCTCGCCATCGACCTCGGCACCGCCAATACGCTCGTCTCCGTGCGCGGCAAGGGCATCGTCATCCGCGAGCCCTCCGTTGTCGCTATCGACAAGAACGACGAGCGCATCCTGGCAGTCGGCATCGAGGCCAAGCGCATGCTCGGCCGTACGCCCGGCAACATCGTGGCCGTTCGTCCCCTTAAGGACGGCGTCATCGCCGACTTCGATGTCACCGAGGCCATGCTTCGCTACTTTATCGACAAGGCTTCCGAGAAGCGCTATCCGTGGACTCCGCGTCCGCGCGTCGTCGTCTGCGTTCCCTCCGGCGTCACGTCGGTCGAGAAGCGCGCCGTCTTTGAGGCCACGATCCAGGCCGGCGCTCGCCAGGCCTACCTGATCGAGGAGCCCATGGCGGCCGCCATCGGCGCCGACCTGCCCGTCGAGGAGCCCACGGGCTCCATGGTCATCGATATCGGCGGCGGCACCACCGAGGTCGCCGTTATCGCTATGGGCGGTATTGTCGTGTCGCAGTCCATCCGCATTGCCGGCGACGAGTTCGACCAGGCTATCCTCACCCATGTTCGCGATGCCTACAACCTGGCTATCGGCGAGCGCACGGCCGAGGACATCAAGATTAAGGTCGGCTCCGCCGTGCCGCTCAAGGACGAGCTCGACGTCGAGGTCAACGGACGCGACGTTATCACGGGCCTGCCCAAGACCGTGCGTATCGAGAGCGAGGAGATTCGTCGCGCGCTTAACAAGCCGCTCGACGAGATGGCCAAGGCCGTTAAGGACGCTCTGGACGCCACGCCGCCCGATCTTGCCTCGGACCTTATGTACTACGGCATTCTGCTGACCGGCGGCGGTGCGCTGCTGCGCGGCCTCGACGTGCGCCTGCGCGACGAGACTGGCGTTTCGGTCAACGTCAGCCCCACGGCGCTCGATAACGTCGTAAACGGCTGCGCCCGCGTGCTCGAGGCCAACGCCTTTGACGGTGGCTTCGTCCAAACCAATGCTTAATTTCCAAAAGGTGGATTCCATTTGGCACGATCTTCGGGTTTCTCTCCAAATCTGAATACCAAGCGACAATCAACGGGTATGCGCCCGTTGATTGTTTTCAGCCTGATTTCGGTGTTGCTGCTCACGTTTTATATCCGTGAGGGCGAGGCCGGGCCGATTCATGCCGTGCGCTCGGGTGTGACGACGATTACCTCGCCGGTGCGCTTTGTGGGCTCGGTCGTGGCGGCTCCCTTCAACGCGATCGGCAACGTGTTTTCCAACCTCACGGCTTCGCAGGAGTCGCTCGATGACCTCAAGAAGCAAAACGAGGTGCTGACCTCTAAGGTCGCCGAGCTTTCCGAGGCTCAAAAGACTGCCGAGCGCCTGGAGGGCTTGGTCGGGCTGCAATCGACCTACAACCTTAAGTCGACCGCTGCTCGTATCGTCGGTGCGTCGGGCGATGCCTGGACCTCGACTGTTACCATCGACAAGGGATCTGCCGACGGCCTGACCATCAACATGCCCGTGACGAGTTCTGCCGGTGTTATCGGCCAGATTATCGAGGTATCGGCCAAGACCTCTACCGTGCGCCTGATTGGCGACGAGAACTCGGGCGTGTCGGCTATGGTGCAGGACACGCGCGCTCAGGGCATGCTGCAGGGTCAGGCTGACGGTACGCTGCGTCTTGAGTACGTGAGCGTCGACTCGGACGTTAAGGTTGGCGACATCATCGTGACCTCGGGCATCGGTGGCGTGTTCCCCAAGGGCCTGCCGCTCGGCACTGTTTCCTCGGTGGAGAAGTCGGCCAACGATGTGTATTACACCATCGTCGTACGTGCCCAGACCACGGCCGAGAACAACGAGGAAGTGCTGGTCATTACCTCGCTGACCGACGAACAGTCGGCCTCGGATGAGGATGTGAGCACCGCTAATAGCACGCCGCAGGGAACGTCGCGCGATGCTGCGACCAAGACGAAGGACGAGGGCTCGGATGACAGTTCCGACACGTCCGAGACGACCGATTCCGGCTCGAGCGAATAGGGGGCAAGTCCATGGATCTACACGAGCAGGGGACGAGCTCCCGCACGTTTGTAATCGCCGCCATTGTGTGCGTGCTGCTGCAGGCAGGCCTGGCGCCGCAGATCTCCATTGCGGGCGGTCGCGTCAACTTTATGATTATCCTGGTGTGCCTGAGCGTGTTCTCGGGCGATCCCACGCGGGCTGTCGTCTGCGGTTTTTGCAGCGGCCTGTTCTATGATCTTTCCGCTGCCGTGCCGGTGGGCGTTATGTCGCTGCTGCTGACGGTGGGCAGTTTTGCCCTGGTGCACAGCGCGGCCGGTCAGACGGGCGGCTCCCCGAGCGCGCGCGGTATTACCGTGGGTGCCTTCGCGCTTGCCATCAATGTGGTCTACAGCATCATCTTGCTGTTTATGGGTCTGGAGACGAGCTTTGTGGTGGCTGTTTTTGGACACGCCCTGCCGTCTTCGATCCTGACGGGTCTGGTTGCCATTCCGTTTTTGATGTCCGGTGTCGTGCCGCAGTCCGGTTACGGATTCTCCGCACGCGGTGGTCATCAGACGGGCATGCGCTTTAAGCCCAAGACCCGCAAACTCAAATAGGGGAGGCTCAAAGATGTCTTCCCAGATGACGGTTATCATCGCCGGTATCGTGCTGGTCGTGGCCATTGTGGTCGCGCTGGTCATCATGCGCCGCGGCGATTCCCGTTTTACCTACGATACGCAGCATGGAACGGCCCCGCGCGCTACCGAGGGCGAGGGCAATACCGCCGCGACCGCCTTCAAGGGTCGCTTCTCCATCCTCACCGCCGGCGTGGGCGCGATGTTTGCCGCGCTCGCCGTCAAGCTGTGGGGCATGCAGATGGTCTCGTCGGACTACTACGACAAGCAGGCCAAGAGCAACCAGACGCGTACTGTCACCACGCCGGCTGTGCGCGGGCGAATCCTTGATCGCAATGGCGTGGCACTTGTGCAAAACCGTCCGTCACTTGCCGTTGTCGCCTATCGCGACCTGGCCGATGACACCGTGCTGGTGCACCACCTCGCGAATGTGCTCGGCATGCCCTACGTCGCGGTTTTGCGCAACATTCAGGACAATTCCGAGGGCGCCCAGAGCCTGCATACCATCGCGACGGACGTGCGCCGCTCCACGGTTGCCTATATCAAGGAGCATGCCGGCGAGTTCCCGGGCGTGAAGATTGCCGAGCGCACCGAGCGCCAGTACCCGTACGGCGAGACGGCCTGTCACATTTTGGGCTATACCGGCACCATTACCTCCGAGCAGCTCGAGGCGCAGAACAAGAAGGCTTCGGGCGATAACGATAGCGCCGCCGGTCAGATTACGTATCAGTCGGGCGATATCGTGGGTCAGGCGGGCGTCGAGAGCTACTACGAGAACTTGCTGCAGGGTATTCGCGGCGAGCAGACGGTGAAGGTCGATGCCTCGGGCAACGTGACCGGACAGGCCGGCGCCGTGCCTGCCAAGGCCGGCTCCGACATTAAGCTCACGCTTGACCTCAAGATTCAGCAAGCCTGCGAGACGGCGCTTGCAAGTGCTATTGAGCTCGCTAAGACCACAGGCCACAGCGACGCCGGCAACGGTGCCGTGGTGTGCCTCGACCCCAATAACGGCGAGATTCTGGGCATGGCCAGCGAGCCCAAGTTCGATCCTTCGGTGTTTATCGGCGGCGTCTCCAACGATGTTTGGACCGAGCTCAACGATGACGAGGGTTCGCATCCGCTGCTCAACCGTGCCATTAGCGGCCAGTACATGTCCGCCTCGACCATCAAACCCCTCTCGGCGTTGGCTGGCCTTGAGTTTGGCACGTACACTTCGAGTCAAACGACCAACTGCACGGGATATTGGACCGGCTTGGGCAAATCTTGGGGAAAATACTGCTGGCTGCACTCCGGTCACGGCACCATGACGCTGCAGTCCGGTATCGCCAATTCCTGCGACCCCGTGTTCTACGACATGGGCAAGGCGTT
>CABRGB010000039.1 GCA_902470345.1 uncultured Collinsella sp.
AGGAAAGCACTTAATGTGCTTTCCGTCTTGCGCAGGACTGTAGAGCAGCAAACTTAAAATCTGGGCCGCCCGGCCGGGAATCCGCCCCCGCGCACAGGAGGGGATTCCTTTTGTGTAGGCTTTGCGGAAATGTGCCAATTTTAGGATACGCCCGGCGGCGTGGTCTGTTGACGGCACAGCTAACGCCACGTATCCTATCGAACTGCGTGTTTCGTAGGGGGATGCTGACCCCTCGATTCAAGCCGTTGCACTTTACAGAAAGCTGGAATCATTCGAGAAGGAGTACGCTTTGCCTACTATTAACCAGCTGGTTCGCCAGGGCCGTCGTTCCGTGCCCAAGAAGTCCAAGAACGCTGCTCTGCAGCACAACTCCCAGAAGCGCGGCGTGTGCACCCGCGTCTTCACCACGAGCCCCAAGAAGCCGAACTCGGCTCTTCGTAAGGTTGCCCGTGTTCGCCTTGTCAACGGCATCGAAGTTACTGCTTACATCCCGGGTGAGGGCCACAACCTGCAGGAGCACTCCATCGTGCTCGTCCGCGGCGGTCGTGTCCGTGACCTCCCTGGTGTCCGTTATCACGTCATCCGTGGCGCCTACGACGCTGCTCCGGTCCAGAACCGTATGCAGGCCCGTTCCAAGTACGGTGCTAAGCGCCCCAAGGCCAAATAAGCCAGATAACGTTTTGATACTTTCGCCGTGTGCCGCCTAAGCGCCGCACGGTAGACACTTAAGGAGATTTCACATGCCGCGTCGTGCAGCAGCTAATCGTCGTGAGGTTCAGCCTGACGCCGTTTACAACAACCGCCTGGTGACTCAGCTCATCAACAAGGTCCTTCTTGACGGCAAGAAGGCCACCGCTGAGCGCATCGTTTACACCGCTTTCGAGATCGTTGCCGAGAAGTCCGAGGGTGGCGACGCTCTCGCTACCTTCAAGAAGGCTATGGACAACGTCAAGCCCACGCTCGAGGTTAAGCCCAAGCGTGTCGGTGGCGCTACCTATCAGGTCCCGATGGAGGTCAACTCCCGTCGTTCCACCGCTCTGGGTATCCGCTGGATCGTCAACTTCTCCCGTGCTCGCAAGGAGAAGACCATGGCCGAGCGTCTCGCCAACGAGATCCTCGACGCCTCCAACGGCCTGGGCGCTTCCGTCAAGAAGCGTGAGGACGTCTTCAAGATGGCCGAGGCCAACCGCGCGTTCTCTCACTATCGTTGGTAAGTTAAGGTAAGGAACTAACATGGCTAAGCCTAAGTACAAGCTTTCCGATACCCGTAACATCGGCATCATGGCCCACATCGATGCCGGTAAGACCACCACGACCGAGCGTATTCTTTACTACACCGGTAAGACCCACAAGATCGGTGAGGTTCATGAGGGCGCTGCCACCATGGACTGGATGGTTCAGGAGCAGGAGCGCGGCGTAACCATTACCTCCGCTGCTACCACGTGCTTCTGGAACAAGGACGGTAAAGACTACCGCATCCAGATCATTGACACCCCGGGCCACGTTGACTTCACCGCCGAGGTCGAGCGCTGCCTGCGCGTCCTCGATGGCGCTGTCGCCGTCTTCGACGCCGTTGCCGGCGTTCAGCCCCAGTCTGAGACCGTTTGGCGTCAGGCTTCTACCTTCAACGTCCCCCGTATCGCCTTCATCAACAAGTATGACCGCGTGGGCGCTGACTTCTTCAACGCTATCGAGACCATGAAGGATCGTCTCGACGCTAACGCCGTGGCCGCTCAGGTCCCGATGGGCGCCGAGGACAACTTCTGGGGCGTCATCGACCTCGTCACCATGACCGCATGGGACTTCAAGGCCGACGACAAGGGCATGACCTACCCCGAGCCGATGGACGAGATCCCGGCTGAGTTCGCCGACATCGCTGCCACCAAGCGCGAGGAGCTCCTCGACGCTGCTGCCAGCTTTGACGACGAGCTCATGGAGAAGATCCTCATGGAGGAGGACTTCACCGTCGAGGAGCTCAAGGCTGCTCTGCGCAAGGGCGTTCTGGCCAACGAGCTCAACCTCGTCTTCGTGGGTTCCGCCTACAAGAACAAGGGCGTTCAGGAGCTGCTCGACGCTGTCGTCGACTACCTGCCCAGCCCGCTCGACGTTGAGGCCGTCACCGGTACCGATCCGGACACCGGCGAGGAGATCCAGCGTCATCCTTCCTTCGACGAGCCCTTCTCCGGCCTGGTCTTCAAGATCATGACCGACCCGTTCGTCGGTAAGCTCACCTACGTCCGCGTTTACTCCGGCCGCGCCGAGTCCGGCTCCTACGTTGTCAACGCTTCCAACGGTCAGCGCGAGCGCCTCGGCCGCATCCTCGAGATGAACGCTGCCGAGCGTATCGACCGTGACGACGCCGCTGCCGGCGACATCGTCGCTTGCGTCGGCTTCAAGAACTCCACCACCGGTGACACCCTGTGCGCCGAGGGCAAGGAGATCGTCCTCGAGAAGATCGAGTTCGCTAAGCCCGTTATCGACGTTGCCATCGAGCCCAAGACCAAGGCCGAGCAGGACAAGATGTCCCTGGCTCTGACCAAGCTCGCCGAGGAGGACCCGACCTTCCAGGTGTCCACCAACCACGAGACCGGCCAGACCATCATCGCCGGCATGGGTGAGCTGCACCTCGAGATCATCGTCGACCGTCTGCTCCGTGAGTTCAAGGTTGACGCTAACGTTGGTAAGCCCCAGGTTGCCTACCGCGAGACCGCTGGTCACGACGTCGAGAAGGCTGAGGGCAAGTTCGTCCGTCAGTCCGGTGGTCGCGGTCAGTACGGCCATGCCGTCATCAAGCTCGAGAAGATGGAGGAGGGCTTCGGTTACGAGTTCGTCAACGCTATCGTCGGCGGCGTCGTGCCCAAGGAGTACATCCCGTCCATCGACAAGGGCATCCAGGAGGCCCTGAACACCGGCGTTATCGCCGGCTTCCCGGTCCTCGACGTCAAGGTCACCCTGTTCGACGGTTCTTACCACGAGGTCGACTCCTCCGAGGCCGCCTTCAAGATCGCCGGTTCCATGGCTATCAAGGACGCCCTCAAGAAGTCCGACCCGCAGCTGCTCGAGCCGATCATGGCTGTCGAGGTCGAGACCCCCGAGCAGTACATGGGCGACGTTATGGGCAACCTCTCCGGTCGTCGCGGCAAGATCGAGGGCATGGAGGATCGCAAGAACAGCAAGCTCATCCGTGCCAAGGTGCCGCTGGGCGAGATGTTCGGTTACGCTACCGACCTTCGCTCCCAGACCCAGGGCCGTGCATCCTACACGATGCAGTTCGACTCTTATGAGCCCGCGCCCAAGTCCATCGTGGACGAGGTCATGAGCAAGAACGCCTAAGTTCGAGCTCCCTGTTACGTAATCCGCGAGAACATCTCTCGCACTCTTTGGAGGTTTAAGTTGGCTACCCAGAAGATCCGCATTCGCCTCAAGGGCTATGATCACGAGGTCGTCGATCAGTCCGCGAAGCTCATCGTCGAGACCGCTCAGAAGACCGGCGCTCGCGTTTCCGGTCCTGTCCCCCTGCCCACCGAGCGCAACCTGTACACGGTTATCCGCTCGCCGCACGTGAACAAGGACTCCCGTGAGCAGTTCGAGATGCGCACCCACAAGCGCCTCATCGACATCCTCGACCCCACCTCGGGCACTGTTGATTCGCTCATGCGTCTCGACCTCCCCGCTGGCGTCGACATCGACATCAAGCTCTAAGCGATATCGCTCATAGCTTACAGAGCCCCGCTGTCATAACGGCAGCGGGGCTTTTTTGTTTTGAATGGTGGCCTTGGGGCCCAGGTAATGCGGCCGAATGGGTGGCTATGGCGCCTTATTTGCCCATGGGACGCAGCGATGCCTCCTCAAAATGGAAGGATCGTAAGTCGCCTTTCGTCTCGATGCACGCTCGACCAAAGTCATCGACGGTTTTAAAGATGCCTCGCGCCAGCTCGTCCCCAGCGGGGGAGCGGGCGATAACGTGCTCCCCAATCCAATTGAGGTGAGCGATATATTCGCTGTGGACGGGCGCGAGCGGTCCGGCGTCATCTTCCATGGCGTTGAGACGTTCTGCCCATGTTTCTATAGCGTTCATGACCGCGTGATAGACCTCATCGAGGAGCGCATCGACGGTGGGAACATTCTTGTTGAGGTCTGAGAGGCCAATTGCCGCCAGGCCGCCATCGGGCACCTCCTGGGGCGTGTAGTTTACGTTGACGCCAATGCCGCAGACGGCGAAGGGCCCGCCCTCGTTGTCACGAGCCGCCTCGACTAAGATGCCGCCAAGCTTATGTCCTCGTGCGACGAGGTCGTTGGGCCATTTGAGGCCGATCTCGTTAGCAAGACCCTGATTTTCGAGCGCCTCGAGCACCGCTAGGCCGCTGACGGCGGCAAGACCAGAGTACTTTGCAGGATTAACGCATGGACGCAGGACAATCGAAAGCAATAGGTTGCCGGCGGTTGAATCCCACTTGTGGCCGCGCCGGCCGCGTCCTGCCGTCTGAGCCCGGGCGGCAAGTCCTGTGCCGTGCGGCGCTCCTTGTTTTCCTGCTTCGAGCAGGTCATCGTTGGTCGATCCGGTTACGTCGACGATCGTTAATTTGGCATCCATAGCGGCTGCTACCTCCTTAATGAATAAGTGAATAACGCAATAGTGTCGTGAGGCAGACACAATGTGAAGCCTTTGTCGCATTTGGACAATTCAATGTTAACACGTCAACAATGACTGAAATGCGCTATCCTCTCTTGGTCGATGTAAACACGTCAACAACGCAAAGGAGGTTAGTGATGGGTTTCACGATTCTTGGAACAGGCTCGGCTCTTCCTACGCGCAGTGTTTCCAATGACGAGCTGTCCGAGTTCCTGGACACCTCGGATGAGTGGATTTTTACCCGTACGGGGATCAAGAGCCGCCATGTGTGCACCGCCGAGTCACTCGACGACCTTGCCGTGGCAGCGAGCGAGCAAGCGCTCCAGGCGTCCGGACTCGATGCAAGCCAGCTGGATCTTATCGTCTGCTCGACGACGACGGGCGATCATCTCGTTCCTGCCGAAGCGTGCGCCGTTGCTGAGCGCCTGGGTGCCACATGTCCAGCCTTCGACGTTTCGGCGGCTTGTGCCGGCTTCGTATTTGCGCTCGATGTCGCCGAGGGCTATATCGTTCGAGGACGAGCCAAGCATGTGCTTGTCGTTGCCTCCGAGCAGATGACGCGCGCGCTTGACTGGTCAGACCGCGCCACGTGCGTGCTCTTTGGCGATGGCGCGGGCGCTGCAGTGATAGGGGCTGGGGGAGACAACCCCCTTGCCGTTGAGCTTTCGACGGCACCCGACGTCGAGACGTTGCGCGTTCCCGGTCTGGTCGGCACCTCGCCGTTTAGGGACTCCGCAGATAGCGCGAGCGTGCTGTCCATGAATGGTCGCCGCGTGTTCAAGTTCGGCGTCAACGCCATCTGCGACACGGTCCATAAGCTTGCGAGCGATGCGGGCATTTCGGTCGAAGACATCGATCATTTTGTATTCCATCAGGCTAACGAACGAATCCTGAGTCAGGCGGTCAAGCGTCTCGGCGTGCCAGACGAGCGCGTGGTTCGAACGCTACGCGAGACCGGCAACATTTCGAGCGCCTGCATTCCCTTTGCGCTTGACCGGCTGGCACGTACCGACGCACTGAATGAGGACGACACCATCGCCCTCGTTGGATTTGGCGCCGGCCTGGATATAGGTGGCTATCTGCTTCGTTGGAAGTAGTCGCACATAGGAAATAAAAACGCCCCTAGGGCACAAACAAAGGAGAACTACCATGGCAGATCAGAAGACCTTCGAGCGCGTTTGCGATGTTATCCGCGAGACCGCCGGCCATGACGACGTCGAGATGAAGCCCGAGTCCACGCTCGAGGAGATTGGCCTCGACAGCCTGGGCACCGTCGAGATCCTCGTCGCCGTCGAGGACGAGTTTGGCATTGAGCTCGATACCGAGGAGAATCCCAAGACGGTTGGCGAGTTCGCCGATACGGTCGAGGCGGCATTGGAGAAGTAGAGATGCTCAAGACTCCTCTCTGCGAGCTGCTCGGCATCGAAAAGCCCGTGTTCCAGGGCGGCATGGCCTGGATTGCCGACGCCTCGTTAGCATCTGCCGTGTCCGAGGCAGGCGGCTTAGGCATTATCGCGGCCATGAATGCCGACGCAAACTGGCTGCGCGATCAGATTCACGAGCTGCGCGCCAAGACGGATAAGCCCTTTGGCGTCAACGTTATGCTCATGAGCCCGTTTGTCGACGAGGTCGCACAAGTGGTGATTGATGAGCAGGTGCCCGTTGTGGTGACCGGTGCCGGCAATCCCACCAAGTACATGAAGGCCTGGAGCGATGCAGGCATCAAGGTTATTCCCGTTGTGGCTTCGGTGGCGCTGGCGCGTCTCGTGGCGCGTCGCGGAGCCACCGCCGTGGTTGCCGAAGGCACCGAATCGGGTGGACATATTGGCGAGACGTCGACGATGGCGCTCGTTCCGCAGGTTGTCGACGCGGTCGATATCCCCGTTGTGGCAGCCGGCGGTATCGCGGATGGCCGCGGGGTGGCGGCCGCCTTTATGCTTGGCGCCGCTGGCGTCCAAGTGGGCACGCGTTTTCTCGTTGCCGATGAGTGTACCGTCTCCGAGCAATACAAAGAGCTGGTGCTCAAGGCGGGAGACACCTCGACGCGCGCGACTGGCCGTTCGACGGGACATCCGGTTCGCGCCCTCAAGAGCCCCTTTACCAACGCCTACGCCAAGAGCGAGGCGGCGGGCGCAAGCCCCGAGGAGCTCGGGGCCATGGGCACGGGCGCGCTTCGTAAAGCCGCAAAGGACGGTAATTACGAAGAGGGTTCGTATTTGTGCGGACAGATTGCCGGCATGGTCAACGAACGCCAGAGCGCACGCGAAATCGTCGACGATCTGGTCGATGGCGCCGAGCATGTCCTGAAGGGTGCGTCCGCATGGGTAGCGTAGCGTTTCTGTTTGCCGGTCAGGGTGCCCAGCATCCCGCGATGGGCGTCGACCTCATCGAGGCATCACCGGCGGCTGCCGAGGTGTTTGCGATCGCCGACGAGGTGCGTCCGGGAACCAGTGAGCAGTGCCGGAGCGCCTCCAAGGAGGAGCTCTCGCAGACCGAGAACACACAGCCTTGCGTGTTCGTGCACGACTTGGCTGTCGCCGTCGCCCTGCGTGAGCGCGGCGTGGTGCCTGCCGCCTGTGCGGGATTCTCGCTGGGCGAGGTCGCCGCGCTCACCTTTGCGGGGGCATTCGATACGCGAGCGGGCTTTGAGCTCGTGTGCGAGCGCGCGGCATTGATGGCCATGGCGGCTGAGCGCCACTCCGGCGGCATGCGCGCCGTCATCAAACTCGATGCGGCGCAGGTCGAGGGCTTGGCAAAACAGGCCGGCGAGGACTGTTGGCCGGTCAACTACAACAGCCCCCAGCAGACGGTTGTGGCCGGAGCGACCGATGCGTTGCAGACCCTCGACGTCCTGGTAAAAGAGGCTGGTGGCCGGGCCATGAAGGTCGCGGTGTCGGGTGCATTCCATAGCCCCTATATGGCCGAGGCGACCTGTGGCCTTGCTGCATATATCGATGCCGGTCACGCGCCGTCCCCGTTGCTCATTCCTGTTATGGCAAATATGACGGCGGCGCCCTATCCGGCCGACCCGCAGGCGGCATCGGAGGTGCTGACCAACCAGGTGAGTCATGCCGTGCGCTGGGTCGACACGCTGCATGCTCTGCAGGATCAAGGCATCGACACGTTTATTGAGGTCGGCCCCGGCAAAACGCTGTCGGGCCTGGTCAAGCGTACGCTGAGCGACGTTCGCGTGTATTCGTGCGAAACGGCCGAGCAGGTCGCAGCTATTGCCGACGAGCTCGCATAGTCCACAGGGCTGTAACCCGAAAGGAATGACATGGGCAACTTGAACAACGGCGCGCTCGAGCGCAACGACTCACGTTGCGTGGCGCTTGTCACGGGCGGCTCGCGCGGCATCGGTCGCGCTTGTGCCGTGGGCCTGGCGGAGGACGGCTTTGATATCGCCGTCGTCTATGCCGGTAGCGCAGATGCGGCGCGCGAGACGTGCGAAGCCTGTGAGGCGGCTGGCGCCACGGCGCGCGCATATCAATGTGACGTGGCCGATCCCGCTGCCGTCAACGCGTGCGTGGAAGCGGTCCTCAACGACTTTGGCTCCATTTGGGCGCTCGTCAACAACGCTGGCATCACCCGCGATGGCCTGCTCATGCGCATGGGCGATGACGCCTTCGATCGCGTGCTCGATGTCAATCTTAAAGGAACGTTTAACACGACGCGCGCGCTCACCAAGACCTTTATGCGCCAGCGCGGCGGTTGCGTCATCAACATGAGCTCGGTTGTGGGCCTGATGGGCAATGCCGGGCAGGCCAACTACGCCGCCTCCAAGGCGGGCGTCATCGGCCTGACCAAGGCGGTGGCGCGCGAGCTTGCGCCACGCGGCGTACGAGTGAACGCGGTTGCCCCCGGGTTTGTCGAGACCGATATGACGGCAAAGCTATCGGATAAGGTGCGCGCGGCGTGCGAGGAGCAGATTCCCCTGAGGCGCATGGCGCGCCCCGAGGAAGTGGCCGGCGTGGTGCGCTTTTTGGCGAGTGATGCCGCCGCTTACATTACGGGCGAAGTCATACGCGTCGACGGCGGAATGGCGATGTAGAAACCAGGGCCGAACAACGGCTTGAATGAGGAGACCATGATGGAACAGAGAGTTGCAATCACCGGTATCGGTGCCGTATCGCCGCTCGGTAACACGGCGCTTGCTACCTGGGCGGCCATGTGCGCCGGCACGTGCGGCATCGGCCCGATCACGCACTTCGATACCGATGCGTTTGCCGTTAAGGTGGCGGCCGAGGTCAAGGGTTTTGACGGCAACGAGTACTTTGGTAAGCGTGACGCCAAGCACCTGGACCCCTGCGTTCAGTTTGCCCTGGCAGCGTCGGACGAGGCCATGCACGATGCGGGCTTTGATGTCGAGGGCGCCATCGATCGCGAGCGCCTGGGCGTCTACGTGGGTTCGGGCGTGGGCGGCATGCAGACACTCGTCGACAACGTCCACACGATTGCCGACCGTGGGCCCCGCCGCGCATCGCCCTATATGATCGCGATGATGATTCCCAATATGGCGTCGGGCAATATCGCGATCCGCCACAAGGCAAAAGGCCCGACCCTGCCCGTGGTGACTGCGTGCGCGACTTCGGCCCATGCCGTGGGCGAGGCGTTCCGCGCCATCAAGCACGGCTATGCCGATGCAATCCTGGCTGGCGGCGCCGAGGCCGCAATCATTCCCGATGCCGTTGCGGGCTTTACGTCCTGCCGTGCACTCACCACTAATCCTGACCCGTCGACGGCATGCCGTCCGTTCGATGCGAATCGCGACGGCTTTGTGATGGGCGAGGGCGCCTGCGTGCTGGTACTCGAGAGCATGGAACACGCGCTGGCTCGCGGGGCGCACATTTATGCCGAGGTCGTGGGCTACGGCAACACCGATGATGCCTATCACATCACGAGCCCCGATCCCGAGGCTGCCGGCATTGCCCGCGCGATATCGCTGGCGGTTGCCGAGGGCGACGTCAAGCCTTCCGAGGGCCTCTACATCAACGCTCACGGCACCTCGACCAAGCTCAACGATTCGTCCGAGACGGCGGGCATTAAGCGTGCGCTCGGCGAGGACGCGGCACGAGCCGCGCACGTCTCGTCGACCAAGTCGATGACCGGCCATATGATCGGTGCCACGGGTGCCATCGAGGTCATGGCCTGTGCCATGGCGCTCGAGCAGGGCGTGGTGCCGCCGACCATTAACTACCACACACCCGATCCCGCCTGCGATCTTGACTACACGCCCAATCGCGCGGTTCGCGCCGACCTTACCTGGGCGCTTTCGACCAACCTGGGCTTTGGCGGGCACAATGCCGCCATCGCGCTGCGTAGATATGCAAGGAGCTAGAGCATGGATTCCAAAAGACTTGCCGAGATAGCCGATGTTATGGAGGACCGCGGCCTCACGCGCGTGCGCGTTGAGGAGCCCGATGGCACCGCGGTCGAGCTCGAGCGCGCGAGCGCCGCACAGCCGGTTGCCGTGCCCATGCCTATGCCGGGTGCCGTGACTGCTCCGGCGGTGGCTCCTGTCGCCATGCCTGCTGCCGCACCGGAGCCCGCCGCGCAGGCGCCTGTCGCCGCACCGGAGCCCAAGGGCACCGAGGTGACCGCTCCCATGGTCGGCGTTTTCTATGCTGCCCCGGCGCCGGGCGACGAGCCGTTTGTGCACGTAGGCTCCAAGGTCAAGGCCGGTGAGACCCTCTGCATCATCGAGGCCATGAAGGTTCTCAACGAGGTGACGGCCGAGGCAGACGGCGAGGTGCTCGAGATCTGCGTGGCCGACGGCGACCTCGTGGAGTTTGGCAGCTGCCTCATGAGGATCGGATAGGTGATATCCATGAACAAAGAAGAGCTCAAGAAGCTGTTGCCGCATCGTGAGCCGATGCTTTTGCTCGACGAAGCCGAGCTAGTGGGCGACGAGGCCCACGGCAAGATCACGATTACGGGCGACGAGTACTTTTTGCAGGGGCATTTTCCGGGAAACCCGGTCGTCCCCGGCGTGATCCAGTGCGAGATGCTCGCCCAGAACTGCTGCGTGCTGCTGATGGGCGATGAGGAGGCGCGCGGCGCGACGCCGTTCTACACGAGTCTGGACAAGGTGCGCTTTAAGCGTCCGGTGCGCCCGGGCGACACGGTGGATCTGGTGTGCTCCATCACGCGTGCGCGCGGGCCGTTCCGCTTTGCGACGGGTACTGCGAGCGTCAACGGTGAGGTTTGCTGCCGCGCCGATATGTCTTTTGCACTCATGCACGAAAGTTAAGGAAGGCTTCATGTTCGACAAAGTGCTCATCGCCAACCGCGGCGAAGTCGCGGTCCGTGTTATCCGCGCGTGCCGCGATATGGGCATCAAGACCGTCGCCGTCTACTCCACGGCCGATGCGGACGCGCTGCACGTGCAGCTTGCCGACGAGGCATATTGCATCGGCGGCCCGCGTCTTGCCGAGAGCTACCTCAACGACGATGCTGTGCTCACCTGTGCCGTGAAGTCGGGGGCTAAGGCAATTCATCCCGGCTATGGCTTCTTTTCCGAGAAGGCGAGCTTCGTGCGCGACTGCGACAAGTATGGCCTGGCGTTCGTCGGTCCTTCGGCCGAGGTGATCGACAGCATGGGCGACAAGGACGCCGCACGTCGAACGGCTGCCGCGGCGGGCGTGCCCATCGTGCCGGGTTGCGATTTGCTCAAAAGTCCCGAGGAGGCAACGGTCGAGGCCGAGCGCATTGGCTGTCCCGTGCTCATCAAGGCGCGTGCAGGTGGCGGCGGTCGCGGCATTCGCAAGGTCGAGCGCGTGGAAGATGCGGCAAAGGCGTTCATCGAGGCGCGTGCCGAGGGCGAGGCCGTTTTTGGCGACGGCGAGTGCTACATGGAGAAGTTTGTCGCGCCGGCGCACCACGTTGAGGTGCAGATTATGGCCGATAAGCAGGGCCATGTGTTTTCGCTCGGCGAGCGCGAGTGCTCGGTGCAACGTCGCAACCAAAAGCTGATCGAGGAGAGCCCCGCGCCGTGCCTCGACGGACACGACGATATTCGTGCCCGTATGCACAAGGCGGCGCGTGACCTGGCTCGTGCCGTTGGCTACGAAGGAGCCGGTACCATCGAGTTCCTGTATTCGGACGATGGCAATTTCTACTTTATGGAAATGAACACGCGCTTGCAGGTGGAGCATCCGGTTACGGAGTTTGTGACCGATACCGACCTGGTCAAGTGGCAGTTGCGCGTGGCAGCCGGCCAGCCTTTGCCCTTTGAGCAGGAGGACATGCCGGTTCGCAACCACGCCATGGAGTGCCGCATCAATGCCGAAACGCCGGACTTTCTGCCGTCATGCGGAACGGTCACTGCGTTGCGTGTGCCGGGTGGTCCGCGCGTGCGCTGGGATTCCGCCATGTTTACCGGGGCCGCCGTTCCGCCGTACTACGACTCCATGCTCGGCAAGCTCATCGTGTGCGCGCCCACGCGTGACGGTGCCATTCGCAAGATGCGCTCGGCCTTGGGCGAGCTCGTGATTGAGGGCGTGAGCGAAAACAGCGAGCTTCAGCTCGACGTGCTGGCAAACGACGAGTTCTTGTCGGGCATGTATCACACCGATCTGATGGGGCATCTCTATGCTGATGAATAGAAAAGCGAAGACGGTCAACGTCCTCGAGGGGCCGATGACCGAGTCGTGCGCCGAGTTTCCCGCGCGCCACGTGTTTATCAAGTGCCCGGAGTGCCGCCGCGTGATCGATGAGGCACGCCTGCACGACAACCTCGAGGTCTGCCCTCGTTGCGGCAAACACTTTCGCGTGAGCGGTCGCACGCGCATGCGCATGACGGTCGACGAGGGCACGTTTGAGGAATGGGATGCCAATCTGGCGTCGGAGGACTTCCTCTCGTTTCCCGGCTATGCCGATAAGCTCAAGAGCGTGAGCGAGCGTTCGGGCGAGCGCGATGCCGTTGTGTGCGGCAGGGGCAAAATCTGCGGTTGCGATACCGCGCTCTTCTTTATGGACGCTAACTTTATGATGGGCTCGATGGGCTCCGTGGTGGGCGAGAAGATCTGTCGCGCATTTGAGCGTGCGACCGAGCTGGGATTGCCAGTTGTCGGCTTTACCGTTTCGGGCGGTGCGCGCATGCAAGAGGGCGTGACCTCGCTTATGCAGATGGCCAAGATTTCTGCGGCGGTTAGGTGCCACAGCGAGGCGGGCGGCCTGTATATCACGGTGCTCACCGACCCCACGACCGGAGGTGTAACCGCGAGCTTTGCCATGGAGGGCGACATTATCCTGGCCGAGCCCGATGCCCTGACGGCATTTGCCGGCCCGCGCGTGATCGAGCAGAACATGCACAAGCGTCTGCCCAAGGGATTCCAGCGCTCCGAGTTTTTGCTGGAGCACGGCTTTTGCGATGCCGTTGTTCCGCGTGGCGAGATTGCGCTCACGGTAGGCGAGCTGTTGGCGCTGCACGAAGGGCATGCGCCCGGCCTGGGGGCACCGCATGAGATTGTGCATGCGGGTCGCCGCGGCAAAAAGCTGGGACACTTGTTTAAGCGCTCGCCGGCACCAAAAACCGCGCTCGAGATTGTCAAGCAGACCCGCTCGGCAGATCGCGCCACGGCGGGTGAGATGATCTCGCTGGGCCTGGATGGATTTGTGGAGCTGCACGGCGACCGTTACTTTGGCGACGACGCCGCTGTGGCGGCTGGCATTGGCTGGAAAGACGGACGCCCCGTAACGGTCATCGCCATCGAGCGCGGCACCACGACCAAAGAGCGTATGCGCCGCAACTTTGGCATGGCACATCCCGAGGGCTACCGTAAAGCGCGTCGCCTTATGCGCCAAGCCGAAAAGTTTGGTCGGCCGGTTCTGTGCCTGGTCGATACTTCGGGCGCGTTTTGCGGCATCGATGCCGAGGAACGCGGTCAGGGCGAGGCCATCGCCCAGAATCTCATGGAGATGAGCGGCCTTAAGACGCCGATTGTCTCGGTGGTGACAGGCGAGGGCGGCTCTGGTGGCGCGCTGGCGCTGTCCGTGGCCGACCGCATCCTGATGCTCTCGAGCTCGGCCTATTCGGTCGTGAGCCCCGAGGCCTGTGCGTCGATTCTATGGAAGGATACCGAGCGCGCGAATGAGGCCGCCGAGGCGCTTAAGCTCACGGCCCCCGATCTGTTGGCGCTCGGCATCATCGACGGCATTGTTGATGATAGGGGCCTGTCGCATGAGGAGATTGCCGGTGCCGTCATGTCCTCGGCATTTGATGCCTTCGATATGCTTGGGCGGCTCGACGACGCGACCCTCACAAACCTCCGCTACGAAAAGTACCGCGCAATCGGTCAGTATCGCACGATGTGACAAAGGGACTTCCCGCATGTCACATTGAGAAAGGCGTTCCATGTCACAAGTTTCTAACACCTCGTTTACAACGACGGTCTCATCAAACGCCATGGCCGTGGTGGACTATCTGTCCAAAAGCATGATGTCGGCGCTGCCGTTTATTGTCTGCGCGGCGTTGTTCCGCACCGTCGCCGTCATTATGGGCGAAGGCATGCTGGGCCTGTGGTCTGCCGATTCCGAAATCTATCGCCTGTTCTACAGTTGGCTCTATAACGCCGGTTACTACTTTTTGCCCATTTATCTTGGTTGGGCGGCCGCCCGCCAGCTCGGTTGCTCGGAGCAGCTGGGCATGATGCTGGGCGGCGTATTGATTGCGCCCGATCTGCTTAAGCTCGTCGATGCCGCATCGACGACGGGGGCATCGATGACTTCCGTGTATGGCCTGCTTCCCGCGCCGGTCAACGATTACACGACGACCGTTATTCCGATTCTCATCTCAGTACCCGTGCTTTGGCAAGTGGAGTGTTTCTTTCAGCGCGTTATCCCTAAGGCCGTGGCGTTTTCGTTTGTTCCGTTTGCGACCATGCTTGTTATGGTTCCGGTTTCGCTGTGTATTACGGCGCCGGCGGGCAGCTATTTGGGCATGCTGTTGGGCCAGCTTATGTTTATGCTTGGCAATTCCGGTGGCATCGTGTCGCTGCTCACGCTCATGGGGCTTGCCGCGGGTTGGGAGTTCCTTAAGATCGCGGGCGTCAGCAACGTTGTCCTATCGCTTGCTTATGCGCAGTTTATGAGTGTGGGAACGGATTCGTGCATCCTGATCGCCGCGACGATGGCAACGTTTGCCGTTTGGGGCATGCCCTTTGGCGCGTCGCTCCGCGTTGCGGATAAGGACGAGAAGACGCTCATGCTGGGCTATTCAATCTCGGGTGTTCTTGGCGGCGTAAGCGAGCCGGCGCTGTACGGTTGCGGCTTTAAATATGGCAGGTGCCTGACGTGCATGGCCATTGGCGGCGCCGTCGGAGGCCTTGTTGCGGCCGTGGGCCACGTTACGGCCTATACCATCGGCATGACGAATGTCCTCATGGTCGTTGGCTTTGCCACGGGCGGCATCTCGAACCTGCTGTGGTGCTGCGTTGCCGGCGGCACGGCATTTGCGGCGTCTGCGGTGCTGAGCTACTGCTTTGGCGTGGTTCCGGCGAAGGGGCAGGCGACGGGGGACGGAGCCGATTCGCCCGAAACAGTGGCGAGCGCTGCTGAAGTAAGCGCGTGAACCTGTGCGACACATGGACGATTCCTTTGCCACATTCCAAGGCCGTGACCCGTGTGGGTTGCGGCCTCTTTGTATCTGGGAGACAAAGTGGCTACACTACAATCCGTTTGAGCAATAGATATATAGGTAGTACCGTGGGGGCGGATGCAGATGGTCGAGTGGATTGTTAGGCGCGCACAGGGCGATCGTGCGCGTGTGGGCACGTTAGCTGGCATGGTGTGTATTGTCGCCAATGTTGCGCTTTGTGCTGCGAAGGGTGCAATTGGTGTGGTTTCGGGATCGGTTTCGATTGTGGCGGATGCCATGAACAACCTGTCCGATGCCAGCTCGAATATCGTGAGCGTGCTGGGCTTTAAGCTGGCGAGCAAGCCGGCCGACCCCGAGCATCCTTACGGCCACGGCCGCTACGAGTATCTCTCGGGTCTGGTCGTGGCGGCGCTCGTGCTGCTGATTGGCGTTGAACTGGTGAAGTCCTCGGTTGAGCGCGTCATCCACCCCGAACCTGTCGAGTTCTCGCTTGCCCTGGTGGCAGTTCTAGTGCTTTCGATGGTCGTAAAGCTTTGGATGGCGGCCCTCAACCAAAAGCTCGGCGATCGCATTGAGTCCGAGACGCTGCATGCGACCGCGCAGGATTCCAAGAACGATGTTCTTGCCACGGGCGCCGTACTGGCGTGCGCAATTGTTTCGCAGGTGACGGGCATCAACCTTGACGCTTGGGTCGGCCTTGCCGTTGGTGCCTATATTGGCTGGAGCGGTTTTGAACTCATCCAGGATACGGTGAGCCCGCTTTTGGGCCAGACGCCCGATCCTAAGCTGGTCAAGCACATTCGAGACAAGATCATGAGCTATCCCGGCGTTTTGGGCGTTCACGATTTGATGGTTCACGACTACGGCCCGGGCAGGAAGTTCGCAAGCGCTCACGCCGAGATGGCAGCCGAGGCCAGCCCGCTGGAAAGTCACGACACGCTCGATAACATCGAGCAGTCGTTTAGGAACGAAGACGGCATGATTGTCACGCTTCACTACGATCCCATCGTGACCGACGATCCAAAGGTGGCGAGCATGCGCCTGCGCATCAATGCAATGGCTCAGGAGATCGATAGTCGCCTTTCGATTCACGACCTTCGCTGCGTGCCGGGTCCTACGCACACCAATGTGATTTTCGACTGCGTGCGCCCCTCGGATCTGCAAATGAGTGCCGAGGACCTAAAGCACGCGCTGGCACAACGGGTTGAGTCGGAATACCCCAAGTCGATTGCCAAGGTCACGATCGATGAAGACTACGTAGGCCATACCCACGAGTAGGGCTGCGCCGGCAAAGCAAGTTATACAGAAGGGGAGAGCATGAAGCGTCTATATCTCCTCCGCCACGGCCAGACAGAATTCAACGTTAAAAAGCTCGTCCAGGGTCGCTGCGATTCACCGCTCACCGATTTGGGCCGTCAGCAAGCCGGGATGGCAGTCGCATGGCTCAAAGCCCACAACGTCGTTCCCGACAAAGTGGCCTCATCACCCTTAGGCCGAGCCATGGACACAGCTCAGCTCGTCGCATGCGAGCTCCTCGGCCCGGACGCAGCAGTCGAGCCCTGCGAAGGCATTATCGAGCGCTGCTACGGCACCTTCGAAGAAGGCCCGCACGACGCGCTGCCCACCGACGTCTGGGATCCAGGCGAAGATCTGGTCCCCTTTGGAGGAGAGGGAAGCAAAGCGTTGCAAGAACGCATGGTAGCCACCCTCACCAATCTCATGAGCGCCGATGGTATCGAAACCCTCCTAGCAGTAAGCCACGGCAGCGCCAGCCGCCAATTCATCAAAGCTGCAGCTCCAGAGGGCTTCGAACTCCCAGCAAAACTCCCCAACTGCGCCATCATGGTCTTCGATTTTGACGATACGCGAGAAGAGGACGATACGCCCCAATGCAAGTTCACCTTGCAACAAATTGTGGATCCCCAACAAAGTAATTAGCTGAGCGAGCAGAGTTAAGCAGACATCAACGTGTCGTCTCCCGAGCTTGGCAGAGGGGCGGCGAAATATATTAAGTTTGTCGCGAGTTCCGCACGCAAAGGAAAGCACTTAATGTGCTTTCCGTCTT
>CABRGB010000040.1 GCA_902470345.1 uncultured Collinsella sp.
GCCGCCATCGGCCTCAACCTCACCACGAGCGCCTGCGTCGCCGGCGCCGAGGGCGGCTGCCAGGCCGAGGTAGGAAGCGCCGCCGCCATGGCCGCCGCCGCGCTGGTGCAGATGCTCGGCGGCACCCCCGAGCAGGCACTCGACGCCAGCTCCATCGCGCTGAGCAATCTGCTGGGCCTCGTTTGCGACCCCGTGGGCGGACTCGTGGAGGTGCCGTGCCAAAACCGCAATGCCATCGGCGTGGCCGCGGCCTTCAGCTCGGCCCAGCTCGCGCTCGCCGGCATCAAAAGCCTGGTGCCGTTTGACCAGATGGCGCATGTGATGCTGTCGGTGGGCCATGCCCTGCCGGCAACCCTGCGCGAGACGGCCAAGGGTGGCATCGCTCAAGCCCCGGCCGCGCTTTCTGCCTGCGCCAAATGCGGCATATGCGGATAGGCAGACTTCTCCAAACTGATACTGTTTCCGAACCACAAACAACAGGCTAATCGCTATAATGCAAGCCCAGTTAAAACACGATGAGCCGCAAGGCGAAACTCGAAGGAAATATATACGATGTCGCAAATCGACCGCAGCAGCATGATTCCCGATCCGCAACAGCCCAGTAGGCATACGGGCGGCGTCCAATCGCCGCGCCCCATCGCGCCGGCTCACACCCAACAACACGGACCGGCCAATGCCTCTCAGCGCCCGAATCAGCGTCAATACCAGCAGCATCAACAATATCAGCAGCGTCCCGCACATGGTGCCGCCCCCAAGCAGGGCCCTTCGCACACGCGCACGGCAAACAATCGCGGGCCCGCGGACAAGCGCACCAACAAAAGCAGCAAGTCGGGCGGAAAGACGGCCCTCTTTGTCGTCCTCGGCCTCGTCGCGATCGTCTACATCGTAGGCGTCGTGGCGTTCTCGCAGGTCGCTTACCCAAACACTACCATCGCCGGCGTCGACATCTCGCTCTCTAACGCATCTTCGGCAGCCACCAAGGTCAACTCGGCATGGAAGCACTACAAGCTCACCGTTTCGGACGACAGCTTTAGCTGGACCTATCAGCCCGAGTCCGACGAGCCCATCGTCGATGGCGAGGAAGCCGCCCACGAAATTATCAGCAAAAATGAGCCGCTGCTGTGGCCGTCGCGCCTCATTGCGTCGCTCGGCGGCAAAACCGTTAGCGCCACCAAGAACGCCTCGGTCGACTTGGACCAAGATGTCGACCTGTCCATGCTCTCCGATGCCTTTGACCAAAAACAGTTTGAGGAAGACCTGGGCAGTGCCATCGACGAGTTCAATGAGGGCCGCTCGGGCACCTTCGAGGCCAACAGCTCCTATGACGAGAAGGCCGGCAAGTTCACCGTTGAGAAGGCCCGTTCCAACGAGAAGCTCGACCGCGAGCATGTCATCAAATATGCCGAGATCGAGCTCGCGTCGCTCGCCGAGAACGTCGATATCACCAAGATCGGCAACGACGCCTATGAACCGCTCAACGGCACCCTCACCAACGACCAGATTCAGGCTGCATGCGATGCCGCCAACAACTTCTTGGGCGTCAACGTGACCCTTAAGCTCAACGGCAATGATGCCGGCAAGGTGGACGGCAGCTCGGTGCTGCAGTGGATCAGCTTTGCCGATCCGGCCAACCCCACGCTCGATACGTCGCAGATCAGCAGCTGGGCAGCAGACCTCGCTAACGGCTTTAACACCGTGGGCACCACCCGCTGGTGGACACGCGCCGACGGTAAGGAATGCGCTGTAGAGGGCGGCGACTTTGGCTGGTCCATCGACAGCGACACGCTCGCCAAGCAGGTAGAGGACGCTATCAATAACAAGCAGACCGGCGATATCGAGATTTCGTACTCCAAGAAGGCCGACACGTTTACCGCCAAGGGCGAGCCCGATTGGAAGGCCTATATCGACGTCGACCTATCCGAGCAGCACGCGCGCTACTACGACGAGAACGGCAATATCGTGTGGGAGGCCAACTTTATTTCCGGCAAACCGGGCGAAGACGCCACCCCCGAGGGCGTGTGGCAGATCAACAGCAACGACGGCGCAAGCAAGCTCATCGGTGCCAAAGACCCCGCGACCGGTAAGCCCAAATACGAGAGCCCGGTGAGCTACTGGATGCCGTTCGAGGGCAATATGGTCGGTTTCCACGACGCCACCTGGCAAAACGATTCGAGCTTCGATAGTGCCGAATCGTACAAATGGTGTGGAAGCCACGGCTGCATCAACCTGCGCCTGGCCGATGCCAAAGCGCTCCACGACTGCATCAGCGTCGGCCTGTGCGTGGTCGTGCACTCGTAAGGAATCACACCTTCGCACAACGGGGAACTGACGCTCCAATCTAACAGTACCGAAAGATAATGCCATAATGCGCCCGCCTCTCGCGACGGGCGCATATACTTATCGAAGAACTTTTTATAAAGGAGACGCCATGTCGAATGTCCCCACCATCACCCCGGGACCGAATGATACCGAGCGAGCGCCCGAGGGTGCCACCGAAACGCTTCCCCTCATAACAACCGTACACGCCACGCTGCAAAGCGGCGGCACAAGCGATACAAGCGAGATTTCTGACGAAGAGGCCTACGCCAAGCTCAAGGCGAAACGTGCCGAGCGTCGGCGCAAAAAGCTCATCCGACGCGGCATTGCAGCCGGCGTCGTGGCCGCCATTGTGCTCATCGCCGTTGTCGTGACCTTCGTCATCAACGCGCGGCCCGCAGGCAACAACGACTCGGTGACCGACATGGTCACCGAGGGTACATTTACGACCACCGTCGAGGCAAAAGGCCAGCTCAAGCCTATCTCGGCTTCGGTGGTCTCCCCTTCTGTCGACGGCACGGTGGCATCGATCAACGTGCAAGCCGGCCAGTCCGTCAACGAGGGCGACGTGCTCATGACCATTAAAAACGACGAGCTCGATCGCAACGTTGCGGAGGCACAGCGCGCGGTGGCAGCGGCACAGGAAGACCTCGCCAACGCACAGAAAGCGGCAGCCGCCGCCCAAGCCGCTCCGGCGACTGACGCAGAAGCGGCAGGCGCGAATGGCGCCAGCGGCGCCGCCGACACGAGTGCCGTCTCGAGCGCCCAACGCAACCTGGCCTCGGCCCAGGCGGCCCTGGACCAGGCCAACGCCAAAGCCGCCGAGCGCACCGTGACCGCACCCAGCTCGGGCAGCATCGTCGAGCTCAACGCCAAGGTCGGCGCCACGGTGACGGGCGGCATGATTATGGGCGAAGGCGATACGAGCGGCGGCAAGCAGTGCATGCAGATCGCCGACCTCTCCAAGATGAAGGTCACCGTTCAGGTGGGTGAAAAGGATATCGCCAAGATCGCCGTGGGTCAGAGCGCCAACGTTACCTATCCTGCCTTTCCCGATATCGTGAGCCAGGGAACGGTCACGGCAATCGCTTCGGTGGCAAACTCCGACTCCACCTACGGTGGTAGCGGCAGCGTGACCTTTAACGTCGACATTTTGATCGAAGCGCCCGACGCGCGCCTCAAGCCGGGCATGACCGCCGAGGTCTCGGTGGTGACCGAACAGCTCGATGATGTGGTGATGGTGCCGACCATGGCGCTCATGACCGAGGATGGCGAGCACTATTACGTCAATCTGGCCACTGATGACGAAGGCAAGGAGACGCGCCGCGTTAAGGTGACCGTTGTGACGCAAAACGACAACGATGCCGTGGTCGGAAAGACGCAGGTCAAGCGCGATGACCAGGGCAACGAGATCAATGCGGACGTGCCGGTCACCAAACTGCGCGACGGCGACACCCTCATCGTGGACACCGGCGCAGGCATGACGGCCGACGGCGGCGACTCCGGCAGCATGTCTGCCGACGAGGGCATGTAATGCGTCCCGTCATCGACATCCGCAACGTGCATCGCATTTTTGAGAGCGAGGCCGGCTGCGCCCATATCCTGCACAACGTGAGCCTGGCAGTAAATCCCGGCGAGTTCGTGGCCATTACCGGCCCATCGGGCTCGGGCAAGTCAACGCTCATGAACATCCTGGGCTGCCTGGACAAGCCGACGGCAGGCGATTATTACCTGCAGGGCCTCAACGTGGCGGAGCTCGACGATGACGAGCTCACCGAAGTCCGTACCCTGAGCATCGGCTTTGTCTTTCAGAGCTTTAACCTGCTGCCGCGCCTATCGGTCATCGAAAACGTCATGCTGCCGCTGTCGTACACCAACGCGCCGCGGGCTCAGCGTGAGATGCGTGCCGTCCATGCGCTGCAAGCCGTCACGCTGCCGGTCGACCACTGGGACCACCGCATCTCCGAGCTCTCGGGCGGGCAGATGCAGAGGGTTGCCATCGCGCGCGCCCTCGTCAACGACCCGCCCATCATCCTGGCAGACGAGCCGACGGGAAACCTGGACTCCGCGACCGGAGCGCTCGTGATGGAGACCTTCCACAAACTCCAGGAACGCGGCAAGACCATCGTGCTCATCACGCATGATCCCGGTATCGCCGCCGAGGCCGACCGTGCCGTAACCATTCGCGACGGCCGGATTCACGATGGCGCATACATCGCCCACGCGCCGCAGACCCTGCGCGGCGCCATTGATAACCTGCCCATGATTTCCGCACTCGCCAATCCGACGAAAGGAGTGAAGGCATGAGCACGCGCGACCTTATCCAAGAAGCCCTTCACTCCCTCGAGGCCAACAAGGGACGCAGCCTACTCACCATCTTGGGCATCGTCATTGGCATTGCCTCCGTCATTGCCATGACCTCGCTTATCGGCGGCATCCAAAACAGCCTAGTCAACAGCCTAGGCCTCAACGCCGCGCGTATGGTACAGATTTATTCGTCGCAAGAGCTCACCGAGTCGGATGTCGAGAAGCTTCGCAAAGTGGTGCCGCAGATCGAGCAGATCGGCATCGTGGACAGCGCCTATACCGAGTACAAGGCCGGTGACAAAAGCTATACCGTCATGGCGCAGGGTGTCGACAGCGACATGCTCGACGCCGTGGGTGCCAGCAAGCTCGTCGCGGGACGCACCTACACCCAGGCCGAGTCCCAATCTGGCGCACGCGTGGCGCTCATCAGCCGTGGCGGCGCCGATCAGCTGTACGGCAACGAGCAGGACGCGGTGGGCAAGACCATTAAGGTTTCCAACGGCGAGATGCAGATTGTCGGTGTTATCGACGGCGGCAGCGACTCCATGGGCTCGCTCACGCTATACATGCCGCGCGAGACCATCTCGGCCCTCTTTGGCGACGAGAACCCGTCGTTTCCCAGCGTAACGGCGCTCGCCACCGAGGGCACCGATATGGATGAGCTCTGCAAGACGATTGAATCCAAAGTGCGCGGAATGAAGGGCATCGCGGACGACGACGAATATGCCAGCGTATCGGCGACCTCAATGAAAAGCGCCATCGACGCCCTCAATTCCTTTATGGGCGCGTTCTCACTCATCATGGGCGCCGTTGCCAGCATTTCGCTGCTCGTGGGCGGTATCGGCATCATGAATATGATGCTCACCAATGTGACCGAGCGTATCCGCGAGATCGGTATTCGTCGAGCTTTGGGTGCGAGCCGTCGCGATATCACCGCACAGTTTTTGGCTGAGTCCTCGGCGCTATGCGTCACCGGTGGCCTGCTGGGTGTTTTGATTGGCTACCTGCTTGCCTGGGGTCTAGCGATGTTCGCCGCGGGCTCTGGCGTGCTTGGCGAGCTCGGTGCCAGCGGTACCATTACGCCGAGTTTTTCGATCGCCACGGTACTGCTGGCCTTTGCGGTCTCCGTCGGCATCGGCGTCATCTTCGGCTTCTACCCCGCCCGCCGGGCAGCAAAACTCGACCCCGTGGAGTGTCTGCGCTACCAGTAAGCCAACACCAGATAAGTTGCGGTGAAATAGAGACTGTTTATGCTGCTAAAAGGCAATATCTGACCCTATTTCACCGCAACTCAGAGAGCGTCCGGTATAACGCTTCACCCCAAATCAAATTGATTCGTTGAATAGACACATTCCAAATCTTTAGACTTCGTTTAATCCACAAGTGGGTACTATCACACACAAAGCACACGTGAAAGGATATACCCATGTCGCTTACACAGTCAGCAGAGCGTGCAGCGCTCAACAAGCTCATCGATTATCTCGACGACAACCCTCAAGAAAACATCGACAAAATCATGGACCTCGTGAACAAACTGGTCCCCAATCGCGTATTTCCCGTACAGCGCGAGGCGTTTACCAACGTCATCAAGAGTCGCGGCAATTGGTATGACCTGATCATGCGCATCTTCGACCTCAATCCCAAAATGCGCACCAAGTTGCTCAAGGCGCTTATAATCGACGGCAACCTGCTGGCTTGGCCCCAACAGGAAAAGAACCGCGAGAAATACCAGTGCAATATTCCGTGGGCCATCCTGCTCGACCCCACAAGTGCCTGCAACCTGCATTGCACGGGCTGCTGGGCCGCCGAGTATGGCTATAAGCAGAATCTGTCCTTCGATGACATCGACTCTATCGTCACGCAGGGCAAAGAGCTCGGCACGCACATCTACATCTATACCGGCGGCGAGCCGCTCGTCCGCAAGCACGACCTGATCAGAATTTGCGAAAAACATCAGGACTGCGTGTTTCTCTGCTTCACCAATTCCACGCTCATCGACGAGGCGTTCTGTGACGACATGATCCGCGTTGCAAACTTTGTCCCTGCCATCAGCGCCGAGGGCAACGAGCACACCACCAACGCCCGCCGTGGCGAGGGTACGTACGAAAAAATCGAACACGCCATGAAACTTTTGCGTGAGCGAAAACTGCCGTTTGGAATCTCGACGTGCTGGACCAGCGCCAACGCCGATACCGTCGCCACCGAGGAAAACATGGACTGGATGATTCGCGAGGGCGCGCTCTTCTGCTGGTATTTCTACTTTATGCCTGTCGGCCGCAATGCCACCAACGAGCTTATGCCCACGCCTGAGCAGCGCGAACACATGTATCATTTTGTTCGCGAGATGCGAGAGAAAAAGCCTCTCTTTACCCTCGATTTCCAAAATGACGGTGAGTTCGTGGGCGGCTGTATCGCCGGCGGGCGACGCTACCTACATATCAACGCGGCGGGAGACGTGGAGCCGTGCGTTTTCATTCACTACTCCAATGCCAATATCCACGACGTAAGCCTGCTTGACGCACTTCGCTCTCCCCTCTTTATGAAGTATTACGAAGGCCAGCCTTTTAACGACAACTACCTCAAGCCTTGCCCCATGCTCGAGAACCCCGATGTGCTGCCCAAAATGGTCGCAGAGGCAGGCGCCATGAGCACCGACTTGGTAGAGAAGGAGTCTCCCGAACAACTGCGCGAGAAGACCCGTGCCGCCGCCAAAGCTTGGTCATCCGTGGCAGAGCGCATTTGGAACGACCCCAAAGATCCGCTCTACACCAAGCGCCATGACGATATGACACAGGGCATGGCCGATAGCGATATGCACAAGTTTGAAAAGCAGGGCCGCAAGCTTAAATCAAACTGCTAGTACCCCATCATCGATAGAATACAAACGCGCGGGCTCCCCAAGGTATTTTGGGGAGCCCGCACCATATTTAACATATAACCCCTAAGTTGCGGTGAAATCGCGTCTGATTATGCCTTCTACCAGCAAAAACAGACACTATTTTACCGCAACTCATTAAGGGTCTGATGGAAGCAGTTGCCAACAGAAGGTCTATTCCAAGCGAGACTCCAGGCTCGACAGGCCATTAAGAGTCAAGTCGTTGGCGACCGCCGAGACGCGCTCGATGGGAACCGAGCCGTCGGACAAAGCCCACGCGCGATAGATGCCGATAACACCAGACAGCAAAAATGCCAGGTAGTAATCGAACATCTCGTCCTTTAGGCCCTCGGGCAGCAGATTGCGCTCGGCAATCTCGTGCTCGAGCGGCACGCGCAAACGCGTCATAAAATCGTCGAGCGGGATGTTTTCAATCAACTGGCGATTGAGCACGAGGTTATTGCAAAGTGCCTCGTTGATGGTCTTAAAAAACGTTGCCGCCGCTCCGAGGGCACGCTCGTTCGTGTCGCCGTCCATAGAAGCAAGCGTTTTCTCGACCGAGTCGGCAATCATCTCCACCACATCAACGGCGATCGCATCGAGCAGGCCGTCAACCGTACCGAAGTGTACGTAAAAGGTCTTGCGGTCGACATTTGCCTCACGCGCGATAGCACTCACCGTAATGTCGGCAAGCGGCTTATCCATCAAAAGGCGCTCAAATGCAGAAAGGATGGCATTGCGGCTGCGAACGATGCGGCGGTCGAGGCGCGGTTTGTTGGTGGCCATGGTTGTATCCCTTCGGAATGCGAGCATTCATCAACAGATGAGAGTTAATCTACGTAAGAGGATTATCCCCCATCCGGCACAAAAATGCCCGGCAACATGAAGAACGCACGACCAACTATTACGCCTTAGAGTGTTTCTTTTTGTTCAAAGCAGCCGGGGACACACGGATGCCGTCGCCCGTCTGGCGCACATAGGCCTTATGCGCCGGTTTGGCGGCCCCAGAAGCCTTCTGAGCATGTTGATTGGGATCCACGGTAACCGCATGCACAGGATGGGGCTTTGCAGGCTTAGAGGACGTCTGAGGCGTTCGTCCGAGCTTGCGCATCACGCGATCCCAGCGTGCATGGATACTCTCGTTGTGAGCGCTCTTGAGGCCCAGCAGGGGCGCGGCCAAAATAGTCGGCGCGATAAACGTAATGAGGCGCCACAGCAGGTAACCGGCGGTCGACGCCGATCCAAAGAAATGACCCAAGAACAGCGCGAAGCCGCCCTCGGCACCACCGGTGCCACCGGGCAGGGGAACAGCAGAGCTCAGGAGTTGAACAAAGGCGCTCGCGGCCATGACCGAGAAAAAGTCAACTTCGTGGTGGCCAAAGGCAAGCATCAGGAAATACGGCACGAGATAGAAAAACGCGAGCTGCAACATGGTGATGACCACCGTGAGCAGCATGGACGAAAAATGGCCGGCCGAAAGCTTGAACTTCTCGGAGAACGAGTAGATTTCGCCGTCGACAAACGTACGCCAGCCCTCGATCTTGGTGGCCGAGACGCCCATTCGCTCGAGCCAATTGATGATGCAGTGCGCGACACGTGTGACGGTCTTGGGCATGAGCGCGACGGCAAAGATGCCAAGCAGAATGCAGCAGTGACCGCCAAAACTAAAGACGCACAGCAGCGTCATGTCGCCATAGCGCTCGGCGAAAAACGGCATGCGAGCAAGAAGCAGAATGGCGCCCCAGGCAACGAGGCCAAACTGATACACGATAAAGCGCGTGAACTGCGTGGCACCGGCCTCGCCGACGTTTTGGCCTGCCTTGGTCAGGCGGTAGATCTGGGCAGGCGTAGAGCCCATCATCATGGGCGTCAGGTTGCCAAAGAAGATACCGCTCGCCTCGACCGAGATCAGATCGCGAATGCCGACGGGCGAATTGGGATCGAGCCAGACGGCAATCGCATAGGCAACGATGCCAAAGAAGAGGTACAGGAACATGCAAAAGCATGCAACAACGAGCCACGGCGCCTGGACGCTCGACATGGCAGCCCAAAACTGCCCCATCTGACCGGTCACGACCAGATAGGCGATATAGCCAACCAGCACGACGCCAATAAAAATGGCACCGCGACGTGCACTCTTGTTGTCATCGCCGCCCGAAGCCTCAACCTCGACCTGGGGCTTAGATGTATGCTGAGAGGACTCCTTCATGAGGCTCCTTCTGACCGTCCAAATATCTTGCATATTGTACCCGCAAGGGCCACAAGCAGAACGAAAAGCTATGGGCCAAATGGGAATTGCAGATGGTTTGCTCGGAAATAAAAAACCCGGACTTCCGTGGGAAGTCCGGGTCTCAGATTCATGGTAGCCCGTACCAGATTCGAACTGGTGATCTCCGCCTTGAGAGGGCGGCGTCCTAAACCGCTAGACGAACGGGCCATAAGCCTCAGCAGAAAAGAAGTGGTAGCCCGTACCAGATTCGAACTGGTGATCTCCGCCTTGAGAGGGCGGCGTCCTAAACCGCTAGACGAACGGGCCACATGACATCTGCACTGCCGTGCTGCGAGGAAATATATTACGGGACAAAAAACGCGAGCGCAAGAAAAAATTCCAAATTGCCGAAAAAATGTCGGCAGGTTATGGAAAGCGCAGGTCAGCCGGTTAGTTAATTTGGGACGGGGCTATTTTAGCTACCTCTGCCAAAATCACTATCGGTTCGTCCGATTGACAGCAGGAGCAGCTAAAAAAGCCCCGTCCCAAATTAACTACCCCAGGTTGAGGTTGGCCAGGAGGGCCTCGCGCTCGTTGGGAATGTTGTCTTCGATTACGGCATCGAGGGCGGCGTTGAGCAGCTGCCCCAGTTCCGGCCCTGACTTGACGCCGGCGCGGATCAAATCCCCACCATTGATGGCAAGCATCTTGAGCGTATAGGGCTCCCCCGCCGCCAGCAACTCGCGAGCCAGCGCACGCATCTCCTCAATCGTCTCGACGTAATAGAAACACGAAGGTGCCTTGCCGAGCGTGTCGGCACGCTTAAGGTCCATGAGCTCGTCCATCAGACGCGGCGTATCGACGCCCTCGCCCGAAAGCGCGCGCATCATATTGAGCAGGCAGGATCGCTCGGGACGCAGCGGCTTGTCATGGTATTTGATCAGCAGGCACACATCGCGTACCAAATCGTGCGAGAGCGCCAGGCGATCCATGATGAAACGCGCCTTCTTGGCGCCGAGCTCGGGATGACCGTAAAAGTGTCCGCTGCCGGCGTGATCGACCGTAAAGCAATCGGGCTTGGAAACGTCGTGCAAAAAAGCCGCCCACATAAGGCTCGACGAGGGCGCGACGCCGTCGCACAGCGCCAGCTCCCCTGCCACCGTCAGCACGCGGGCGATATGCTCGTAGACGTTAAACGCATGATAGACGCTGCGCTGATCAAACCCGCGAGCGGGCGCGAGTTCGGGCACGGCGGCACAAACAAGCTCGGGGTAGCGCAGCATCGCGTCTCCCCCGTGACCAGTCGAAAGGATGCCCTCAAGCTCAATACCCACGCGCTCGCGTGCCACGGCATCGAGCAGCGGCGCGCACTCGGCAAGCGCCTGTTTGGTCGCGGGTTCAATCATAAAATCCAGACGGCAGGCAAAGCGCACCGCGCGCAGCATGCGAAGCGCGTCCTCGTTAAAACGACGCTTGGGATCTCCAACGGCGCGGATGAGCTTGCGCTCCAGATCACCCTGGCCATCGTAGCGGTCGACAAGACCACGCCCGGGATGCCAGGCCATAGCGTTAACGGTAAAGTCGCGACGCGCCAGATCGTCCTCAAGCGACGCCGCACGCTCCACACTCTGGGGGTGACGGCCGTCGGTGTAAAAGCCGTCCAAGCGGTAGGTGGTGACCTCAATGCGCTCGCCATCGCAAATGGCCGTGATGCCGCCAAATTTAATGCCCGACTCAACCACGGCAATATCAGCCGCCTCGAGCGCCGCTTTGGACTCCTGCCATAGGCCGCTGCAGCACATGTCAACATCATGGCTGGGGCACCCCATCAGGGCATCACGCACCCAACCGCCTACGTACCAAGCCTCAAGACCGGCTTCCTCGAGCGCATGTAGCACACGCAGGGAGGCATCGGTCGGCTGCGTACCGTTGAGCGAAACATTGCACATGCCTATGGCCTCCTGCACTTGCGAGCATTAATCGATGGTTCTCAAGAAGTCTAGCAAGAAACGGGAAAGCGCGCACACGCAATCGCGTCGTCGATTCGATAAAACGAGACAGCAGACGCCATATACGTTAAGCGCGCAAAAAACACCCGCCTCGGAAATCCAAAGCGGGTGTTCGGCAACGATGTATCGATGCGGCTAGCAGACCTGGCGAACTTCGATGTTCTTCTTATATTCGTCCACCTTGGCAAAATCGCCCAAGCCAGGGCACTCAACCACATTGGCACCGGTGGCCATCGAGAGGCGCAGGGCGTCCTCGACGCGCTCGGGGGCGTCGTGCCACACGGACAAGAAGGCAGCAAGCGAGGAATCGCCGGCGCAGACAGTCGATAGCAGCTTAACCTCAAAGGTTCGGTTGGCAAACCAGATGTGCTCGCCGTTGGAGAAGTACGCGCCGTCGCCACCGAGGGTCAGCAGCACATTCTTGGCGCCCTTGGCGTGGAGCTCGGCCATAGCGCCCTTGACGGACTCATCGTCGCCACCGCTCACCTTAATGCCAAAGATGTCGAGCAGCTCGTCGTCGTTGGGCTTAATGAGCAACGGCTCCATGGCAATGAGATCGGCCAGCTGATGGCTCGAGATATCGAGCACGAACTCGGCGCCCTTGGCCTTCACGCGACGCAGGACCTCGGCCAGGAAACCCTCGGAGGTATTGGGGGGCAGCGAGCCGCTGATAACCAGGCAGGTCATATCGTCGAGCGAATCAATAAGCTCAAACATCTCCTGCTCGTTGGCTTCGTTAATGGCGGCACCGGCATTGACCATGTTGTACTCGGTGTCGGGACCGGCGTTGAGGAACACGTTGACTCGCGTGATGCCGTCAGTCCACACGGGCTTAACGGGCACGCCAAGGGCCTCGGCGCCCTTAACGATGAACTCGCCCGAGAAGCCGGCGAAGAAGCCCAGGATTGTGGTGTCGACGCCGTAGTGGTCGAGCGTAAACGAGACGTTGAGGCCCTTGCCGTTGGGGGTGTAGACCGCGTTGCGGGTGCGCGTAACGGTATTGGCGGACAGGCCGTCGCAGGAGATGTTGTAGTCAATGGCGGGATTTGCAGTGAGCGTATAAATCATGAATGTTCCTTTCACGAAGCATCGTGTTAATGAAAGTATATTCCACGCTTCGGCAAAAGGCTACAACAACTCGGCGAACGGTGTGGAACGCGTGAAGGACGGCGCCGAAGTTCGGGTGGGACAAAAAACGGCGCCCCGATTGAAATCGGGACGCCGCATGCGCATGAATTTGTCGCTTTTCGCTTACTTGCGGTCGAGCTTACGGACAGCAACGCGCTTGCTGTACTCGTCAACGTGACCGAAGTCGCCAATGCCCACGGACTCAGCGACGTTGGCGCCGGTGGCCATAGCGAGCTTCATGGCCTCCTCGACGTTGTCGCGATCCCTGTACCACTTGTGCAGGAACGCAGCGAGGGTGCAGTCGCCGGCGCAGACGGAAGAGACCAGCTTGATGTTGAACTCACGCTTGGCGTACCAGATGTCCTCGCCGTTGGAGAAGTAAGCGTCGCCGCGGCTACCACGGGTGAGCAGCACGTTCTGGACGCCGGCGTCGTGGGCGAGCTTCATGGCAACGCGGACCTCGTCGTCGGTGTCGACCGGCACGCCGAAGATAGCCTTCATCTCGTGATGGTTCGGCTTGATGAGCAGCGGCTTCTTGTGAGCGAGCTCCTTGAGCTTGTCGGAGGACAGGTCCAGGACGACGTCGGCGCCACGAGCCTGAGCGTGCTCCATGACCTGAGCCAGGAAGTCGGGCGTAGCTTTGGGAGGCACGGAACCGGAGACGATCAGGCACTCAAGGTCGCCCGCGGTGTCCAGGATGTTGTAGAGCTCCTCCTGGTGCTGCGGCGTAATCGGGGCGCCGGGGTTCAGGATGCCGTACTCGTGCTGGCCATCGTTGACGTAGGTGTTGATGCGCGTGATGCCGTCGGTCCAGACCGGGCGGCACAGGCAACCCAGGTTCATGACCTCCTCGACGATGAACTTGCCCGTGAAGCCGGCGAAGAAGCCGAGCGCGACGGTGTCGACGCCCATCTTCTTAAAGGCGAAGGACACGTCCAGGCCCTTGCCGTTGGCCGTGTAGCTGGCCGAGCCGGTGCGGACGTTCTCGTCGGGCTCAAGCGGAGAGCTCGAGACCGTCATGTCGACAGCCGGATTAGCG
Source organism: uncultured Collinsella sp. (assembly GCA_902470345.1). Classification (GTDB taxonomy): domain Bacteria; phylum Actinomycetota; class Coriobacteriia; order Coriobacteriales; family Coriobacteriaceae; genus Collinsella. The sequence continues at coordinate 13,884 of CABRGB010000040.1, forward strand.
GTTAGCGTGTAGAACATTTACAGTACCCCCTGTATATGTGAGGGCCGCGTGGCCGGCCCATTCCAACCACGCGGTTACCTCTGATACCAAATTAACGAGCTGCGGACTCGAGCAGCGCCTTGACCTCGGCGGCAGTGTTGCAGGCGAGCGCCTTCTCGGCGAGCTCGTCGCACTCGGCCTTGGTCCACTGGCTGATGGTCTTGCGGGCGCGCAGGATCGACGGAGCGCTCATCGAGAACTCCTCCAGGCCCCAGCTGATCAGCAGCGGCTCGAGCAGCGGATCGGCAGCGGCCTCGCCGCACATACCGACCATGATGCCGGCCTTCACGCCGCTCTCGATGATGTTCTTGAGCGAGCGGAGCACGGCGGGATAGTACACCTGGTACAGGTTGGAGATGGTGTCGTTGCCACGGTCGGCGCACATGGTGTAGCCGATCAGGTCGTTGGTGCCGATGGAGAAGAAGTCGGCGACCTCGGCAAGACGGTCAGCGAGCAGCGAGGCGGCGGGCGTCTCGACCATGATGCCGACCTCGATGTTCTCGTTGAACTTGCGACCCTCTTCGGTCAGCTCGGCCTTGCACTGCTCGACGAGCTCCTTGACAGCCACGACCTCCTCGACGCAAGTGACGAGCGGAATCATGATCTTGACGTCACCGAAGGCGCTGGCGCGCAGCAGGGCGCGGAGCTGGACCTTGTACTGGTCGGGATTGGCCAGGCAGTAACGCACGGCGCGGAAGCCCATGAAGGGGTTGTCTTCCTTGACCATGTGCAGGTACGGAATCTCCTTGTCGCCACCCACATCGAGCGTGCGGATGATGACCGGAGCGCCCTTGAGCGCGCTGGCGACCTTGCGATAGGCGTTGAACTGCTCCTCCTCGGAAGGAAGCTCGGCAGAGTCCATGAACAGGAACTCGGAGCGGAACAGACCGATAGCCTCGGCATCATGATCGAGCGCGTTGGGCACGTCATCGGGATTACCGATGTTGCAGGCGATGATCTTCTTGATGCCATCGGCAGTCACAGAAGGCTTGCCGCGGAAGGCCTCGAGGGCTGCCTTCTCGGCAGCAAAGGCCTCGGCCTTAGCGGTGTAGGCAGCGAGCGTCTCCTCGTCGGGATCGGCCTCGACAACACCCTTGCCACCGTCGACGACGACGGTCATACCGTTGCGAAGCGCGGTGCAGCTGTTAGAGACCGAAAGGACGGCCGGAATCTCGAGGGCGCGCGCGATGATCGCGGAGTGCGAAGTGCGGCCACCGGTCTCGGTGACAATGCCGGCAACGTGGGCCTTATCGATCGTGGCGGTCATGGACGGCGTAAGGTCGTGCACGACAACGACGGTGTTCTCGGGCAGGACGGAGAGGTCGACGACCTCCTTGCCCAGCAGCTCGGCCAGAATACCGGTGCGGATGTCGGCGATGTCGGCCGCGCGCAGACGGAACATCTCGTCGTCCATGGACAGAAACATGTTCTCGAACATGGTCGAGGTGTCCATGAGCGCCTGCTCGGCGCAGGTGCCGCCATCAATGGCAGCGTTGATGGCGTCGGTCATGCCCGGATCCTGAGCCAGGACAATGTGTCCGCTCATAATCTCGGCCTCGGCCTCGCCCACCGTCTCCTTCATGTGGTCGGCCTGAGCCTGGGTCTTCTCGCAGAAGACCGAAAGAGCGGACTGATAACGCTCCTTCTCTGCTGCCGAATCAGCAACCTCGTGCGGTTCAAACGTCAAGTCGGGATCGACGGCCACCATGACGGTGCCGATGCCGATGCCCTCGGATGCGTTGACTCCCTGATACATTCCCATTCCTCTCTCCGTGTCATGAGATAAAGCGTTTTGCCATATCCATGACAAAAGAGCGCAGCTACCTTGAACAGGTCACTGCGCCCCCAAGTATGAACTTAATTGTTCAACATGCGACCCGTTTGAGTTCTACTCGCCAAGACCGCTCTTGATGAGCTCGATGGCAGCAGCCAGAGCCTCGGCCTCGTCGGCGCCGTCGCACTTGACCTCGACCTCGGTACCGCAAGGGATACCAGCAGCCATGAGGGCCATCGGGGACTTGCCGTTGACCTCCTTCTCGGGGGTGACGACAGTCACGTCGCAGGCGTACTTGCCCATGGTGGAGGCGAAGAGGCCGGCCGGACGCATGTGAAGACCCTGCGGATTGACGAGGGTTGCCTTCTCAGAAACCATAATTGACTCCTTTTTTGTGTTTAACCCCTGTCATGCATGCGGCAGGAGTCAGATTCACGACGTTGTTTATATTAACTCACATCAAACTGTTTTTCATTATGTTTCGGACGAATTGTTGGACAGATGTGTTTGTCGTCCACTTGCTCGCCCACAGGGGGGCCGGGTGCGGCCAGTGATATTTCCTGCTCTACAGTCCTGCTCGCACGAAGAGCACATTAAGTGCTCTTCGGCTCGTGCGGAACTCGCGATAAATCTCACTGGCCGCGCCCGGCCCCCTGTGGGCGAGCAAGCTGCGGAAACTCGGTCGGTCCAGAGCAATATCGTGCGAACGGAATTCTGGCTGAGTTTTTGTTCGCCTGGTTGATCTAGTTGATGAGGTCTATCTATGCCCTTTTGTAAGTTGCGGTGAAATAGGGACTGATTTTGGAGTTGAATCGTTAAAACAGTCCCTATTTCACCGCAACTTATGGGAGGGGATGAAAAAAGGCGGAGGCCCTGGAGAGGGTCTCCGCCTTTGTTGCAAGGGGCGATATTATTCGCTAACTGCTGGATTAGACCAGGCGGGCGTTGATCGTCTTGGCGATCTCGGCGGCGTCGGTGGAACCCTTGACGGTGGCAC
>CABRGB010000041.1 GCA_902470345.1 uncultured Collinsella sp.
TGGTGCCCCCGGGCGGATTCGAACCGTCGACACCCGCTTTAGGAGAGCGGTGCTCTATCCCCTGAGCTACGGAGGCATGTTGTATTAGTGTAGCAGATTTGCACTATCGTCACGAGGTAGTCATTGGGGACGTTCTTTGATGACTAGTCGTTTAAGAACGTCCCCAACGACTACCCAGCGACTAGTTGCCTTTGTGGAAGAGGTTTTTGATAACGGAGGGGATGCTCTTGGCGCCCTTGGCCGTCACATCGATGAAGTCGGGCGAACGCACGAGCTTATCCTCGTCGACGTACTTGCGAACCGCACGAAGCGTCTCTTTGTCGTCGCGCGTCGAAAACGTAAAGTGGCCGTTATCCTTGGTAAAGATGGCAAAACGCGTAATCTTCTTGGTGCCGCGCAAAACCTCGGCGGCGATATAGTCGACCTCGTCCCACGGAATCTGAATAAAATCCTCGGGATTACGCTCGTTATAGTACTCGAACGCCTTATTGCCCACCATCACGTTACCGTGGCTGGTAAGCCCCATCAGGCAGGTCGCCGGCGTTGCCAGATCGACCGTGCTGTTCTGAGATTGCGCCATGCGCGCCTCGCCCTCCAAATAAAACAATCGGACCGCATCCAGTGTACCCACCGGGTGCGGTCCGTTTCAATAGCTCAAAAGCCCTTGCCTAGCAACTCTCGGTCTTAAGCCGAAGCGTGCTTACATGAAGCCGCAGACGCGACCGATAATGCCGACGGCGAAGAGAGCCAGGATGATGACGATCGGGCTGACCTTCTTCTTGAGGAGCTTGCAGACCAGCAGGGTCAGGCACACGGCGGCAAGGCCGGGGATGAGCTGATCGAGGTTGGCCTGAAGCGTGGTGACCTTCACCTGATCAAGGGCGTTAGCACCGATGGAGTTATACATCGTCAGTGCTTCCTTGACACCCTCAGAACCGGAGGGCAGGTTAGCCCAGTCGATAAAGGCGCCAGCAGACTGCGTGACCTTGGAGACGACCGGGGTGAAGGAGATGGACACCCAGCGCTCGACCAGGGCGCCGATGATGAACATGCCCAGGATGGAAGCACCCTCGGTAACCTTGCCCATCAGACCGCCGGAGAGGTCCTTGGCGATGGAGGAGCCGACCTTGTAGCCAAACTCCTGCGTGTACCACAGGAAGGCGTAACGGATGATGTTCCACGCGAAGAAGAACAGCAGCGGACCGGCGATGCTGCCGGACAGGGCCATGGAAGCGCCCAGAGCGCCCAGAATCGGGCGAAGGGTGAACCAGAAGGCGGGGTCGCCGACGCCGGCGAGCGGGCCCATCATACCGACCTTGACGCCCTGGATGGCGACGTCGTCGATCGGAGCACCGTTGGCGCGCTCCTCCTCGAGAGCGAGGGTAACGCCAATGACGGGGGCGGAAACATAGGGGTGGGTGTTATAGAACTCCAGGTGGCGCTTAAGAGCGGCAATCTGGTCATCCTTGCTGGTGTAGAGCTTCTTGATCGCAGGGATCATTGCGAAGCACCAGCCGCCGTTCTGCATACGCTCGTAGTTCCACGAGCCCTGAAGGAACTGATGACGGAAGCAAACCTTCTTGCGGTCAGCCTTGGTGAGCTGAATCTTGTTCTCTGCCATATGTATCACTCCCCTCCTACTCGTAATCGTTCAGAATGTCGCCGAGCGGGTCGCCGGAGCCACCGCCCATGCCGCCACCCTGCTTGGCCAGATCCTTAAGGCCAAGGTAGATGAGGGCAAGGGAAATGCCGATGAGGCCAAGGGCGATCAGCGTGAGCTGAGGGATGGCAGCAAGGACAAAGCCGAGGATGAAGAACGGCCAGGTCTCCTTGGTGGCCATCATGTTGATGACCATGGCGTAACCGACGGAAGCGACCATGCCGCCGCCGACAGCCATGCCGCCGGACAGCCAGTCGGGCATAGCGTTAAGCGCGTTGGTAACAGCCTCGGCCGGGATGATGCACAGAAGCACTGCCGGGATGGCGATACGAAGGCCCTGCATAAGGATGGCAATGTACTGCCAGCGCTCGATGCCGGCGAAGTCGCCCTTCTCGGCGCAACCGTCCATGGCGTGAGCGATAGCGGTAGCCAGGGTACGGCAGATCATGGTCAGGAACAGGCCAGCGACCGACAGCGGGACAGCGACGGCGATAGCGGCGGTAACGGCCTTCGACGGATCGGTAGCGCCGCCGTTGAGGGCGAGCACCATGATGATCGAAGAGGCGACCGAGGCCAGAGCGGCGTCAGGCGCGACGGCGGCGCCGACGTTAGCCCAGCCAAGGGCCATCATCTGGAGCGAACCGCCCAGGAGGATGCCCTCCTGAAGGTGACCGGTTACGAGACCGATAAGCGTGCATGCCACGAGCGGCTGATGGAACTGGAACTCATCCAGAATGCCTTCCATACCGGCAAGCAACGCGACAATCGCAACAAGCAGAATAGTGATTGCAGACATGTATCGGACCCTCCTTTACTATGCTTGAGCGGCCAGTTCGGCCTTAGCTTTCTTCAACATGGCGTCGAGATCCTCGGAGGAATCCGAAGGAACCTTGCGGACCTCGAACTTGACGCCCTTGGCCTTGAGGGCCTCGAGAGTCTTGACGTCATCATCGCCCATAGCGACGGCGTTGGTGACGACGACCTTGCCCTTGGAGTGAGCCATGGAGCCGATGTTGACTTCCTTGATGTCGACGCCGGCCTCGATGGCCTTGAGCAGATCCTGCGGGTTCTCAAAGAGCAGCATGGCCTTGGTGTCACCAAAGCGCGTGTCCTTGACGACCTCGGCCATCTTCTTGATGGGCACGACGTTGGCATGGACTCCCGGAGGGGCAGCCTGCTCGATCATGGTCTTGCGGAGCTCGTCGTGAGCAACGCCGTCGGAAACCACGATGATGCGGTTGGGGTTGATCTGCTTGGTCCACGTGGTGGCCACCTGACCATGCAGCAGACGGGTGTCGATACGGACGTGGGCAATCTTGATGTGCCCGTCGCCGATGACCGTTCCCGGAGGGATGGCGCCTGCAGGAGCAGCGGCGGCCGCAGCCGGCTTCTTCTCCTCGGGCTCCAGAGACTCGGGCTTGACGCGTACGCCAGCCTTAGCCTCAGTCACGAGATGTTTTGCGATCGCATGTGCAGTGTTCTTTGCGTCAAAGCGCTGCGAATATGCCTCGATGAGCATAGGCAGGTTGACACCGGTGACGATAGCCCAGGAATCGTGGCCCTCGATGAGCCCGCTAATCTGGTTGAACGGCGTGCCGCCCCACAGATCAACGAGGAAGAGCACCTGCTCCTGGTCCTCGAAGGAAGCGATTGCTTCCTCGACCTTGGCACGGAAGTCGTCAGGGCCCATGCTCGGCTCGAGCGAGACCACGGCAACAGACGGCTGATCGCCAAAGACCATCGAGCCCGTCTGCTTGATTCCAGCTGCCAAGTCCCCGTGGCTAGCAAGAACAATACTTACCATCACATAACCTCCTTTTTGTCTACGTATTCCCTACACGACATTAAGGAAGTATACCTGTTTAGTTTGTGGAATTATCGCTAAATTTGCAAAAGGTTGCATTATTTGTTTAAAAGTCTAGGTTTGTTACAAGTTGATTACGTTGCTGGTTTTTCACTCATTACCCGCCAAGGCGCCGCTCATCAAGCCGTGCATTTTACAGATACAAGCAGGCTGTTCATTAATATCGATTTTAGGCAAGCTCGAATGCACTTGTACTGCCGCTATTTTGTTTAAACAGACATAACTTGACTATTAGCGTGACTTATGCTCTAGCGCAAGTAGTCATTGGGGACGTTCTTAAACGACTAGTCGTTGGGGACGTTCTTGTTTGACTAGTCGTTTAAGAACGTCCCCAACGACCAAGTTAGGCGATGTGGAGGGGGTTGGCGGCGTCGACGGCGTCGGGGGCGTCGGAAGGGCCATCGGGGGCAGCGCCTGCCGGGTCCTCGTCGGGGGTCTCGATCTGCTTGATCATGACCTCCTGACCCTGCAGCAGGTATGTCTCGCCGCTACCGCAATGGGGGCAGGTCTTGCCGTGCTCGACCGTCGCGTAGTCGCGGCCGCACGCCTCGCAATGTGTCACGGCCTCGACGGGCTCCACAATAAGCTCCGCATCCTCGGTGATGGACTTTTTATCTGCCGCCCAGCGCCAAGCGTCGAGCAGTAAGTCGGAAACGACGCCCGAGACCTCGCCCAGCAGCAGCGTGACGCTCGAAACGCGACTCACGCCATTGGCGCGCGCCACGTTCTCAACATCGCGAATGATGTGATAAACGATTCCCAATTCGTGCAAGGTAGAAACCTTTCAACAACGGTTGATGCGATGCAAACTCAAAGCAAGGGGACGGCGAAATCTAGTCTGCGCCGTCCCCCTACCGGCCATGGTTACCTATTTACGACCGAACTTGATTTTGATTGCGCGTTTCAAAGCGTACTTACCCAGACTGGGGAGCTTTTGCTCGTATTTGACCATCGTGGAGCACTCGGGGCGGTCGCGATCCAGATGGATGGCGTCGAACGCGCACTTGGTGGTGCACAGGCCGCAGCCGATGCACTTGTTGGGGTCGACGATCGAGGCACCGCAACCCAGGCAGCGGGCGGTCTCGGCGCGCACCTGCTCTTCGGTAAAGGTCTCGACGTACTCGCTAAAGGGCGCAGCCTTCTCGCGCTCGCGGTCCACGTGGGCAACCTCGCGGCTCGCGTTGTCGTAGCCCTCGAGCACAACGTCGTCGCGGTCGAGCGCGGTGTAGCGGCGCTGGTTGCGGCCGATGGTGAGCGTGGAGCCCGGCTGCACAAAGCGATGGATGGACACGGCGGCCTCGTGACCGGCGGCAATGGCATCGATGGCAAAGCTCGGACCGGTGTAGACATCGCCGCCCACAAAGATGTCGGGCTCGGCGGTCTGGTAGGTCTGGGGATCGGCAAGAGCACCCTGGCCGCGGCCAAGCTCCACCTTGGAGCCAGCCAGCAGGTCGCCCCACACAATGGACTGGCCAATCGACATGACGACACGGTCGGCATCGACACGGCGCAAGTCGTTCTCGTCGTACTCGGGCGCAAAACGGCCCTCGTCGTCAAAGACACGCGTGCAGCGCTTGAAGGTGATACCGCACACACGACCGGCCTCGTCCAGGTGAACCTCCTTGGGACCCCAGCCGCAGCTGATGTGCGCGCCGTCCTCAACGGCCTCGCGACGCTCCTCCTCGCTGGCGGGCATCTGGGCCTCGCTCTCCAGGCAGAACATCTCAACGTGCTCGGAGCCCAGACGGCAGGCGTTGCGCGCGACGTCGATAGCCACGTTGCCGCCGCCCACCACGATGGTGCGGCCGGGCAGCGCGTCGATCTTGCCACTGTTGACCTCGCGCAAAAAGTCGACGGCCACGGTCACGTCCTCGGCATCCTCACCCGGAATACCGGCAAGGCGGCCACCCTGGCAGCCAATAGCCACGTAGAAGGCCTTAAAGCCCTGCTCGCGCAGCTCGTCGAGCGTCACATCGCGACCGACCTCCACGCCATAGCGGAACTCGGCGCCCATCAGGCGAATGATCTCGACCTCGGCCTCGATAACGTCCTTCTGCAGCTTAAAGCTGGGAATACCGTAGGTGAGCATACCGCCCGGGCGCTCGTTCTTCTCGAACACGACAGGCTTGTAGCCCTTCTCGGCCAGGTAGAAAGCGCAGGACAGGCCGGCCGGACCGGCACCGATGATGGCGATCTTCTGGTCGAAGCCGCCGGCACGCGTCGGGGTCACCACAGGTGGGACATAGCGGGTCGCGGCATCCAGATCGCGCTGGGCGATGAACTTCTTGACCTCGTCGATAGCCACGGCGGCGTCCACACGGCCGCGAGTGCAGACATCCTCACAGCGGCGGTTGCACACACGGCCGCAGATAGCGGGCAGCGGGTTCTCGCGCTTAATGAGTGCTAGGGCCTCGTCATAGCGACCCTGAGCCGCGAGCTTCAAATAGCCCTGAACGGCGACATGCGCGGGGCAGGCCGTCTTGCAGGGAGCGGTGCCGGACTCATGCGTCTCGATGCGGTTGTCGTTGCGGTAGTTGGGCGACCACTTGGTGTGATCCCACTTGGTGGCATCGGGCAGCTCCTGGCGCGGATACTCGGGCACCTGTCCGCCGGCCTTTTTGCTGCAGAGCTTCTGGCCCAGCTTGGCGGCACCGGCCGGGCACACCTCAACGCAGCGACCGCAGGCCACGCACTTGTCCTTCTCGACCTTGGCGACATAGGCCGAGCGCGACAGGTTGGGCGTGTTGAACAGCTGCGAGGTGCGCAGGGCGTAGCACACGTTGACGTTGCAGTTGCAGATGGCGAAGATCTTGTTCTCGCCGTCGATGTTGGTGATCTGGTGCACAAAGCCGTTGTCCTCGGCCTGGCGCAGGATGTCGTAAACCTCGTCGCGGGTCACGTAATGGCCACGATCGGTTTCGACCACGTAGTCGGCCATATCGCCCACGGCGATACACCAATCGGCCGGGTCGTCGGCGCAGCCCTCACCCATCACGCGACGGCTCGCGCGGCAACTGCAGGTGCTGGCGGCATATTTGCCATCGTATTTGTCGAGCCAATGCTCGATATGCTCGATCGGCACCGAGGTGCTCGAAGCATCGATAGCCTTCTCGACCGGAATGACGTGCATGCCGATACCGGCGCCTCCGGGCGGCACCATCGGCGTGGCCTTGGACAGTGGTCCCTTGGACGCCTGCTCAAAGAACTTGGCATAGACCGGGTGCTCCTCGAGCTGGCTCACGCGCATGTTGAGGAACTCGGCAGAACCCGGCACCAGCATGGGCAGCACCCACTGCTTGGCGCGCTCGGGGTTTTCCCAGTTGTACTCGAGCAGACCCGTGTAGCTCATGTCGTCGAGCATCTTCTCGATATCAGCCTCGGGCATGCCGGTGAGCTTGACCATCTCGGGCAGCGTATAGGGACGGCGCATCTTCATCTTGCAGAGCACTTCGGCCTGCTCGTCGGTCGCGGCCTCGGCAAACGACCAGTACTCGTAGCCCAGCAGCTCGTCGCGATGCAGCAGACGGTTGGTGCAGTGCTCACACAGCTTGACGATGGCCTCGCGCGGATGCTCCGGCAGCGACGGCACGAACTCCGAACCGATATCGGGCTCGGTGTAGCTAATTCCCGGTCCGTTGAGAATCATGGTTGTCCCTTCTCTTGCCACAGCCCGGCGAGACCGCAGCACCCCTCTTTTTTGCAGGCCGGGCATGCCCCCATGCCGTTCACCCGCCATTGTTGACATTGTGTCAAAAATAGTATTGACGAACCGTCAACAATATTCAAGACTGTTAGGCGAACGGTCAGGCAAAAGAGGATGAAAGGCGGCAAACGCATGGGCAACAACACAGCAGATACCTCTGTGGTCGATGCCGTCCCCGCATCCGATAACGCGGCAAAACGACTGACGGGTGACGAACGCCGTCGCGAGATCCTCGATGCCGTGCGCACCGTAAGCTCCGAGCTGGGCGTGTCGCATCTATCTGTCTCGGCCGTGACCAAGCGAGCCGGCTGCACGCGCTCGCTGTTCTACCACTACTTCGCTGACATGGACGCCGCTGTCACCGCTGTTATGGACGAGGCAATCGACGGTTTTATCTCCGAGCTCGAGCAGTGGAATGCCAACCGCATCGTCGGTGATATTGAGGGCGCGCTCGACACCGTCGCCCCGCTCTTTAAGCGCCTGGTCGCCAGCGGCCACGAGCTGCCGAGTACCCTGACCTCGAGCAGCGGCGCGCTCTACGGCGGCTTTCTGCACAACGTGGTCCAACGCGTGGCTCAGTACATCTGCGACACCACCGTGGTGGACTTTGTCGCCCATCACGAGCTGCGCATCGATCATGTCTACGAAACGTTCTACACCCTCATCATGGGTCTTTTGATGTATATCCGCACGCACCCCGATGTGCCCGACGAGACGGTCAAGGAAATCATCGCCTCGACGCTCCACATCGAGGGCTACACCGCCAAGTACCCGGAGCGCAAGCCCCAGAACTGACGACATTTGGCCAAACTGCCCGCGATCAGAAGAGGGGCCGCGGGCGTGTGAAAGGAGAGCAGCATGCTGTTCGATGTTTGGGGTAGCGATACCCTTATCCACTGGGCCGGCTGGGCCATGGTCTTTATTGGCCTGATCGTGCTCAACGAGGTCGGCCGCCGCACCAAGCTGGGCGCGGCCATCATCTTTGGCGTGGCTCCGCTGGCCATGACCATCTACTGCGTCGCCATCGCCATCGGCGTCTCGCAGGGCGCCGAGTGGGCGCTCACCAACCCCACCCATGTGTACCAGAACAGCTGGTTCCACTATGCGAAGGTGTACGCGGCGCTGGCCGGTTGCTGGGGCTTCATTGCCATTAAGTACCAGTGGGGCAAGATCGGCAAGGCGCATTGGTTCCGCGCGTGGCCGTTTGTGATCGTCGCCATCAACATCATGATCGCCGTCGTGTCCGACTTCGAGAGCGCCTATCACTTCTTTGTCCTGGGCCAGTCCACCTGGGTCACCTCCGAGGGCGCCACGCAGCTGGCCGGCTGGAACAACGTGTTCAACGGCGTCGCCGGTATCATCAACATCTTCTGCATGACCGGTTGGTGGAGCGTCTACGCCTCCGAGGATCAGACCGACATGCTGTGGCCCGACATGACCTGGGTCTACATCATCGCCTACGATATCTGGAACTTCTGCTACACCTACAACTGCCTGCCCACCCACTCCTGGTTCTGCGGCTTTGCGCTGCTGCTGGCGCCCACCGTCGCCGCCTTTATCTGGAACAAGGGCGGCTGGATTCAGAACCGCGCCTTTACGCTGGCCATTTGGTGCATGTTTGCCCAGGTGTTCCCGTACTTCCAGGAGGAGTCCATCTTTGTGACGCACTCCACGCTCGATCCCGGCGCCGCCACCGCGGTCTCGGTCGCCGCGCTAATCGCCAACATCGCCGCGATCATCTACGTCGCCTACCGTGCCAAGAAGCTCGGCCGCAATCCCTACAAGCAGGATGTCTTTGAGGGCACCAGCGATTGGGAGAAGGCCACTGCCCGCCGCGCCAAGGTTGATTACGCGCACGCCGAGTAACATGTTTATTCCGTCCACATTTGGATGTAGGCAAACTTAGCCGACGCCGCAATCGCGCGTCATGCGCAGCCCCGGAAAGCGATTCGCCCGCTTTCCGGGGCTTTTTGTTGTTGTACTTTCATTCAAAACATGCGCATATATAAAATCGGATTTCAAATCCTGCGGCGGCTCTATGGGGTCCCGTTTTTGGGTACAGTGTTGTCCCGATATTGAGCTTGGGGGATATATGAAAGATGAGACGATGGGCCAAGAGGATGCGGCCCAAGATGCAGAAGCGTGCGCCGAGGCCCTGGAGAGCCTAGACCAGATCGCGCTGGCCGAGATTGCGTTTGACGATCCGAGCGTTGATGTGCAGGATGAGCCAGAAATCGAGGCGCAGCCCGATGATCGGAATGCAAAAGACGATAGCGCCACGCCCACCGAAGACGAGGCGGGGCACGAGGAATCCGAATGCAAGGCCGACGACCAGCCCGAATCCGACACGAGCGAGGAAACCATCTTGCTCGGCAGCTTGCCGGCCGAAGATTCGCTGACCCGCGAGCTTCCCGGCCTGGGCTCTGCGCCTGCCGTGGACGAGACCATCGCCATGGGCGATATTCCCCTACCGTCCGTTCCCTCGGCACGCGAAGCCGAGGTTCGTCATCGTAAGATGCCGCCCAAGCGCCGCAACCTGATGGTTGCCGGCGTTGTGGCCGTCGCGCTCGTCGCCGGCGGCGCAGGCTATGCTGCCTGGAACGGATATCAGCAAGAGCAGGCTGCCGCTGTCGCCGCCAGTGCACACACGATGATGTCGGTGCAGATTGGCGTGCATGCCGCGGGCCTCGACTGCTCAACTGGCTCCAAGATTCCCGTACAGGTGAGCGGGCAGGATTCCGACGGTTCTTCCGTGAGCGAAACGCTCTACGTTGACGAGCATGGTCGCGGCATTAAGCTGCTGCCCGGCGATTATACGCTCTCCATTGCTGGATCCCCCATCGCGGCCGACGGCACCATCTACACCGTCCCGACCACCAAGGCCCAGGTTACAGTCAAGAGCGATGGGCAGGATTTGAGTGCCCAGGCCACCTTTAAGCTCAAGGTACCTTCGGCCGACACGGTGACTGACGACCAGATCGATGCCGCCGCCAAGTATGCCGAGGAAGGCGGGGTGAACTCCGCCGCGGTCGCAAAGGTGCTCCAGCAGGCGGCAACCGCGCGCCGTGATGCCGCCGTCAACGCCGTGAGCTCCCGCGAGGCACAGGCGGCCCGCGACGCCGATGCTCGACATAAGTCAACGGACCTGTATCAGCTCGATATTCCCGTTGAGTGGTACGGTAAAGTCGCGACTTGGCAAAACGGCAGCACGCTGTGCATCTATCTTGCCGGCGACACGAACACGCCGCTTGTGACGCTTGTCACGGTGCGCGACGGCGAGAGCTTTACGCCCGATGAGGGCGATGCGGTTTTGGGTGCGGCAAACCTCGGCAACGGCTACACCGTCTACGCCAGCGGCCCCGTCTATCCGTACGTGGTGCCCCAGACCATCAACGGGCGCACGCAAGACCCCGTGTCGACCTACCCCATGGACACGGCCATTGAGCTTGTCGAGCTTACGACCGGCAACCGCTATACGTATAGCCAGATCAAGAACGACCTGGTGGGTAAAGACGGCAAGGCCGATGGTGCCACTAAGCTCGAAACCGACTACCTCGCGCAGATCCTGCTGCCGAGTATCAAAGCCCAGGACTAGCCTGGCGCAGCAAGGTGCTCCCCAACCGTGATGAAGGAGCCAGGAGGTCCTGACCCCACAGGCCCATAGATGATTAGGCAAGGAGCCACTTCCATGCGGGCATAACGTGTACCACACCGTGCTCGCATGGAATATCGGTCTGTTCATCCATGGTAACGATTGCCGACTCGCCAAGATCAAACTGGGCCATCGAGGCATCAAGCGCGGCGATTTCGCGCTCGCGCGTTTTCTCACTTGCCATATCCGCACTCACCTGAATCAGGCTATAAGCCCGCATGAGAAGTGCGTCCCCAGCCACAAAGTCCACCTCATGGCTTTTGCTCTTCTCTTTGATTAGCAGGCGGCAGACCGAGCCGGTCCTCACCGCGGGAGTCCTTCTTCTTAGCGCATTGAACACTGCGGTCTCGAGCCTCTGGCCCTGGTCCAATGCCGATGCGGGAGAGAATGCTCCAAACATCGCAGGGTCGACAGCGTAGACCTTAGACGCAGACCGCATGTTATTTGCCAGTGAACGCGTGAACTCCGGCACGGAGAACAGCAGGTAGGCGTCCTCATAATACTCAAGTAAATCGCTGAGCGAATTACGACTGACGGGTATCTGTCTGCTCTTGAACTCGTTGTACACTTTGTTCACTGACAGCTCTCGTCCCGAAGATGCCATACACCGCGTCAAGAACAGCGATGCCAGGCGAGGGTTCTTGACGTCGTAACGCTCAATGACGTCCATAGCGACCGTTCGCGAAGCATATTCCTGTAGCAGCTGAATCGCGTCTGCGGGCGTCTGCTCAAGCGTCGCGATGAATCCCCCTCGTTCAAGATATCCGATCAGATGATGTCGAAGCAGCGCTGCATCGCTTGGGGAAAAGGTCGCATCTGGCTCGAAAACGCTCCCCGTCTTATACCGAACGTATTCTGAAAAACTCAACGGAAAAAGCTCCCGTATAAGAGAACGACCCCTGAACTCGCTCTTAAGCTCTGAGGACAGCATCTTAGAAGAAGATCCCGTCACATAGACGGTCGCTTTCTCCGTATCGACTACACGCCGCAGAAACGCACCCCATTCGGGAATTTCCTGGATCTCGTCAAAGAAAATGTAAGCGCCCTCGGTTCGAGCAGCAGGATACAGCGCATAGAACGTGTCGAGCACGTCCGCCAGCAGCGATGACTCATACGGGCGCAAGCGCTCGTCCTCAAAATTAAAGTAAAGCATCCGGTCAAGCTCGACGCCCCGGCCCTGAAGCCGCTGCATCTCCTGATACAGGCGATACGTCTTTCCACAACGGCGGGCTCCCACAATCACATTTACGATGTTGTCGCGCTTTGGCTCCTGTGGGTTTCCTAGATCAAGGTCTCGCTCAAAGACCTGCGGAACCCCCTGCTGTTCAAAGTCCTTTATTTTCTGGGCGATCAAGTCGTTGAATGCCATGATTCTCCAATCTTGCTCTCTAGCTAATCAAAATTATACTGATTCTTGATTAGCTAGAGAGCAAGATTGTGTGTAGTTTGATTAGCACTTAAGCAAGTTTTATCACCGTTATTGCTCCGAAGGATATCGAGTGGCTAAGAGGACAACCGAGCTCGAATGCGACTCCCCGAGCAGTCAATTTGGGACGGGGCTTTTTTGACTGCCCTCCCCTGCAGAAAAATCCCTAACGCAGTTGCGGTGAAATAGGGACTGTTTTTGCTGGTCAAACCGCAAAACAGTCCCTATTTCACCGCAACTTATTGGTGGCCTTTTGGGTGGCACTCAGCGCCACGGATCGGCTTCGAACATTGGCTCGCGCTCGGGGCGGCGATCGCTGTAGGGATCGTAGCCGTCATCGTCCTCGTTCTCGGCACGGATGTAGGGGTCGCGCGGCTTGGGCGCCGGCTTAGGCGCAGGCTTGGGTGCCGGCGCGCTTGTCTTGATCTCGTCTTTCATCTACATAGCTCCTTGCCATGTGCTCACGTTCAACACCATCGATTGTCGCACGAAAAAGGGCGGCGGACCCAATTGGATCCGCCGCCCTTGGCGTTTAGAGACGGCCGGCAGATTTTAAGGCATGGCCCAAAAATCTACTCGGCATCGGGAACCTCGTAGGTGGCCGCCGGCGTGTTATCGCACACGACGGTAAAGCCGCCGTCCTTGTCGACATCGACCGTCACCTGATCGCCCTCGCGCACCGTGCCGTCGATGATGGCGGCGGCGATGGCGTCCACGACCTCGCGCTGGACCAGACGCTTGAGCGGACGGGCACCGAACACGGGGTCCAGGCCGCCCACGGCGAGCATCTGCTTGGCCGCCGGGGTGATGGCAAGCGTCATGCGCTCCTTGGCCAGGCGTGCGCGGACGTCGGCAAGCTGGATGTCGACGATCTTCTCGATCTGCGCCATGCCGAGCGGATGGAACACCACGATATCGTCGATACGGTTGAGGAACTCGGGGCGGAAGGTCTGAGCCATGGCGGCGTCGACCTGATGGCGCATCTCCTCCTCGTCCTTACCGGACAGATCGGCGATGGCTTTGGAGCCCACGTTGGACGTCATGATGATGATCGTGTTCTTGAAGGACACCTGGCGACCCTGGCCATCGGTCAGACGGCCGTCATCAAGCACCTGCAGCAGCACGTTAAAGACATCCGGATGAGCCTTCTCCATCTCGTCGAGCAAGATCACGGAGTACGGACGACGGCGCACGGCCTCGGTGAGCTGGCCGCCCTCGTCGTAACCCACGTATCCCGGGGGCGCACCGATCAGACGCTGGACGCTGAACTTCTCCATGTACTCGGACATGTCGATACGCACGAGCGCGCGCTCATCATCGAACAGGCACTCGGCAAGCGCCTTGGCAAGCTCGGTCTTGCCCACGCCGGTGGGGCCCAGGAAGAAGAAGCTGCCGATGGGCTTGTCCGGATCGGAGAGGCCCGCACGGCTACGGCGCACGGCCGCGGCGACGGCGGAGACGGCCTCGTCCTGGCCAATGACGCGCTTATGCAGCTCGCCCTCCAGGCCCTTCAACTTGTCGAGCTCGCCCTGCATCATCTTGGACACGGGCACGCCGGTCCAGGCGCTCACGACCTCGGCGATCTCATCGGAGGTCACCTGTTCGTTGAGGCCCTCGCCGTCCTGCTGCTTTTGTGCCTCGAGCGCGGCCTCGGAATCCTGAATCTGCTGCTGCAGGCCCGGAATCACGGAGAAGCGCAGCTCGGACGCACGGCCCAGGTCGCCGTTGCGCGTCGCGCGCTCCTCTTCGCTCTTGGCCTCGTCGAGCTGTCCCTTGAGCTCTTGCACGTGGTCGATGGCGTTCTTTTGGTTGAGCCAGCCGGCCTTTTGCACGTTGAGCTTTTCCTGGACCTCGGCGATCTCCTGGCGCAGGGCCTCCAGACGCTCCTTGGAGGCGTCGTCGGTCTCCTTCATGAGCGCCTGCTCCTCGATCTGCAGCTGGGTGAGCTGACGCGTGGTGGCGTCGATCTCGACCGGCATGCTGTCGAGCTCCATGCGCAGGCGGCTTGCCGCCTCATCGACCAGGTCGATGGCCTTGTCGGGCAGGAAGCGGTCGGCGATGTAGCGATCGGAGAGGTCGGCGGCGGCCACGAGCGCGCTATCGGTGATATGCACGCCGTGGAAGATCTCGTACTTCTCCTTGAGGCCACGCAGGATCGAGATGGTGTCCTCGACGGTGGGCTCGCTGACCATCACGGTCTGGAAACGACGGGCGAGTGCCGCATCCTTCTCGATGTACTTGCGGTATTCGTCAAGCGTAGTCGCGCCGATCGCGTGCAAGTCGCCACGGGCGAGCGCCGGCTTGAGGATGTTGCCGGCGTCCATGGAGCCCTCGGTGGCACCCGCGCCCACGATGGTGTGGAGCTCATCGATGAACAGGATGACCTTACCTTCGGACTTCTGTACCTCCTTGAGCACGGCCTTCAAGCGGTCCTCGAACTCGCCGCGGTACTTGGCGCCGGCGACCAGCGCGCTCATGTCGAGCTCGATCAGGTCGCGGTCGCGCAGGGTGCTCGGTACGTCGCCGGCCACGATACGCTGAGCGATGCCCTCGACGATGGCCGTCTTGCCGACGCCCGGCTCACCGATGAGCACGGGGTTGTTCTTGGTGCGACGGGACAGGACCTGGATGGTGCGGCGAATCTCATCGGTACGGCCGATGACCGGGTCGAGCTTGCCGGCACGGGCCAGATCGCAGATATTGCGGCCGTACTGCTCCAGTGCCTCAAACTGCGTCTTATCCTCGGCAGACGTCACGCGGTCATCGCCGCGCAGTTCCTCGTAGACCTGCTCGATGCGCTCCTTGGTGACGCCGGCGTCGCGCAGCACGCGGCCGGCCTCGCCCTTGTCCTCGGCAAGCGCCATCAGCAGATGCTCGGTCACCACAAAGCTGTCGCCCATCTTGGTGGCCTTCTTCTCGGCCTTCTCGATGACGCGGACGAGCTCATTGGAAAGACCCATCTGCTGGCCCTCGCCCGAAACCTTGGGCGCGTGGTCGATGGCATCCTGTGTGGAGCGTGCGAGCTGAGCCGGGTCGGCACCGATGCGCTCTATGATCACGGAGATATTGCGCTCGCCGGCACCGAGCAGGGCGGACAGCAGGTGAATCGGCTCTACCGCGCCGGCCTGCGCGTCGGCAGCCGTGCTCATGGCGGTCTGCAGCGCCTCGCGCGACGTCATTGCTAGCTTATCGATTCTCATGGAATCACCTCTCTTGGGGCGGCCGCCCTACGGGGCGGCTTCACGTTGTTCGAGAAGTATTGTTGCCAGCTTTGCGCGATCTTATACACAAATCTAAGTCTCTATATATAAGATTTTCTGAGTGTTCCCACGACATACAAACCACCACAAAGGGGACAGGCACCTTTGTGGTGGTTGCAGCCTCTATTTACTTGCCGAGCCCGTGCTTCCCGATTCGGCGTTCCAGGGCATCTCATCCTCGAACAGCCATGTACGGGCAGACCCACTATCGCGTGCAGTCTGCGGGTCGGGCAAGCAGGTCTGTTCATAGGCATCTTGGATACACTGACCCATAAAATCGTTGAGCTCGGCCTGGTCGCCCTCCATGACATAGGCTGCATCGCCGGCCATGATGTAAATACCCGGACCCTCATTGCCCTCGTAACCCGGATCGTACGAGACATCACATAACTTTGCGCCGTTTGCAGTGTCCAGCTCGATGGAAGAGTGGCATCCGCCAACCATGTCGTTCGCTTTTGCCCGATAGGACGCATATCCGTACCAACGCTTAAATGTTTTGCCCTTGAGTAGCTCGGACGCCCTATCGATCAGGCTTGTATCCGTGGTATAGCGCATGGCCCCAAGCTGAATACTCGGATAATTGCTAATACCCAGCACAGCCGGCTGCTCATCAAAATCAACGGTAATGGTCTCGGGCTTGTCGTCGCCGGTCAGAAGTTCGACAGATTGAGCCACAGGCTTGACCAACGGCTCCGTCACCGCAGCAGGTAGAAATGCCATACCGACAGCGCCCGCGCCAACCACAGCGATCGCAAGCGCCAAGACAATCAATCCAATACGGGCAGAACGGCTCACGGCAAAACACCCCACAATGCAAACCTTCGCCACCTGCACTAATGATACCGCCAGCTAACACTATTACCAAAAGAAGCCGCGCGCTCCTCACCACCACAAAGG
>CABRGB010000042.1 GCA_902470345.1 uncultured Collinsella sp.
ACGGTGCCCGAGGCCGAGATCGTGGCCGCGATTCGACGCCGCCCGGGCGCGGTTTCGGCCGAAGGCGTCAAACGCCGCTGCCGCGCGGGTATGGGCCGCTGCCAGAGCGGCTTTTGCCAGAGCCGCGTGGTGGCAATCCTAGCGCGCGAGCTGGGCTGCGACCCCAGCGAGGTGCTGTTGGAGGATACTGGCTCGTGGCTCGTTGAGGGACCTTTGAAGGGGGTGCGCTAAGATGGCGGAATTCAAATCGAGCACGATTGATAGCGATGCCGTTGAGGCAGTGCCAACACAGGTGTTCGACGTGGTCGTCATAGGCGGCGGACCTGCCGGCATGGCGGCCGCGCTTGCCGCACATAAGGCCGGCGCCCACGTCGCCATCGTGGAGCGCGAGCAGCATCTGGGCGGAATCCTCCGCCAGTGCATCCACCCCGGTTTTGGCCTTTCGCACTTTAAGCAGGAGCTCACCGGTCCCGAGTACGCGCAGCGCTTTATCGACCAGGTGCGCGCGACCGACATTGCGCTGTTCTTGGACAGCATGGTGCTTGGGATTGATTCGGGCGAGTCCACGGAAGACGCCACACTCTACACCGTCACGCTCATGAATCCCTCCGGTATGCTGCAGCTCACCGGACGCGCGGTCGTCCTTGCCATGGGTTGCCGCGAGCGCACCCGCAGTGAGATCAAGATTCCCGGCAGCCGACCCGCCGGCGTGTTTACGGCCGGCCTGGCGCAGCGATACATCAATATCGAGAACCTCAAGCCCGGCTCGCGCGCCGTCATTTTGGGCTCGGGTGACATCGGGCTGATCATGGCGCGCCGCTGCACGCTCGAGGGGATTTCGGTCGAGGGCGTGTACGAGCTCATGCCGTACGCCAACGGCCTGCGTCGCAATGTGAAGAACTGCCTGGACGACTTTGGCATTCCGTTGCACCTGTCCACAACCGTCACACGTGTGATTGGGCACGACCGCGTTGAGGCCGTCGAAGTGAGCCAGGTCGACGAGCACCTTGCACCCATTCCGGGAACCGGGCGCATTGTTCCGTGCGACACGCTGCTGCTTTCGGTGGGTCTGATTCCCGAGAACGAGCTTTCGGTTGCCGCGGGCGTTGAGCTTGACCCGCGCACGCGCGGCGCCGTGGTGGACCAGAACCTGCAGACGGGCGTGCCGGGCATCTTTGCCTGCGGCAACGTGCTGCACGTACACGACCTGGCCGACAACGTGACGACCGAGTCCGAGCGTGCCGGTGCGGCTGCGGCGGCATGGGCGTTGGGTGTCGGCGATAGCATGGGCGCCAGCTGCAAGCTCATGGTCTCCCCCGCCGGCATCGCAGGCTACGCGCTGCCGGGACGAATTACGGCTGTGGTGCTCACCAAACTTAACTTCCGCGTACGCCGACCGGTCGATGCCGCCCGCGTACGTATCCTGGCAGGCGACGAGGAACTTTTTGCAGGCAAGGTCCGCGCGTTTAAGCCGAGCGTAATGGAGAGTTTCCCGCTACCGGCGAAAGTCATCCAGCAAGCGCTCGACCTGGGCGCCAACGAGATAGTCCTGTCCGTCCACCCCGTCGAGGAGGCATAACGTCATGAACACGAATGTGAGCGAGACGCTGCAGTTCAACTGCACCACCTGCCCCTCCGAGTGCCTCCTAACTGTAGAGGTGGAGCGTGACGCAGACGGCGCCGTGGTAGAGGTGCGCTCCGTGACCGGCAACAGCTGCCCGCGCGGCGATATCTTCGCGCATCAGGAGCTCACCTGCCCCATGCGCGTGCTCACCACCAGCGTAGCCGTATCCGGCGGCGACGAGGCGCTGCTGCCCGTGCGCACGGCCGAAGCCATCCCGCTCGAACTCCACGCCCAGGCCATGGCCCTCATCCGCGGCCTGGTCGTCGACGCCCCCATCCGCATGGGTGACGTCGTGCTAGAAAACATCCTCGGCACCAGCATCAACCTCATCGCCAGCATGGACATCGACCCAGCCTAAGCAGCTCATTTGGGACGGGACCCTTTTAGCTACCCCGACAACCACCCCGTCCCCACCTCAGTTGCGGTGAAATAGTTCCTGATTTCCGCCAAAACCCCGGTATCCAGGAACTATTCCACCGCAACTTGCCTTTGCATCGGAATTAAGGCTGATGCCAATTCAGCGCCATTTCAAAACTATGCCGGATTACGGGGCTGATTCGGAGACCCCCATCCATACCGGCGATTTTCGATTTTTGATAAGCCCTCTACCTGCGGTTTTAATTTCGCGATTTCTCCCATGGTCAAGTATTACAGGTCGAGCCCCGTAATCCGCCATACTTTTGAAACCAGCTCATTTGGGACGGACCTCTTTTAGCTACTTTTGCTGCCCGCCAGGCTGGTCATGCCAAGGAGTGCCCCGAAGTGCCGGCATAAAAGGAACGTCCCTAACTGCCGGGCATGGGATACCATGGTGGCAACCTAGCGAAAGGACGATGTATGGCACATGTCGATGACCAGCGTGTGGCGCGCGTGCTCGATGCGCTCGAGGCTCAGCACCCCGGCGCGCAGCTGCTTGTGAACGACCCGTGGTCGATTTACTATCTGACCGGCTTTTATGCCGATATGTTCGAGCGTTTTTGTGGCGTGCTGCTCGCGCGCGATGCCGAGCCGGTGATTTTGGTCAACGCCCTGCATCAACTGCCCGAGTACGATAATGCCCGCGTGGCCTACCACAACGACACCGACGTCGTGACCGACGCCATCGCACGCGAGGTCAATCCTGCCAAGCCCCTCGGCATCGATACCGTTATGCGCTCCGGCTTTTTGATGCCCCTTATGGATCGTCACGCCGCGAGCGAGTTCTTCCCAGGCGACTTTGCCGTCACCGCCGCACGCACACACAAAGACGTCGCAGAGCAGGAGCTCATGCGCGTGTCCTCGGCCGCCAACGACGCCGTGATGGCCGATGTCATCAAGCTCGTTCACGAGGGCGTGACGGAGCGCGAAATTGCCGACCAGATGCTCGGCCTGTACCGCAAGCACGACTGCGAGGGCTTTAGCTTTCCACCCATCGTGAGCTTTGGCGCCAACGCCGGGGACCCGCATCACGAGCCCGACGACACCGTACTCAAGCGCGGCGACGTGGTGCTGTTCGACATTGGCGGACGCCGCCGCAACTACTGCTCGGACATGACGCGCACGTTCTTTTGGGGTGAGCCGGACGAGGAAACGGCGCGCATCTACGACATCGTGCGCCGCGCCAACGAGGCCGCCGAGGCGCTCATCGCCCCGGGCGTGCGCATGTGCGACCTGGACCGTGCCGCGCGCGACGTGATCGAAGACGCAGGCTACGGCAAGTACTTCACGCATCGCCTGGGTCACTCGATCGGTCTGCAAGACCACGAGCCGGGCGATGTCTCGCTTGTCAACGAGCAAGTCGTAGAGCCTGGCATGACGTTCTCCATCGAGCCGGGCATCTACCTCCCCGGCCGCACCGGCGTCCGTATCGAAGACCTGGCCCTGGTTACCGAGTCCGGCGTCGAGATTCTCAACGGCTACCCCCACGACCCAGTCCGCCTAGACTAGCCCCTTCCCAATAGCCCTTTAATAAGTTGCGGTGGAATAGTTCCCAGATTGGCCCACAGAGACATAATCCAGGAACTATTTCACCGCAACTGCCATGGGGCCAAGTCGACCAATTTGACAGTCTAGAGATGCGCCACGAAAACGGGCTATCTACTACGTTTAACCCGCATGGGTCGACCATGCGGGTATTTTTTTTGAAAATCGGCAAGCCTTCTACCTGCGGTTTTAATTTTTCATTTTTCGGCGTGGTCCAGGGCAGTCGATTAAACGAGGTAGATGGGCCCATTTCGTGGCAATCAGGCCAACTAGCTGCCCCGTGAGCGGCTTAGCGCAGCAGGCCGGCTACTTCGCCGGCTAGGGTGATGGTGCCGGCGGCTACGAAGGGCACGCCCGCGGCATCGAAGGCTGCGAGGGCCTCGGATACGCTGGGGTATACGCCCGCAAGCTTGTCCGCGTCCACCAGGGCAGCGAGCCCCTCTGCCGGCAGGGCGCGGTCGGAATCGGTCTGCGTCACGGCCACGCGTGGGAAAGCCGGAACAAGCACGTCGACGATGCCCGCCACGTCCTTGTCTGCCAGCGCGGCACACAGCAGCGTGGGGCGATTCTCCACGCACGGGTCGATCTCGTCCAGCGCGCTCACAAAGTTCTCGCAGCTCTGAGGGTTATGGCAGGCATCGATGAGCTTAAGCGGATCGGTTCCCAGCACGTCAAAACGACCCGGCGTGCGGCAACCCATAAGCGAAGCGTCGAGCGCATCGTGGTCGAGCTCGCGGCCCAAATAACCCTCGCAAAGCATAATCGCGCACGCAGCATTCTGCGGCTGATACGCCGGCTTGACCATGCTCGACGTATAAATCGCGCGCGGCGTGGTGCAGCTGAACTCAACTGTATCGCCCACATGCGCCGGCACCTTAGTCGTGGCGTGGCTCACCACGAGCGGCACGATGCCGCACGCGCGGCAACGGGCATCCATCACGCGCTGAACGCTCGCCTCGTGCGTGCCCTCGCCCAAAACAACCAAGCGCCCGGGTTTAATGACCGCGGCCTTCTCCCCCGCAATGGCCTCGAGCGTATCGCCCAGGATGCGCGTGTGGTCGAGCCCGATGCCGGTGATGGCAACGGCGACGGGATCGGTCGCACTCGTGGCGTCCCAACGGCCGCCCATACCGACCTCGAGCACGGCAACGTCCACCGCAGCCTCGGCAAACACCACCAGTGCGGCAGCCGTCAGCAGGTCAAACGGTGTGATGGTATAGGCGCGCTCCCCCGCCGCCACACGACGAGCATTCACGAGATGCCCCGCCTCGACGGCGGCAGAAACGCCACGGGCAAACGCCTCATCGCTCACGACGCGCCCATCGACCTCCATGCGCTCGGGATAGCGCACCAACTGCGGCGACGTATACAGTGCGGTCTTTAACCCCTCACCACGAAGGATGGCAGCCGAAAAACGCGAGGTCGAAGTCTTGCCATTGGTACCGGCAACCTGAATGCAATCGAAATACTCGTCCGGACGTCCCAGCTCATCAAGCATATCGACAACCGTCTCAAGCAGAGGCCCAGCATCCCCAGAAATCCGCCCCGTATCAGCAGCCAGCCCAACAGCCTCATCAAACGAAAGCAACTCAAACGAGAAAGGAACGCTATACAAGCCAGAACGCTTAGGCATAACCAAAGTCTCCAATAACATAAAAAGAGGCCCATCAAAACAACGAGCCCCTCCCATTCAAAATATCAGCCACTACCCGCTTGCAGCGGAGTCAAGGCATCAGCAATGTGGCCATCACAGGCAGCGGACGCCCCCGTAACCGCTATGGGAGCGGTTTGGGGCTTTGCTCGATACAAGTTCCGCACGAGCCGAAGGCCACTTAATGTGGCCTTCGTGCGAGCAGGACTGTTCGCAGTAGCGAGCAATACCCCAAACCGCGCCCCACAGTCCACCTTACGAGAAGTCAGCAACCTGAGCAGTCAGCGCCGCCAGGATCTCCTTGAGCTCAGCTGCACGGTCCCTCTTCTTCTGGACCACCGCGGGAGCGGCCTTAGCCACAAAGCCCTCGTTGGCCAGTGTCTTCTCGCAGCCGGCGAGCTCCTTCTGAGCCGCGGCGATCTCCTTCTCCAGGCGCGCCTTCTCGGCCGAAAGGTCAACCTTGCCCTCGAGCACCACAAAGACCTCGACGCCGCTGTCGACCACGGCGATGCTCGCAGCCGGCTTCTCAACGTCAGTACCCATGACCAGCGAAGCGGTGTTGGCCAGCGGCTCAATGGTCGAGCGCAGGCTCTCGAGCTTCTCGATGTCCTCGGCACCAGCGCGCACGACCACGTCGAGCTCGGCCTTGGGGCTTAAACGATAGCGCGAACGCGTGGCGCGGGCGGCGGAAACGACGGTGCGGCACAGCTCAAACGCGCGCTCGGCGTCCTCGTCGACATACTTGGCGTAGTCGGCGGGCTCCGGCCACTTGGCGATCATGAGCGCCTCGGCGCGGTCCACGTTGCCCTCGGCGTCCAGGTCGAGCACGCTCGCCGGCATGTTGTCCCAGATCTCCTCGGTGACAAACGGCATAAGCGGGTGCATCAGGCGAATGGAGGTGTCGAGCACAAAGATCAGGTTGCGCTGAGCCTGCAGACGGCCCTCGCCCTTCAGACGGGCCTTGGTGACCTCGACGTACCAGTCGCAGACCTCGTTCCAGAAGAACTGCTGCACGCCGCGGGCCATGTCGCCAAAGGTGTAGTTCTCGATGCCCTCGGTGACCATCTTCACGGCCTTGGCCAGGCGGCTGAACATCCAGGCGTCGGCCGGCGTCTCCACGACGGGCTCGCCGGGCGTGTAGCCTTCCATGTTCATGAGCAGGAAGCGGCTGGCGTTCCAGATCTTGGTGACGAACGACTTAGCCTGGTCGGTGCGCGGGCTGTCGATGAGCTTCTTGGTCTTCTTGTCGATGTTCGCGTCGAACTTAACATCCTGGTTGGTGGTGCACAGCGTGAGCAGGTTGTAGCGCATGGCGTCGGCGCCGTACATACCAATGAGGTCCATGGGGTCAACGCCGTTGCCCTTGGACTTGGACATGCGGCTGCCGTCCTTGGCAAGGATCGTGGGGTAGATGACGACGTCCTTAAACGGCACCTCGTCCAGGAAGTACAGCGAGCTCATGACCATGCGGGCGACCCACAGCGCGATGATGTCGCGCGCGGTGACGAGCGCCGTCGTGGGGTGATGGCCCTCGAGCAGCTCCGGCTTTTGCGGCCAGCCCTGCGTGGCGAAGGTCCAAAGCTGCGAGCTAAACCAGGTGTCCAGCACGTTCTCGTCCTGGTGCACGTGATGGCCGCCGCACTTGGGGCACACGTCGGTGTCCTCGGTCAGGGCGTCCTCCCAGCCGCAGTCCTCGCAGTAGAACACGGGGATGCGGTGGCCCCACCACAGCTGACGGCTGATGCACCAATCCTTGAGGTTCTCCATCCAGGTGGTGTAGGTCTGCGTCCAGCGCGCGGGATGGAAGGTGACCTTGCCGGAATTGACGGCGTCGAGCGCCGGCCCCTTGAGCTTGTCGACGGCGACGAACCACTGCTCAGAAAGCCACGGCTCAAGCGCGGCGTCGCAACGGTAGCAGTGCATGACGGAGTGATCGAGGTCCTCGACGTGATCGAGCAGGTCGTGCTCCTCGAACCACTTGATGACGGCCTCGCGGCACTCGTCGCGGTTCATGCCGGTGAACTCGCCATAGCCCTCGACGACCACCGCGTACTCGTCGAAGATGTTGATCTGCGGCAGGTCGTGAGCCTGACCCATGGCGTAATCGTTGGGGTCGTGGGCCGGGGTGACCTTAACGAAGCCGGAACCGAAGTTGGCGTCGACATGCCAGTCCTCAAAGATAGGAATCTCGCGGTCGACGATGGGGAGCTTGACGGTCTTACCCACAAAGGCGGCCTTCTCGGGGTCCTTCGGGGAAACGGCGACGCCCGTGTCGCCGAGCATAGTCTCGGGGCGCGTGGTGGCGACGACGATGTAGTCCTGGCCGTTGACCGGCTCGGTCAGCGGGTAACGCAGGTGCCACAGGTGGCCCTTCTCGTCCTTATACTCGGCCTCGTCGTCCGAGATGGCGGTGGTGCAGTTGGGGCACCAGTTAACGATACGCTTGCCGCGGTAGATCAGGCCATCGTGGTACCAGTCGCAGAACACCTTGCGCACGGCCTGGGCGTAGTCCTCGTCCATGGTGAAGCGCTCGTTGTCGAAGTCGACAGAGCAGCCCATACGCTTGATCTGCTCGACGATGATGCCGCCGTACTCGTGGGTCCAATCCCAGCAGGCGTCGACAAACTTATCGCGGCCGATCTCCAGGCGACTGATGCCCTCGCTCTTGAGCTTCTTGTCGACCTTGGTCTGCGTGGCGATACCGGCGTGGTCGGTGCCGAGCACCCAGCGCGTGGACTTGCCGCGCATGCGGGCCATACGGATGATGGCGTCCTGGATGGAGTCGTCGGTGGCGTGACCCATGTGGAGCTTGCCGGTTACATTGGGAGGCGGAATGGTGACGGTGCAGTCGCCCACGCCCTCGCGGCGCTTATAGTAGCCGCCGTCGAGCCACTTCTGTAGGATCGCCGGCTCGTTGGTCGACGGATCGTAGTTCTTGGGCATCTCTTCCATATATCTCTCCCTTGCCCGTCGGGGAGGAATGTAGGCCCGATTTTCGCTCGGTCAGGTCCTGGGCTCGCTCGAAGACCACATTAAG
The DNA here is from genome assembly GCA_902470345.1 of uncultured Collinsella sp. GTDB lineage: Bacteria > Actinomycetota > Coriobacteriia > Coriobacteriales > Coriobacteriaceae > Collinsella. The sequence goes on from CABRGB010000042.1 coordinate 8,275, forward strand.
TGGTCTTCGGCTCGTGCGGAATCTACGAAAATCGGGCCTACATTCCTCCCCTTAGGTATCGATTACTTCAGTCTGAACGACTTCGCTGAGGCTTAAACAAACACACAGAATAACACAGGTAGTTGGGGTTATTGCGCATATATAAAATAGCCTCCGACCGCGTGTGGTCGGAGGCTATTTGCAAACACGTTTTAGGCAGTTCTAGCCGTAAATGCGCTGGGGCTGTTCTTCGCCCTTTACGGAGGCTTCGGTCACGATGACCTTAGAAACTCCCTCCTCGCTGGGTAGGTCGAACATCGTCTGCTGCAGCACGTCCTCGCAGATGGCGCGCAGGCCGCGGGCGCCGGTCTTGCGGGCGAGCGCCATGCGGGCGATCTCGTGCAGGGCCGCGTCCTCAAACTCCAGGTCGACGTCCTCGAGCTGGAACATCTTGCGGTACTGGCGCACCACGGCGTTCTTGGGCTCGGTCAGAATCGACACCAGGTCGTCCTCATCAAGCGCCTGCGTCTGGGTGACGACGGGCGTACGTCCCACAAACTCGGGGATCATGCCAAAAGCGTTGAGGTCCTGCGGGAGCACCTGACGCAGCAGGTCGTTCTCGTCGACCGAGGTGGGGCCAGCGATCTCGGAGTTAAAGCCCACGCCCTTGTTGCCTACGCGATCGGCGATGATCTTATCCAGACCCACAAAGGCACCGCCGCAGATGAACAGAATGTTCGTCGTGTCGATCTGCAGCAGCTCCTGCTGGGGATGCTTGCGGCCGCCGGTGGGCGGAACGCTGGCCACCGTGCCCTCAAGAATCTTCAGCAGCGCCTGCTGAACGCCCTCGCCCGAAACATCGCGGGTAATGGAGAGGTTCTCGGCCTTGCGGGCGATCTTATCAATCTCGTCAACGTAGATAATGCCAACCTGCGCGCGCTCAATGTCGCCATCGGCAGCGTTGATGAGCTTGAGCAGGATGTTCTCAACGTCCTCGCCAACGTAGCCAGCCTCGGTAAGCGCGGTGGCGTCGGCGATGGCAAACGGCACCTCAAGGATGCGCGCAAGCGTCTGAGCCAGCAGCGTCTTACCGGTACCGGTGGGGCCGAGCAGCAGAATATTGGACTTGGCGAGCTCCACCTCGTCCATATCGTCGTCAAACTGGGCGCCCATGCCCGAGGCCTCGTCAAAGGCAGACACCGCGGCACCGCCCTCGATCACGCGACGGTAGTGGTTGTACACGGCCACCGACATGGCGCGCTTGGCGTCCTCCTGACCCATAACATAGGCCGAAAGCTCGTCATAAATCTCGTGCGGGGTCGGCACGTGCGTGATGACCTGACGGTCGTCCTCGAGCTCAAAACCCTCGGCCTCGGGGTCAACGGCGGGCTGGGACGCAGCCTGGCCGTGGTCGTTGAGGAAACCCGGGAGATTGCCATTGCGGGCGGCGTCCATAAAGTCCGAAGCCAGCGACTCCTCAAGGATCTCGGAGCAGGCGGCGACGCACTCGTCACAGATAAAGATGTTGGTCGGGCCCTTTACGAGACGACGGACCTGGCCCTGCTCTTTTCCGCAGAAGGAGCAGCGAATGGGGTTGCCGTTCTCGTCAAAGTTGTCCTGCATGTTACCGGCCATCCTAGGCGTCCTTCGCGGCGAGGTCGCGCGAGGTGACGATACGGTCGATCAGGCCGTAGTCGAGGGCCTCGGCAGCGGTCAGGTAATTGTCGCGCTCGGTATCGGCCTGGACCTTCTCGATCGGCTGGCCCGAGGCGTCGGACAGGATCTGGTTGAGCTCGCGGCGGGTCTTCTTGATCTCCTCGGCCACAATCTCGATCTCGGTCTGCTGACCCTGGGCACCGCCGCTGGGCTGGTGAATCATAACCTTGGAGTGCGGCAGGCAGAAGCGCTTGCCCTTGGCGCCGGCCGAAAGCAGCACGGCGGCCATAGACGCGGCCATACCGACGCAGATGGTGGAGACCTGCGGCTTAATGAAGTTCATGGTGTCAAGAATCGCCAGGCCGGAGTAGACCTCGCCACCGGGCGAATTGATGTAGAGCGAGATATCCTTCTCGGCATCCTGGCTCTCAAGATGCAGCAGCTGGGCAACGACCAGATTGGCGCTGACGGAGTTGATCTCCTCGCCCAAGAAGATGATGCGGTCGTTGAGCAGGCGCGAATAGATATCGTAGCTGCGCTCGCCGCGCGGCGTCTGCTCGATAACGTATGGCACGAGGGCGGAATCGAACTTAGCGATCATACGCATCTCCATTTCTCTTACGGACCAATAGTGGTTCTAGACAAACGTACGGTGCCCGCATGCTATGCATTGGCTGGCACCGTACGAAGCAACCGGATAACCGGCTTATAACTTTACCCCATCACGGGCGCATCCATGCGCTCGCGGGAAAGGTGGCGAGAATTACTCAGCGTCCTTGGCGGTCTCGTCGACCTCGGTCACCTTGGCGTTCTCGACCAGGTGGTCGACGGCCTTGGAGCGACGGATGGACTCGCGGACGGCAGGCATGCGGCCATCGGCGATGAACTCAGCCTTGGAAGCCTCGACGTCCTTGACGCCGGCCTTCTCGAACTCGGCGTTGATATCGTCCTCGGTGACCTCGATCTTGAGCTCACGGGCGAGAGCGTCGAGCGCCAGGGACTCACGGGCAACGTCGTTGGCCTGCTTGTGCAGGTCGCCGATGAACTGCTCCATGGTCAGACCGGAAGCGGGCAGCCAGGTGTCCAGGGTCATGCCGCGGGCAGCGAGGTTGGACAGGAAGTTCTGGCCAAGCTCCTCAAAGACGGACTGCTCATAGTCGGCGTCCATCTCATCGAGCTGCAGACGCTCGGCGAGAGCGGAGACGCAACGGTTCTCCTTCTCGGCCGGCAGGCGGGAAGCCTTGTCCTGCTCGATCTCGATCTTGATGGCGTCGCGCATGGCGTCGATGCTGTCGAAGCCAAAGTCGGACTTAACGAGCTCGTCGGTGAGCTCGGGGGTGTTGCGGACCTTGATGCCCTTGACGGTGACCTCGACGGTGTGGGTCTCGGCCTCCTCGCCCTCCTCGACCTCGTCGGTCCAGGTAACGGTCTTGACGTCGTCAACGTTGGCACCGATCAGGGCCTCGTTGAACTCCTTGGGGTTGCTGTCGCTACCGGCGATGAGCATGCGGCCCTCGGCGGCAAAGTTGTCGGCGTTCTCGACGGCCTTGAGGTCGACGGTAACGTAGTCCTCGGCCTCGACGGCGCGACCCTCGACGTCCTCGAAGGTGGCACGGTAGTTGAGGAGCATCTCGACCTGGTTGTTGATCTCGGACTCGGTGACCTCCGCAGGAGGCATCTCGATCTCGACGGCGTCGAAGGAGGAGAGCTCAGCGGCAGGACGCAGGGAGAACTCGACGGTGTAGGTGTAGTCCTCGTGATCCTTGGCGAGGTCGAGCTCCTTGTAGTCACCGTTCTTGGTGGGGACGATGTCCAGCTCGTTGAGGACGACGGGCTCGTTGGCGGCGATCAGGTCGTTAGTGGCCTGAGCGAGGGTAGCCTCAGCGCCAAGAGCAGAGTCGATGACCGGACGGGGAGCCTTGCCGGCACGGAAGCCCGGGAAGCGGTACTTCTTGGCGGTGTCCTTGTAGGCCTTCTTGATCGCGGCGTCGACGTCGGCGGCCGGGATGGTGACCGTAGCGGTGAGCTTGGCGTCCTTGACGTCAGAAGCGGTGATGTTCAACACGTTCCTCCTCATACTGCCCAGCTTATCTGAGGTGCTGGTACCTTTATGCAACAAAGTGTCGCGACGGCCAGGGCCGACGCAGGTGCGATGGTGCGGGCGAAAGGACTCGAACCTTCACGGGAATCCCACCAGAACCTAAATCTGGCGCGTCTACCAATTCCGCCACGCCCGCATGAGCGCACAGACTAGGAATGATAGCAGATACGAACGGTAAGCGCACGCACACCTTTTACAGGCTCACGACCTCACCACGAGTGCCCATCGGAGGGAAGGGTAGCTAATTTGGGACGGGGCCATTTTAGCTACCCCGGCTGATAGCGCGAATGGTTGGCCAATTAACGGCTGGGGTAGCTAAAATGACCCCGTCCCAAATTAGCTACCCCCAGCTCGCCTACTCCCCTAACAGCGCCTTCTCCGGCGTGATCGGCAGCGAGCGGACCTGGTGGCCGGTGGCGTGTGCGACGGCCGAGGCCACGGCGGCGAGCGGCGTGTTGATGACGACCTCGCCGATCGACTTGGCACCAAACGGACCCGTCGGCTCGTAGCTCGGCTCAAAGGCCACGCGAATGCTGCCGATATCCAGGCGCGTGGGCAGCTTGTAGCTCATAAAGTTGCCGGTGCGCAAGCGGCCGCGATCGTCATGCTCAACGATCTCGTAGAGCGCGTGGCCGATACCTTGGGCAATGCCGCCCTCGGCCTGGACGCGCGCGAGCGCCTCGTTGATCACGGTGCCGCAGTCAACAGCAGCGGCGTAATCCACCACGGTCACCTTGCCGGTGGCCTTGTCGACCTCGACCTCGGCAATGCCGGCCATAAACGGCGGAGGTGAAACGGGCAAGCAGGCAGAGGCGTGCGAGGTCAGAGCGTCGCCGCCCGCGATGTTCTTGACGCACAGGTTGGCAAAGTCGCGCAGCGTGAGATAGCGGTTCTGCTCACGCGCGGCGCGCTCGTCGGACAGGCGCACGTACTGGCCGTCGAAGACCACGGCGGCGGCGTCAACGTCCCACACCTGGGCGGCCTTGGCGCAAATCTTCTCGCGCAGCTCGGTCGCGGCGTTCTTGGCGGCAAGGCCCGTCACGTAGGTACCGGAGCTCGCGTACGAGCCGGCGTCGAACGGCGACACATCGGTGTCTACGCCACGCACCACGATCTGCGAGCTCTCCACGCCCAGCTCCTCGGCAGCAATCTGCGCCAGAATCGTATCGACGCCCATGCCGTTATCGGTGGCGCCGGTGCCGATGGTAATGAAGCCGTCCTCTTCCAGGCGCATGTCGATGCCGGCGATGTCCACGTTGGAGATACCCGAGCCCTGCATGGTGAGCGCGCAGCCCAGGGCGCGCACGCGGTCGCCCAGGTCCACGGCCAGCGGCTTGTCGCGCCAGCCGATCATGTCCATCGCGCGCAGCAGGCAGCGGTCGAGTGCGCAGGCGTTGAGCTTCTCGTTGTAGTACTGCGGCATGACCTCGCCCTCGCGCACCATGTTCTTAAGGCGCAGGTCGGCAGGGTCCATGTGCAGCATGTCGGCGAGCTCGTTGACGGCGCTCTCCACGGCAAACTGGCCCTGGGTGGCGCCGTAGCCGCGATACGCGCCGCCACGGTTGGTATTGGTGTAGACGGCGTCCCAGCTAAAGCGGCTCGCCTTCACGTGGTTGTAGATGGGCAGGCTCTTGTGTCCCGAGAGGCCGATCGTCGTGGTGGCGTGCTCGCCGTACGCGCCGGCGTTGGACAACGTGTGCAGGTCGATGGCCGTGATGGTGCCGTCGTTCATGGCACCCAGCTTGACGGTCATCTGCATCTGATGACGCGAGTTGCCCGCGGTGATGGTCTCCTCGCGGGTGTAGCAGCAGTAGCTCGGACGGCCGGTCTGCTGGGTCACGAACGCCACGAAGATCTCGCAGCAGCCCGTCTGCTTGGAGCCAAAGCCGCCACCGATGCGCGGCTTAATAACCTGCACCTGCGATTGCGGAATGTCGAGCGACTGCGCGACCATGCGGCGCACGTGGAAGGGTACCTGCGTAGAGGTGGTCACCGAGATGCGGCCGAACGCGTCGGTCGTCGCGAAGGCGCGGAAAGTCTCCATGGGCGCGGTCTGCGTGGCCTGGCTGGTGTAAGTGCGCTCAAAGACGATGTCGCTCTGGGCGAAGGCCTCGTCCAGATCGCCAAAATCACTGGTACCGCTGCACACCAAGTTGCGCGGGACATCGCCGCCCTGCGGGAACATAAAGGTCACGTCGCCCTCGGGGTGGACCACAATGTCGTTATCGAGTGCCTGGGTAAAGTCGAGCAGCGGCTCGAGCACCTCATAGTCGACCTTAATGAGTTTGAGTGCCTTGTCGGCGGCCTCCTCGGTCTCGGCGGCGACGATCGCCACCTCCTCGTTTTGGTAACGGACGAGGTTCTCGAGAATCAGGCGGTCGTAGGGACTCGGCTGCGGATAGCTCTGGCCGGCGATGGTAAAGCGGCGCTTGGGCACGTCCTCGTAGGTGTAGACACCCACGACGCCGGGCACCTTCAGGGCGCGAGACGTGTCGATGGAGCGGATCTTGGCGCGGGCATACGGGCTGCGCTTGAGTTTGACGATGAGCGCGCCGGCGGGCACCAGATCGCCCGTGTAGACGGGACGCCCCTCGAGCAGGGCCTTCGAGTCCTTCTTGGGCTGCTTGTGGGTGATCTGCCTGTAGGTGACGCCGTCGGAGCTCGTATCGTTGACGGGCAGCTCGGGCATCTCAAAGCCCACCTGCACGCCGGACTCGTTGAGGAAGCGCACGACGGCGCGTAGCTGGCTCTCGTAGCCGCTGCAGCGGCAGAGGTTGCCGGCGAGCTGGCGCGACAGCTCCTCGCGCGTGGCGACGAGGCTCGGGTCCTCCTTGGCGGCGCGGGCAAGCGCCAGCACGTTCATGATGAGGCCGGGGGCGCAAAAACCGCACTGCTCGGCGCCTTCGGCAGCCATTGCGCGGGCGAGTGCCTCGGACTCGGCCTTAAGGCCCTCGAGTGTGGTGATGGTATGGCCCTCGACGCGCGCGGCGGGAACCGAGCAACTCAGCACCGGATCGCCGTCGAGCCACACTGTGCACAGGCCGCAGTTGGTGGTCTCGCAGGCGCAGCGCACCGACGCGCAGCCCTGCTCGCGCAAAAGCGCAAAAAGCATGGTGTCGGGGGCAATCTGAACCTTGACCTTACGGCCGTTGAGCGTAAAGGAAAGATCGATGAGTTTGGCAGCCATTAGCGCACCTCGCTAGAATCGACGCCGGGCACGCGGCGGCAGGAATACTCGTCCGTGGCGAACTTAGGAATCTGCACGCCCTCGAGCTCGCGGGCAAGCGCGGCCGAAAGCTCGATGCCGGCGGCGCGGCGCACGGCCTGGACGGCAAGCGGGGCCGAGATGCAGCGGCGGTAGTCGGCCGAGCCCCACAGGTTGGTGCCGTAGCTCAGGGCACGCACGGATGTGGCAAGGGCGCGAAGCTCGTCCTCGGAAGGTTGCTCGGCGGTAAGGCCAGATGCCTCGCCCTGCAGCAGGGTCGCGCGCAGCGGACGGGCGCCCACGGTGACATGCCAGGTGTTATCCCACCAGGCGGCGGTGACATTGAGCGAGGGGAAGTCGGTCGCGGCCTTGCGCACAGCCTCGTAGCTCGCACGGTAATCGTGCTTGACGACCACGACGCGCTCGATCACGTCACGTACGTAGCCCATGTCCACGAACTCCGCGAGCGGCACGCGGCCGGCGCCCGTCAGCTCGACATAGGAATCGAGCGCGAGGAAGGCGGAGAGCACGTCAGAGAAGCCAAAGCGACCGTAGATGCCGCCGCCCACCGTGGCGGTGTTGCGCAGCTGCACGCCCACGATATCGTGGACAGCGAACTCAAAGACATGGTTGACAAGCGCGTTGAGCTCGGCATGGCGCTCGAGCTGGCGCAAGGTGCACATGGCACCGATGCGAAACTCGGTCTCGGTCTCCTCGATCTGATCGAGTCCGCAGGCCGAAAGGTCAATCGCCGTCGCCACGCGACGCGAACCCAGGCGCATCCAGATGCCGCCGCCCACAATCTTGTTGTTGCGGTTCTTCTGTAAGAGCTCATAGGCTTCGGCCGCGTTTCCAACACGGACGTAGGTACCGAACTTGAGCACGTTCTCCCCCATCTCTTCACTTGTCCAGTACCTCTAAGTGTACCAAACGAGGGCTCCCAGCCCTCGCCACCATAGAAAAAGGCTCCCAGCCGGATAGCTGGGAGCCTCATCACATGATGTGTCGAGCGAAGATTTAGCAGACGCCCTGGGCGAGCATGGCGTCGGCGACCTTCAGGAAGCCGGCGATGTTGGCACCCATGACAAAGTTGCCCTCCTGGCCGTACTCCTTGGCGGTGTCGTCCACGTTGTGGAACATGCCGCGCATGAGCTGCTCGAGCTTGCC
>CABRGB010000043.1 GCA_902470345.1 uncultured Collinsella sp.
AGTATATGAACGGCGAGACCGTCACCCTCGAGGGCGGCATGGGCCAGCGGCCTTAAGAGTTACGGCGTTTTACCAAACGCCGTAACGGGCCGACGCTGCGCGGTCACCAGAGCGACAATTTGTCATTCAAAGAGGGCGGTATGACCAGAAGGTCTATGCCGCCCTCTTTTCATGCCAACTTGTTCGCTCTGGCGACCGCTCGCTGACGTTGCCAGAGCATCGGCGTTGCCTTTGTTGATGTAGTCGTTGGGGACGTTCTTAAATGACTAGTCGAGGGGGACACTCTTGCCGGCACTTGGGGACAGTCCCTGAGTGCCGGCAGATTGGGACGCTCCTTTGCAAGATGGCGCTGAAGACTGTCCCCAACAACCAGTCGTTTAAGAACGTCCCCAACGACTGGTCGTTTAATGCGCCAGTTTCTGTCGAGTCGGTGCTTCTTGCGGGTTGCCCGTATAATGGTCTGCGTATGAACCGCAACCAAGGAGTTCCAGTTTATGGACCAGAATCTCTTTAAATTCGACCTGATCGCCGAGGACCCGACGACGCACGCGCGCGCCGGCGTGCTGCACACCCCGCACGGCGACATCGAGACACCGATCTTTATGCCCGTGGGTACCAAGGCAAACGTCAAGGGCATCCCCACCGAGACCGTCAAGCAGCTCGGCGCCCAGATTGTGCTTGCCAACACCTATCACCTGTCCATGCGTCCCGGCGAGGACACCATCGCCGAGCTGGGCGGCCTGCACAAGTTTATGAACTGGCACGGCCCCATTCTTACCGACTCGGGCGGCTTCCAGGTGTTCAGCCACAACGACGCCGTCAAGCTCACCGACGAGGGCGTGCGCTTTATCGTCAACGACTACGACGGTCGCCACGTGTTCTGGACACCCGAGGACAACATGGAAATCGCCATGAAGCTCGGCTCCGATATCTGCATGCAGCTGGACCAGTGCCCGGGCTATCCCGCCACGCGCGCCTACGTTGAGCGCGCGGTGGAGCTGTCGAGTATGTGGGCCGAGCGCTGCTATAAGGCCCACACCCGTGATGACCAGGCACTCTTTGGCATCGTCCAGGGCGGCATGCATCTGGACCTGCGCCTGCGATCGCTGCGCCACCTGGAGGAGTGCGGCGACTTCCCCGGCTACGGCATCGGCGGCTACTCGGTGGGCGAGGACCACGAGACCATGTTCGAGACGCTGGCGCCGCTGGTTTCCGAGTACATGCCTAAGCACAAGCCGCGCTACCTCATGGGCGTCGGCAACCCTACCACGCTCGTGCGCGGCGTGGGCGTGGGTATCGACATGTTCGACTGCGTGCTGCCGACGCGCACCGGCCGCATGGGTACGGCGTTCTCCAGCGAGGGTCGCCTTAACTTCCGTAACGCGCGCTTTGCGCACGACGACGGCCCTATCGACCCCACCTGCACCTGCCCGGTGTGCACGGGCGGCTACAGCCGTGCGCTCATCCGTCACATGGTCACGCAGAAGGAGATGCTCGGCGGTATTCTGCTGTCGATGCACAACATCTACTACCTGCTCAACCTTATGCAGCGTGCCCGCCAGGCCATTATCGAGGGTCGCTACGGCGCGTTTGTGAGCGACTGGATGAACAGCCCTGCGGCGGTGGATTACTAAGAGCGGCGCGGGCGCTTGTGGGGGCGTTCGCGCGGTGTCGAGATCGTGTGCCAATCGACCGCGCGCAACCGGCGCCGGGCATCGCATGCGCCGGCATCGGTTGCCCGACCGCTGACCGATAGCTTGCAAGCGCTTGATGCATCGTGGGTACCATACCGAATAGTTGATGTTCGGGCGGGTGTTTGGCGCATGGCGTCGACCCCGCCCGTTTCTATTTTCGATAGGAGTATCCCATGATTAAGAATGAGAGCGTCGAGGGCGAGCCGGCATACGACGAGACGTACCGCCGCGGTCCCGTGGTCATGCGCGGCCCTATGATTCCCAAGGACAACACCTACGCCAACCTGCTGGCGCCCGAGGAGTCGACCGACTGGCTGCATGCTGATCCGTGGCGCGTGCTGCGCATCCAGGCCGAGTTTGTCGACGGCTTTGGCGCGCTTGCCGAGCTCGGACCTGCGGTGACCATCTTCGGCAGCGCCCGCACGCCCAAGACCGATCCGCTCTACAAGGCGGCGCGCACCGTCGGGCGTAAGATTGCCCAGCGCGGCGTGGCGGTCATCACTGGTGGCGGCCCCGGTATCATGGAAGCGGCCAACAGGGGAGCGGCGAGCGTCAACGGCAAGTCAGTTGGCCTGGGCATCGAATTGCCGCACGAGCACGGGCTCAACAAATACGTGAACCTCGGTATGGACTTCCGCTACTTCTTTGTGCGCAAGACCATGTTCGTCAAATACAGTTCGGGCGCCATCGTGTTTCCCGGAGGTTTTGGCACGCTCGACGAGATGTTCGAGGTGCTCACGCTAGTGCAAACGCACAAGGTCAAGCGCATGCCGCTCGTGCTGGTAGGCAGCGAGTACTGGCAGGGCTTATTCGACTGGCTTAACGGCCCGGTGATGGATGCCGGTATGATCAGCTCGCTCGATCCCGAGCTCGTACACATCACCGACGACCTCAACGAAGCCGTCGACATTGCCCTGAGCGGGTTGATGTAGGGCGAGCGTGCCTGTTGTTGTAGTAATGAGAACGGCAGATTAATGTCATTTAACATCAGCCTGCCATCTAAACTGGGTATACTGATGCAAAAGACGAGAGCGAGGAGGTTGCGTATGTCTACTGCAACGGTTAAGCCTACGACGGTTCGCATCGAAGAGGGGCTCAAGGAGCAGGCGACTGAGTTCTTGGATTCGGTCGGCCTCAGCCTCAATTCCTATCTCAATCTTGCCGTTCGGCAGCTGGTAAATCAGCGAAAGATTCCTTTTGAGATTGTAGGAAGGGCGGAAGTGCCCAACGAGGCGACGAGGCGTGCCATGGTAATCGCCGAAGCTCATGAGTTGGGAATCCTGCCGGACGATAGCCCGTCATTCAACAACGCCGATGAGCTTATGTCATTCCTCGATGAGGGCTAAGCGATGTTTGAGATTAAGGTCGAGGCTCAGTTTAAGGCCGACTACAAGCGAACGATGCAGAGTCATCCGCAGCTAAAAACCGAGTTTAAGGCGGCAGTTGCCGAGCTTGCGGCACATGGTTCGCTTCCGGCGGAGTACGGTGCCCACGAGCTCTCCAACCCGGGCGGCAACTACAACGGCCACATCGATTTCCACCTATCCGATGGCTTGGTCGATGTGGTCGTTCTATATCTGCCCCATAAGACTAACCCAGTGATCAGACTGGTGCGAATGGGCACTCATCAGGAGCTTTTTCAGGGTCCGCTGGGCTGATCGCCGATTTCTAAGTTGCGGTGGAATAGGGATTGATTTGCGGCTGATACGCCAAAAACAGTCCCTATTTCACCGCAACTGATGTGGGTGTCCCTAGCGAGTTGTCTGGTAGCGGGGGCAGTAGCTGATGGCGATGGCGTCGACGCCTACGTGGGTCGCGATGGTGCAGCCGATGGGGCCGGTGCCGGCGTCTACGTAGTCCTGGCCCGCGAGCGCCTGGTTGACGAGCTCTTGTTCCTCAGCGGCACCGGTTGTGAGCACGCGTACGCTTGAACCCGGGTGTTCTGCCAAAAATGCGAGGCAATCGGCCATGGTGTTGGCGACGATGCGCTTGGCACCGCGGCCCTTTTTGATGGCCTTGATCTCGCCCGATTTCCACTCCGGCGAAACGGCCAGGCGAATGTTGAGCATCTGCGTCAGCTGGCCGGCGAGCTTGGGCGCGCGGCCGTTCTTGACCAGGTTCTCGAGCGTGCGCGGAATCAGCAGCAGATGGGCATCGGGCAGCGTCTCGCGGATCTGCGCCTCGGTCTCGTCCAGGCTGCGGCCGTCCTCACGCATGGCGAGCGCGTACTCCACCAGCAGGCCCTCGGCGCCCGAGCCGGTGCGCGAGTCGATGCAGCGCACGTCGAGCTCGTGGGTGTCGGCCACCTGGCACACGTTGGCGTAGCAGGCAGACCACTCGCTGCATAGCGAGATAAAGATGGCGCTATCGTGGCCGTCGGCGAGCACGCGGTCAAAGAGTGCCTTGAATTCGCCGGCGCTCGGCTGCGAGGTGTGCGGCAGCTGCTCGGAGTCGGCCATGCGGGCGACGTACTCTTCGGCGGTGATCTGCACCTGGTCGAGCAGGTCCTCGCCTTCGATAATCACATGCAGCGGAATGACGTAAATGCCAAGCTCTTGAGCGCGGGCGGGGGAGATGTCCGACGTGGAGTCGGTTATGATGGCAAAAGACATAATTGCACCTTTCGTTGGGGCGTTTGTGCGCCGCCTTCTGAGAGCAAAGTGCGACAAGTATAGTAGAGTCATTCCACATTTCCAGCTTTAATTGTTGAATAGTCAACAGTTTGAAGTGTCGGTGTGGAAATCGCCAATTGGGGAAGAGGGATATCGATGGCGGCATTACAGCTATGCGAGCGGCCGATTGTGCTGTTTGATTTTGATGGCACGGTAGCCGATACGGGCCGGGCGGTGATGACCTCGACGCGCAAGACGCTGGCTGCGCGCGGGTTTTCTGAGGCGCAGATGGGTGACCTGCGCCGCATGATCGGGCCGCCCCTGTGGAAGAGCTTCCACGACTTTTACGGCTTTTCCCGCGAGGAGTCGCTTGTGGTGGCCGACGAGTACCGTGCCTTTTTTGATGAGCTGGGGCCGGAGGAGTACCCCGTGTTCGATGGGATTCCCGAGCTGCTGGATGGGTTGACCGCCCAGGGCAAGCGTATGGCTGTGGCGACGTCGCGCATGGAGGCGAAGTGCATCGATATGGTGCATGAGCTGTGGCTTTGCCAGTTCGAAGCCGTGGTTGGCATGAATCCGCCGCAGGGGCGCGAGACCAAGGCAGATTCGGTCCGCGATGCGCTGGCGGCGCTCGGTGCGACGGCCGACGAGGCCGTGATGATCGGCGACCGCTTTAACGATGTGGAGGGCGCGCACGCGATGGGTGTGCCGTGTATCGGCATCTATTCGGGCGCGGCGGCGCCGGGGGAGCACGAGGCCGCGGGTGCCGATGCGGTGGTGCACTCGGTGGCCGAGCTTGCTAAACTTTTCGCTATATAAGTATGTGATGTGAGGGGCGGGCGTACCCGTCGCTCATTGGTAAGGAGGTCGTCCATGAATCAGGTGGAGCAGAGCGTCGCCGAGTATGTCGACGAGGTCTGGGAAGATGTCGTCGCCGATATCGAGCAGCTGGTGAGCTATCCGTCCGTGGCAGTTTCTGCCGATGCGGAGCCCGGAGCGCCGTTTGGCCGCCCGGTCCGTGACGCGCTCGATTGCGCACTCGGCATCGCGCAAAAGCTCGGCTACCAGACGAGCGACGACGAGGGCTATGTGGGCATTGCCGATATCCCTGGCCGCGGCGACAAGCAACTCGCGACCATCTGCCATGTGGACGTGGTGCCCGCCGGTCCCGGTTGGAATACCGATCCGTTTGCGATGGAGCGCCGCGAGGGCTGGCTGCTCGGTCGCGGCGTGATCGACGACAAGGGCCCGGCTGTGCTGTCGCTCTACGCCGGCGCCTATCTGCTCAAGCACGGCATCACCCCGCGCTATACCTTCCGCGCGCTGCTGGGCTGCGATGAGGAAGTGGGCATGTCCGATGTTCACCATTATCTGGAGAACCACGCGAACCCCGACTTTCTGTTTACGCCCGATGCCGAGTTCCCGGTCTGCAATGCCGAGAAGGGCCAGTTTGGGGCGACGTTTGTGAGCTCTAGGATCGATGGCGGGCGCATTGTGTCGTGGAGCGGCGCCGAGGCGAGCAACGCCATTCCGTCGCAGTCTATCTGCGAGCTTGCGATTGCCGCCGATGAACTGCCGGCGCCCGTTGAGAACGCCGACCGCCTGGAGATCACGACACTCGATAACGGGCATGCGCAGATTTTCGCCCACGGCATTGGCGGTCATGCCTCGATGCCCGATGGAACGATCAATGCCGTCGGCCTGATCGTGTCATATCTGCGCGAGGCCGAGGACACGTTTGGTGCGCGCGACGAGCGCCTGCTGACGCCTGCCGAGCACGAGTTCGTCAAGTTCTTGGCCTTTGTGCATGCGGACGCCTATGGCCGCGGCCTGGGTATCGACGCGACGAGCCCCGCGTTTGGCCCGCTCACCTGCAACCCCGGCGTCATCCGTGTGGTAGATGGCCACATCGAGCAGGTCATCGACGTGCGTTTCCCCGATAGCACCAGTGCCGATACCATCTGCGAGCAGCTCGAGCCGCTCGTGGGCCGCTTTGGTGTGACGTATTGCGTGGGTCGCGCCAAGGTGCCGTTCTCAGTTTCGGCTGATGACCCGGCCGTGAAGGCGCTGATTGACACCTATAACGAGTTTACGGGCAAGCATGCCGAGCCCTTTGCCATGGGCGGCGGCACGTACGCGCGCAACTTTGCCCGCGCCGTCTCGTTTGGCCCCGAGGAGACCGGCCTTGAGCTGCCCGCATGGGGTGGCCAGATGCACGGCCCCAACGAGTGCGCCAACGAAGAGCAGCTCAAGCAAGCGCTCAAGATCTATATCGTGGCGATCCTGCGCCTCAACGAGCTCGAACTTTAAGATTACGCGGTTTCCCAATCTAAGTTGCGGTGGAATAGTTCCTAGAATGGGCCATTTGATGGCCAAACAGGAACTATTTCACCGCAACTTTGTTTTTATTGGTGTAAAAGGCACGCCATGCTTGGATGGGGATTGTTATCCGTTTGTAAAGGTTGGGCAGAGCTTGCGGTAAGGGTTTATCAAATGCCCGTAAGAAACCGCAGTTGGCGCGGATGCCGCCCGGTCGGGGTCGTATCTTTCCAAACAGCAAAGCGGGCAGGGTGCCCGCGATTCGCATGTATGAAAGGAAGATCATGCTCGATCAGGCTTATTCTCGTCGTCAGTTCCTCGGCCTCGCTGGTGGTCTTGCCAGCATCGTCGGCCTCGGTCTCGTTGGTTGCGGTGGCGCAGGCGCTTCCGACGCTGCCGACAAGGGTAGCGCCGCTGCTGCCGAGTCCGTCTCCGGCGAGGTGACCTACGACGGTGCCTCCTCGTTCCAGGCTCTCGTCGAGGCTGCTGCCGAGAAGTTCATGGATGCCAACCCGGACGTCTCCGTCTCCGGCTCGGGTAACGGTTCGGGTAAGGGCCTGACCGCTGTCGCCGCCGGCACCGTCACCATCGGTAACTCCGACGTCTTCGCCGAGACCAAACTCGAGGCCGACCAGGTCAAGAACCTCGTCGACCACGAGGTCGCCGTCGTGGGCATGGGCCCCGTCGTCTCCAAGAATGTCAAGGTCGACGACCTGTCCCTCGAGCAGCTCAAGGGCATCTTCTCCGGCCAGATCACCAACTGGAAGGAGGTCGGCGGCGACGACGCCAAGATCGTCGTTCTCAACCGCAAGGCCGGCTCCGGCACCCGTGCCACCTTCGAGGCCGCCGTCTTTGGTGACGAGGCCGTCGACTTTAAGGGCGACGCCGAGCTCGACAAGTCCGGCGACGTCCAGACTCAGATGGCCAGCACCGACAACGCCATCTCCTACCTCGACTTCTCGCACTTCGACGACTCCAAGTTCAACGCCGTCAAGGTCGAGGGCGTGGAGCCCAAGAGTGCAAACGTCACCGACGACTCCTTTAAGATCTGGGCTACCGAGCACATGTACTGCGCAAAGGACGCCGACGACGCCACCAAGGCTTTCCTGGAGTTCATGCTTTCCGACGACGTCCAGGGCAAGCTCGTCGAGGAGCAGGGCTTTATCCCCGTCTCTGCCATGAAGGTCGTCAAGGACGCCAGCGGCAAGGTTTCTGCTAAATAAGTAATCGCCCCGGAAAGGTTTGCAATGGCAAAACAGCTGCCAAAGCGCGACCTTGAGAACGTGGGCCTGGGCGTCACGGGCGCGTGCGTAGCGCTCGTGACGCTTGTCGTTGCCGCGCTCATCTTTATGGTCGCCCAAAAGGGCCTCTCGGCTTTTGTCAAGGACGGCGTCTCGGTCGTCGAGTTTTTCACCGGCACCAAGTGGGACCTGGCCAACACAGCCGAAAACGGCCTGCCCTATACCGGCGCCCTGCCCCTGATCGTCACCTCGTTTGCGGTCATGGTGCTCTCCACGCTCATCGCGCTGCCCATCGCCATCGGCTCTGCCATCTTTGCGGTCGAGATTCAGCCTAAGTTTGGCTCCAAGGTCTTTCAGCCGCTTATTGAGCTTTTGACCGGCATTCCCTCGGTCGTCTTTGGCTTGATCGGCTTTCACGTGGTTGTCGGCCTTATGAAGAGCGTTTTCCACGTGAGCACGGGCCTGGGTATTCTGCCGGGCGCCATCGTGCTGGCCGTCATGATCTTGCCGACGATGACCACGCTTTCGGTCGATGGCCTGCGCGCCGTGCCCGACAGCTACCGTCAGGGCTCGCTCGCGCTGGGCTATACCCGCTGGCAGACCATCTGGCACGTGGTGCTCAAGTCCGCCATGCCGTCGCTCATGACCGCGGTCATCCTGGGCATGACACGTGCCTTTGGCGAGACGCTCGCCGTGCGCATGGTCATCGGCGGTATCGAGGCCATGCCGACGTCGCTGCTGTCGCCGGCCTCGACCATCACCACCACGCTCACCACGTCCATGGCGGTCTATGCCGAGGGCTCGGCCCAGGACGATGTTCTGTGGGCGCTCGGTCTGCTGCTGATGGGCATGAGCCTCATCTTCATCTTGATCATCCATCTCATTGGCCGCAAGGGGGCGAAGGCTCGTGGCTAGCACGCGCATCCATATCGACGAGGCGAGACTCGGGCGCGTCCAAAAGCAGGACCGCATCGCCACGGGCGTGCTGACGGCAATCGTCGCCATTGTCATGCTCATCGTTGTTTCCATGGTGGCCTACATCCTGTTCGAGGGCATCTCGACGCTGTTCCAACCGGGCTTCCTCACGCAGCCCGCGCGCGCCAACGGAACCCAGGGCGGCGTGCTCTACCAGCTGTTCGACTCGTTCTACCTGCTGCTGATCACCCTGATCATCTCGGTGCCCATCAGCCTGGGCGGCGCGGTCTTTTTGGTTGAGTACGCGCCGGACGGTCCCATCCGCGACATCGCTTCCACCGCCATCGAGACGCTGTCCTCGCTGCCTTCCATCGTTGTCGGCATGTTCGGTTTCCTGGTGTTCTCGGTGCAGCTGGGCTGGAAGTACTCCATCATCTCCGGCGCCGTCGCGCTCACCATGTTCAACATCCCCATCCTGGTGCGCGTGATCCAGCAGGCGCTCGAGGACGTGCCGCAGGCCCAGCGCGATGCGTGCCTGGCCATGGGCCTTACTCGCTGGGAAGCCACGCTGCACATCCTGATCCCCGAGGCCATGCCCGCCATCGTGACCGGCATCGTGCTTTCGGCCGGCCGTGTCTTTGGCGAGGCCGCAGCATTGCTCTTTACCTCGGGTATGAGCTCGCCGGTTCGCCTGAACTTCTTGAGCTTCAACCTGTCGAGCCCCACCTGCGCCTGGAACGTGTTCCGCCCCGGTGAGTCGCTCGCCGTGCACATTTACAAGATCTATGGCGAGGGCAGCCCCGAGGCCCAGCAGATCGTCTGGGGCACCGCGGCGCTGTTGATGATTTGCGTGCTGCTGTTTAACGTGGTCGCCCGTATCGTGGGCAAGCAACTGGCAAGGAAGATGACGGCCGAATGAGCGAGATGAAAGCAACGCCCGCAACCGAAGCGGCCACGTCCGAGACCCAGGACTTTTTGTCGAGCGTGGGGGAGAGCGAGAAGCGCGTGCGCGTGAGCGGCAGGGCCGTGAGCGACGAGGTCGTGCTCTCCACCAAGGACGTCAACGTGTACTATGGCGACCACCATGCGCTGCACGATACGTCGCTCGACTTTCACAAGGGCGAGATCACGGCGCTCATCGGGCCTTCGGGCTGCGGCAAGTCGACCTTCTTGCGTGGCCTCAACCTGATGAATCGCGAGATTCGCGGCTGCCGCGTGGAGGGCGAGATCAATTACCGCGGGCGCAACGTGAATACCAAGACCGAGAACACCTACGAGCTGCGTCGCTCCATTGGCATGGTGTTCCAACAGCCCAACCCGTTCCGCAAGTCCATTCGCGACAACATCACGTTTGCGCCTAAGCGCCACGGCATCACCGACCGTGACGAGCTCGACCGCATGGTCGAGGAGAGTCTGCGCGGCGCGGCGCTGTGGGACGAGGTCAAGGACAAGCTCGACAAGAGTGCCTACGCGCTTTCGGGCGGCCAGCAGCAGCGTCTGTGCATCGCGCGCACGCTGGCGCTCAACCCCGACGTGATCCTGTTTGACGAGCCCTGCTCGGCGCTCGACCCCATCTCGACGCTGGCGATTGAGGACCTTATGTCGTCGATTGTGGCCGAGCGCGCCATCGTCATCGTGACGCACAACATGGAACAGGCGTCGCGTGTGTCCAATCGCACGGCGTTCTTCTACATGGGCGATATGGTCGAGTACGACGAGACCGACGAGATTTTCCAACGGCCCAAGGATAAGCGGCTGAATGATTACCTCACCGGCATGTTCTCCTAGTCCGGGACATGCTTGAGGCCCGTGGCGGCTATGGTTGCCGCGGGACTGATTGGAGAGGCGGGTCATCTCTTTTGCGAGATGGCCCGCCTTTTTGTGTCGCGTACGGCCCGCCTTTTCGCTGCTATCATGGACAACGTTGAATTTCTACGAAGGAGCAGGGCATATGGCGATTCTTTTGGGATGCGATTCCGTCAGCCTAGAGTTTCCCACTAAGCATATTTTCGATAGCGTGACGCTCGGCGTGGGCGAGGGCGACCGTATTGGCATCGTCGGCAAAAACGGCGACGGCAAGTCGACGCTGCTGAGCGTACTCGCGGGCACGCTGGAGCCCGACGATGGCCGCGTGACGCATCGCCGCGGCACCACGATCGGTCTGCTCGGCCAAAAGGACCAACTTGTCGACACCGATACCGTGCATCATGCCGTCGTGGGCGACACGCCCGAGTACGAGTGGGCGTCGAGCCCCCGCACGCGCCAGATCCTCGCCGGCCTCATCAGCGACGTGCCCTGGGAGGGCACGGTGGGCGAGCTTTCGGGCGGTCAGCGCCGCCGCGTGGACCTCGCGCGCCTGCTGATCGGCGACTACGACGTGCTCATGCTCGACGAGCCCACCAACCACCTGGACATGCGCACCATCAACTGGCTCGCGCGTCACTTAAAGGCCCGCTGGCAGCGCGGTCAGGGCGCCATGCTCGTGGTCACGCACGATCGCTGGTTCTTGGACGAGGTCTGCACCAGCATGTGGGAGGTCCACGACGGCCAGGTCGACCCCTTCGAGGGCGGCTACTCGGCATATATCCTTCAGCGCGTAGAGCGCGACCGCATGGCCGCCGTCACCGAGGAGCGCCGCCGCAACATGGCGCGCAAGGAGCTCGCGTGGCTGAGCCGCGGCGCCCAGGCTCGTTCCACCAAGCCCAAGTTTCGCGTTGAGGCTGCTCGCGAGCTGATCGCCGACGTGCCGCCCGTGCGCGACGAGCTGGAGCTCAAGCGCCTCGCCGTGAGCCGCCTAGGCAAGCAGGTCATCGACGTGATCGACGTTGATGCCGGCTATGCGGATACCGACGGCGCGCCCAAGCAGGTGCTCTCCGACGTGACCTGGCTTATCGGCGCGGGCGACCGCTATGGTCTTTTGGGCGAGAACGGCGCCGGCAAGTCGACCTTGCTCGATGTGATTCAGGGCAAGATTGCGCCCACGCGCGGCCGCGTGAAGATTGGCCAGACAGTGCGCTTTGGCGTGCTGTCGCAGCAGCTCGAGGAGCTCGAGCCCTACATGGGCGACACGATCCGCGAGGTGCTGAGCAACTATAAGAAGTATTACGTCATCGACGGCAAGGAGACCGCTCCCGAGAAGCTTTGCGAGCGCCTGGGCTTTACGACGCAGCAGCTCTGGAGCCGCATCGGCGACCTTTCGGGCGGCCAGCGCCGTCGCCTGTCGCTGCTGCTGACAATCCTGGACGAGCCCAACGTGCTTATCCTGGACGAGCCGGGCAACGACCTGGATACCGATATGCTCGCGATTGTCGAGGACCTGCTCGATGGCTGGCCCGGCACGTTGATTCTGGTGACGCACGACCGTTTCCTCATGGAGCGCGTGACCGACCAACAGTGGGCACTGCTTGACGGCCACCTGACGCATATGCCCGGCGGCGTCGATCAGTACCTGCGCCTGTGCAACGCCACCGCCGAGGGCGAGCCCGTGGGCGCGCCGAGTGCCAAGACCGGCACGTTCGACACCGGTGCCGCAGCGGTTGCGGCCGAAAAGCCTAAGACGAGCGGGCAGCCCAACGGTCTTTCCAACGCCGAACGCCAGAAGCTCCGCCGCGAGGTGAGCTCGCTCGAGCGCAAGATGGAGACGCAGCGCGCTCGCGTGGAGGAGGCCGAGGCCGCCATGGCCCAGGTCGATCCCACCAACTACACGGCGCTGGGCGAGCAGCAGGCAAAGATCGACGAGGCCCACGCCGCCATGGACGAGCTGGAGATGGCGTGGCTCGAGGCGAGCGAAAAGCTCGAGGGCGAGGAGTAGACGAGGATGATCAAAGCCGCGTTTTTCGATATCGACGGCACGCTGCTGAGCTTTAAGACCCACCGGATTCCGGCGTCGGCGCAGCAGGTGCTCGACAGCTTTCACGAGCAGGGGATTGCGTGCGTGATCGCCACGGGCCGTCCGACCTACCAGATGCCCGATTGGCTGTTCAACTTGGGCTGGGATGCGTACATTACGCTCTCGGGCCAGCACTGCTTTGATGCCGAGGGCGTTTACCGTAGCTGTCCGATTGATCCGGACGACGTTGCGGTGATTGTGGACCAGGTGGCGCAGGGGCGCTACGACTCGCTGTGCATGCAGGGCGAGAACTCGTTTGTGAACCGCCTGTCCGAGCGCGTGGTGACGGCCGGTAGCAACGCGGGAATCGTCTACCACGAGGAGCCGTTTGACCATGCCTTCGATGCGCCGGTTTACCAGTTCTGCGCCTTTGTGGATCCGGCCGACGAGCATATCGTGACCGATGCGGTGTCGCATTCGCTCACTACGCGCTGGTGTGATCTGTTCTGCGATATTATTCCGGCCAACGGCGGTAAGAACCTGGGCGTGGCGGCGACGCTGGAGCGCCTAGGCATCGATGCGAGCGAGGCGATCGCCTTTGGCGACGGCGAGAACGACCTGTCGATGTTCTCGGCCGTGGGCACAAGCGTGGCCATGGGCAACGCGCAGGAGACCGTAAAGGCCGCAGCGACCTACGTTACGACCGCCGTAGACGATGACGGCATCTACAACGCCGCGAAGCACTTTGGCCTGATCTAGCTGCGGGCCGGTACCCGGCACCTGGGGACACTCCTTGAGGAGCGTCCCCATTTTGTTTTCGTCCCGCACGTTTTGTGAAACACGGCTAACTTTTAGGCAAAGTAGTAAGACATGGGCAACTTTTGCGGTAAAGTAAATCAAGCAAAAGTATCTAAAGGCTAACTAGAAGCCATCGCGAAAGGCGGCCCATGGCCCTGCGTGAATCCGGAGAAGACTATCTCGAATCGATCTACGTGCTGTCGCAGCACCAAGGCACGGTACGCTCAATCGACGTCGCCGAATACTTGGGTGTGACCAAGGCAAGCGTCTCCAAGGCCATGGCGACCCTGGAGAGCAACGGCTACGTGGAGATGGGCAAACGCGATGTGCATCTGACGGAACGCGGTCTTGAGGTTGCCCGTCAAATGTGGGAGCGCCATTGCTTTTTTGTGGGGCTGCTAGAGGATGCCGGCGTTGCGCCCGAGGTTGCCTCGCAAGAGGGCTGCCACATGGAGCATTGCCTGAGCGAGGAGAGCTTCGAGGAGCTGAGGGCGATGCTTGCCAGGGAAGAGACGTCGAATTCAACAACGGAATCCTAACAGGTCCTCAGTAGCGCGGAGTTTGCGCGAAGCGCGAGCTAGCGAAAGGGGGATAGGAGATTCGAACAACAACGAGTCCGACGCAGCCCAAAGTGGGGCAAACGGTGCGCGATGTCCCCACGGCTGAGCTATCCCCGCGTCCCCAAAGAGGCGCGCCTCCCGCGCCAAAGGCGCGGGACAGCGACCGGGACGAAAGGTCCCGCCAACTAAGTCCAACTCAGACAAGGAACCCCGCCAGCAAGCGATGCCCAAGAACCGCCAGCAACGTCACCGTAGGCCGGGACCGGGCTTGGTTTTGAAAACATTCCGCACTGATATCTTCTGAATTGAAGACGTCGATGGTGCACCCGTATACCATTGACGTCGACACCATCAGATGC
>CABRGB010000044.1 GCA_902470345.1 uncultured Collinsella sp.
ATTGCTAAAGAAACCCGGTTCTGCCTCGTGCAGGACCGGGTTTCTTGTTACCGCGTCAAAAGCACCACAAAGGGGACAGTGTCCTCTTTGTGGTGGTTACCAGGGTGTTCTGGCTGTTGAGGACTCGATGGCATCGTGGCGTTTGAGCTCGCGGCGCATGGTTTGCGAATTGAGCCAGGCTGCCTGCCAGCCACGGATGGGGTAGCGCGTCTGGTCGAGCTCAAACTGCGTATAGCCGCAGGCGTTGATGATCGTCGTTCCACACACATGCTGCCGCTCGCGCTGAAAATCGCAACCGTAGCTTTGGTGCACATGCCCGTGCACCATGTAGTCGGGATTCCAGGATTCGAGTGCTGTGTTAAAGCACTCGAATCCTCGATGCGGCAGATCGTCCAGATCGCCCATACCGGCGGCGGGTGCATGGGTAAGCAGAATGTCGCACCCGCCGACCATCCTAACCTTACGCGACAGCTTACGCATGCGCTTGGACATCTCGCGTTCGGTGTACATGTTGGCGCCGTCGCGATAACGCATGGACCCGCCAAGGCCCGCAATGCGAATCCCTCGGTACGTGTACACGCTGTCTTCCACGCAGATACATCCGCCCGGTGCATGACGTGCGTAGCGGTCATCGTGATTGCCGCGCACGTAGATGAGCGGTTTGTTGATGACCGTAACCAAAAACTCAAGATAGTCCGGGTCCAGATCGCCGGCGGACAAAATCAGGTCGACTCCCTCAAAGCGTTCCTTGCGAAAGCACTCCCAAAGGCATCGTTCTTCGGTATCGGCTATGGCAAGGATTTTCATAGGGCAGGGACTTTCGGCTCATCATCGAGCTGCGGAATGGTGCCTATCACGTTGTCCGCCAGCCAATTCATCTCGACAATCTGCGTGCTCGGCAGCGGAGGGAAGCCTTCGATCTGCACCACGCCGTTCTGACTGTGGAGCTCGCCGCCAAAGGGGTTGATGGATCCCTCAACAATGCCATTGCGGAGGAGCTGAACAAGCTTGCGCGTCTGATAAGGCAGGCCCGGCGCGTAGCGAATGTCGATAACGCCTGAGCTCATGCCGTACCAGTAGTTGACGGCGCGCACCTGATTGTCGTCGCTGGTCTCGTCCCACGTGCCGTGCAGAAGGCTGCGCACGATAAGCTCGTAGTATCGGCCCCAGTTCCATACCGGCATGGCGATGCCGGTGACTTTGCCGTCGACCAAGCGGTGAAGCCCGTAGGCCGTTGGGTCTTCGAGCGACTTTGACATGTCAGCGCCGGTCATGACGCTTACGCCTTCGCGGCACATGGCTTCGGCAAGACCACCGGCGGGAACATCGCCCCAGGTGAGGATGACCTGCGCGCGCGGGTCGAGCAGCGAGGCGCCAATCGCAAAGGCGTTGATCTCGCTGAGTGCGCCCGAGGCGAAGACCGACGCGTGGTAACCGATGCGGTGGTTGTCCGCCATGCTGGCCGCAAGGGCGCCCAGCAGAAACTTGGCCTCGTACATCTTGCCAAAGTACGAACGGACGCTTTGATGGGGAAGGCCGATAGAGCAGTTGAGGAACCGAACCCGGGGATACTCAACGGCAGCCCTGAGCGTGTATTCCATCAGGCGATGCGAGGTCGAGAAGATGACGTTTGCTCCATGTTTGACAGCCGTTTCCACGGCGGCGTAGAACACATCCGGATCGTGACAGTCCTCGAACGCCTCGGTGCGCACGATACCGCCAAAGTGCTCATCGAGATACTGACGCCCTTGGTCGTGCAGGCTGTCCCAGCTCGACGTCGCACAGGGGAACTCATGGATAAAGGCGATGCGCAGGGGGTTGGCCGCCGAGTAGACGGTCTTGCCCATAAAGAAGTTGAGCACGCCAGAGGTGGACTTGGCGGGCGTCTCCTCCTCGTCGACGCTCGGTGCTTCGACTAGATCGACCTTGTCCTCGTCATTTTTGCCGGCAATGACCAGCTCGCGCCAAATCTTGCACAGGCGGTTTACGACGATATCCGTCGGCGTATCCAGCAGGCGGTCCTGGTTGTACACATTGAGGTAGACGAGCATGGCGTCGGCGGGCGTAATGTCCAGGTGGTCGCCGCCCGCGCGAAGGTAGGCACGCTTAAAGAGCAAGAAGGTGTGGCGCAGGTAGTCGACCTTTTTCTGCGGCCATTTTTCGATAAGGTTCTGACCGAGCATCTTGGCGAGCGTCTCGTAGCTTCCCTCACGCGAGAACTCGATCTCGTATAGGGGGCAGACGCGCCAAAACGCGCAGAACTCGCCGTACAGGCGGCTTTCGACGGAATCCCATTTGCCGGGGTAGAGACGGGTGACCTTGGCCGAAACCGTCGGGGCGTCTAGGAATTTGAGGACACTGACGCGTTTGTTGCCTTCCTGGACATAGAACCGATGCATGAACTCGGTGACGATGACGGGGTCGCGATAGCCCTCGGTCACCTGGATGTCGTAGAGGTTGGACCACTTGCGGGCGAACTCGGTGCTAAACGGAAGCAGGGGCATAAAGTTACACGAAAAGGCGGACTGACGGCCCTTGGTGACCGTGCCGACGACCATTTCGAGCGGAATATCCCGCAGGCCGACATTCTCTCGCTGACCTAAGGGGAGCTGAGCAACCAAGCTATCGAGGTCCGTAAGGTATGGATGCTCGCTTTGGCTAATGGCGCGTCGACGTCCTTGCTCGCCGCGCTTGCGTGCTTGACGATAGGCCTCTTCCATAATGTTGCTCCCTTAGTCGTTTAAACAACTATATGAACCATGGTACCACGAATGAAAACCACTACAAAGATGCCTGACCCCTTTGCGGTGGTTTAGGCGATGATGGGGGCGATGGCGCGGATGCAGGCGTCGGCTGCCGTGAATGTAGTGCTGTCGTCGCTGACGATAAAGATGATCTTTCCTTTGATGCCAAAGTCGCCGATTTCGCTAAAGAGTACGTAGGGCTCCTTGTCAAAGTCCGAGATGGGAAGCACGGCGGCCTTGGTGGCGCTGGTCAGCTCGTCTGCCAGTGCGTCGAGCGAGGCCCACTTGGACGTGTCCTTTACGGCAACGGGCACAGCCACGCGCCCAAAGGGCATCAAATGCACGAGCGTGTTCTTGGAGATGTTGGAGTTGGGGACGATGATGGTCTGCCCGCAGGCATCTTCGATGGTCGTGTGGCGCCAGGTGATGTCCTGGACCACGCCGGATACGCCGCCGACCTCGATATTGTCGCCGGGTTTGATGATGCCCATAAAGGTCACTTGCATGCCGCCGATAAGGTTTGACAGCGTGTCCTGAAAGCCGAGCGAGATGGCGATGCCGCCGACGCCAAGAGCGGCGACGAGGGCGTTTGCGTTAATGCCAAAGCAGTTGTCGAGGATAAAGCTGCCGCCAATCATCCAGATGATGGCGCGCGCGATGTTGATGAAGATGCTCGATGCCGGAAGCGGGTTGTCGTCGCGGTTGAGCAGGTGGCGCAGGGTCTTGGATACGACCTTGGTGGCGATGGCGGTGCCTATTACCAAGATGACGGCCCAGATGATGTTGTGGACCCACCGTTGCTCAAAGAAATGAAGAATCGGCTCAAACAATTCCATGTAGGGAAACCTCCTAATGATCGTCCAACCATGATACCCACCAAGAAGCCCGTCCGATCAAATTCGGACGGGCTTCTGTGCTCGATATAAGGTTTACGCGGCGGGGCTGCAAGGCCCGGCGGTGTAGCTTAGCGTCGACGCTTCCAGATAATGCCGAGCATGATGACGATGATGCCGCTGATAAGGCACGCGCCAACTACTGCCAGCGTGCGGTCTCCCGTTGCGGCGAGCTTACCGGTCGTCTTCTTGGTGATGACCTTCGTGGTCGTCGTGTCCGTCTTAGGCGAGGGCTTAGGCGTCGGGGCCGGTGTGGGCGTGGGGTCCACGGCAACGGAGCCAAAGCTGATGGTGCCGGCGAGTCCAACCATCTTGCTCTCCCAGCCGTTTTGCCCAATCAGCGCCCTCAGCGCCGCCTCACACGTGCCCCACTCGGTGCGCTTGGTGGCGTGTGCGAAGGTGGGGAAGTCGGTCGTGTTGGTAATGATGTAGTTGTTGGTGGCGACGGTATAGGTCTTGGTGGGATCGAGCGTGCTGCCGTCCTTGGTGAGTGTGGCACTCACAATGCGCTTGCCTTCGGGCTGCGTCCAATCAATCGTCACGTTGATGCCGCCAAAGGAGAGAGCGCTGCCAGAGTCATCGCGCCACTTGTACTTGTCTTGCGCCTCCTGCTCGGTATGACCGGCTGCCACGTAGGCTTGCTGAAGCTCATAACTGTGATTGCACTCGTCGCTGATCTGCAGCGAGTGCTCGAGCGCTGCGAGGAAGTCCGCACCGGTCATGGTCCAGGTCTCCACGGTGTTGCCGTAGGGCGAGATGGCGGTCACGTTGCCGGCGGTCACGTTGCCCGCCGCGATGCCGCCGCGGATGCCGCCAGCGTTTTCGATAGCGAGGTCTGCGCCCGTCAAGGCAAGATAGGAGCCGCAAATCACGTGGCCGATGGTCTGGGCTTTGGTGGTGTCGTCCTCCTTGCTGGGGCGGAAATCGGTGGTGCGCACCATTTCCCAACCATGCGTGCCTGCGGCGTCCTCGCCGTAGAAATAGTTGGTGGTGGATGTGCCGAGCACCTTGTTCGATTCGTTTTCAAAGGCCTCGTCGAGCGGCTTGATCTTGTTGCGGACGTCTTCAAGGCGGCTTTGGTAGTCGGAGCCCTTGTCGGGGTCTGCCAAAAGGTCGTTGACGTTCTTGGCGGTGTAGAGCTTCTCGTCGCTGCCGTCTGCAGGGACCGTGACCGTGTCATCGTCGGTCGTCTCGGTGCCATTCGTGTCGTACTTGTACGGAATGGAAAGCAGCCCCACCTCGGCAAAGGCGCTGCCTGCCTCAACAACGTGGATCGTCTTGCCGTCGGCTCCCGTCACCTTCTCGTTAAGGTTGATGTGCTCGTGGCCTGCGATAAGGGCATCGACGCCACGGAGCCGCGTGGCAAAGGTCTTGGCGTTGAGTGTATGCGCGATACACACAACAACATCGCAGCCCTCCCTGCGCAGCTGCTCTGCCTCGGTATTGATGGCGTTCGCGGCACTCGAGAACGACGTACCCGCGACCAGGTCCGCGCGCAGCGAGGATTCCAGCGACTCATCCATGGCGCCCACGACGCCGACCTTGATTTTGTAGTCGAATGTGGAGTGATCTTCGCTATCCTCCCAGGTGCGATCGAGCGTCTTCGTGATGCTCGAGCTCCATACGCCGCTCGTAGACTTTGCGTTCGCGCAGAGCATGGCGAAGGGCGTGCCAGTGGTGCTGTAGCTGGTCATGGTGCGGAGTTTGTCCGCGCCGTAGCTCCAGTCGTGGTTACCTGGCGTGGTCGCGTCGTAGCCGTCGGCATAGAAGGTGTCCATGAGCTCGGCGATGCTCTTGCCCTCACTCATGGTGGCGAAGGACTGTCCGTGGAAGGTGTCGCCCGCATCGAGCAAAAGATCGGGGGCGTTGCCCTGGGCGCTATAGAGAACCGCCAGTCCGTCAAAGCCCACAGTGCCAGTGCCCTTGCTTTCGTTGTAGCTGTACTTGTAGCTGCCGTGGATGTCGTTGGTGTGCATGACGGCCACGGAGCCGTCAATAGCGGCGGGCAGGTTCCCCGCGAAAGCGAGGCTTGGGATGCCTGCGAGCGCGCCGGCAAACAACGCGGCGGCTAACGCAAGGCGGGGGAGTCTTTTCATGGCAGTTTCCTTAGTCCTTAGCCAGAATGTCTGGTTGAATATCGGATTATCGACATAATATGCGAAAACCGCCGCAAGGGCGTCTGTCCCTTTGCGGCGGTTTTGACGTTTGCGCAGATAAAACCTGCCAAAATAAACCTGTCCCTTTTTGGCAGGTTTTAGCTTAGCAGCATGCGGTCGTTGGCGAGCTCGCCTCCCGAGACCTCCTCGAACTTCTGCAGCAGGTCGGCTACGGTGAGCGACTTCTTCTCATCGCCCGCCACGTCGTAGATCACGTGGCCTTCGTGCATCATGATCAGACGGTTGCCCAGACGGATGGCGTCGTTCATGTTGTGCGTGACCATGAGCGTGGTCAGGTGGTTCTCGTCGACGATCTCCTCGGTCAGGTTAAGCACCTTAGAGGCCGTCTTGGGGTCGAGGGCCGCGGTGTGCTCGTCGAGCAGCAGCAGGCGCGGCCTGGTGAGCGTGGCCATCAGCAGGGTGAGTGCCTGGCGCTGGCCACCCGAGAGCAGGCCGACCTTGGCGTTGAGACGCGTGTCCAGACCAAGGTCCAGGCGCTTGAGCAGCTCAACGTACTCGTCCTTCTCGGCCTTGGTGACGCCCCACGAAAGGCCGCGACGCTGGCCGCGACGCTTGGCGAGGGCCAGGTTCTCGGCGATCTGCATGTCGGCAGCGGTACCGCGCATGGGGTCCTGAAACACGCGGCCCAGGTACTTGGCGCGCTGCGACTCGCTCAGGCGCGAGATGTCGGTGCCGTCGAGCTCAATAACGCCCGAATCGAGCGGGTACACGCCGGCGATCATGTTGAGCAGCGTGGACTTGCCGGCGCCGTTGCCGCCGATCACGGTTACAAAGTCGCCGTCATTCAGGGTGAGGTCGACGCCGGTGAGCGCGCGCTTCTCGGTGACGGTGCCCTTGTTAAAGGTCTTCTTGACGTGCGAGAGCTTAAGCATCTGCCTCATCCCCCTTCGTGTAGGAGCTGCGGAGCTTATAGCGCTCCCAAACCACGGGCACGCACAGGGCCACGGCGACGATCACGGCGGAGAGCAGTTTCATGTCGTTGGCGTCCATGCCCATTTGCAGCACGATGGCGCGGATAAGGAAGTAGACCACGGAGCCAAAGACGGCGGAGGCAAGACGGACGCTAAACTGCGTGAGGCCGCCGGGCAGCAGACGGCCGAGCACCTCACCGATAACAATGGCGGCAAGACCGATAACGATGGCACCGGTGCCCATACCAATGTCGGCATACTTTTGGCTCTGGCAGATGAGCGCGCCCGAAAGGCCGATGAGGGCGTTGGAGAGCACAAGGGCGATCATCTTGGTGGAGTTGGTGTTGACGCCCAGGGCGCGGATCATGTACTCGTTGTTGCCGGTGGCGCGCAGCGCCGAGCCAATCTCGGTGCCAAAGAACCAATACAGGATGGCAACGATAGCCACGGCGAGCAGGATGCCCAAGATGATGGCAACGGTGGACTGCGGCAGGCCGGTCATATTGCTGACGGCCGAAAACACGGTGCCCTTGGCAAGAATGGGCGTATTGGACTTGCCCATGATGCGCAGGTTGATGGACCACAGGCTGATCTGGGTGAGGATTCCGGCGAGGATCGCGGGAATCTCAAAGACGGTGGTCAAAATGCCCGTGACGGCACCCGCGATGGCGCCGGCGCACATACCGGCCAGCACGGCGAGCAGCGGGTCGACGTTGTTATTGACGATGAGCACAGCGCAGACGCAGCCGCCGAGGGCAAAGCTGCCGTCGCAGGTCATATCGGGAATGTCGAGCAGGCGGAACGTGATAAACACGCCAAGCACCATAATGCCCCAGAGGACGCCCTGCGAAACGGCGCCCTGCAATGCAATGAGCATGCTTCATACCTCCTAGGATAGGGTGGACACGTGATTTTCCATAATAGCGGTAACAATGCATAGAAGAGTTACGGACAGACGTTTTGTTTTACCTGAAACAAGCAGGGCGGACGCCGGTCTACAGCGCCCGCCCCTGTGGCTCAGATATTGAATAACGCGGCTAAAGCGCGAGCACGGGCTCTAGACGCATGCCGCGTATGGCATTACGCGTCCAGGGCGGAAAGGTCGATGCCCAGGGCCTCGGCCATTTCGTCGTTCTTGACGACGACCAGGTCCTTGCTCGAGAGGTGCTTGATCGGCATATCCTCGGGCTTGGCCTCGCCCTTCAGGATCTTAACGGCCATCTCGCCCGCGGCGTAGCCCAGATCCTCGTAATTGATGGAGAGGGTGAACAGGCCGCCGGCCATGCACATACCCTCCTCGCCAGTCACGAAGGGAAGCTTGTTTTCCTTGCAGATCTGGCCGACCTGCGAGGCACCCGCGGCGATGGTGTTGTCGGTGGGGGAGTACAGCGCGTCGACCTTGCCCACGGCAGACTCGACGACGGACTGAATCTCGTTGGAGCTCGAGACGGTGAAGTCAGTGTACTCGAGGCCCAGCTTGTCGAGCTCCTTCTTGGCGGCCTTGATCTGGACGTCGGAGTTGGACTCGGCGGTGCAGTAGAGCAGGCCGACCTTTTTAACGTCGGGCAGGACCTTCTGCATCATCTCGAGCTGCTCGGCGACCGGGGTGAGGTCGGAAGCGCCCGTGACGTTGGTGCCGGGCTTGTCGTTGTCCTGGACCAGGCCGGAGGCGGCGTAGTCGGTGATGGCGCAGCCCACGATGGGGATATCGGCCGTGGCGCCGGCGGCAGCCTGCGCGGCGGGCGTGGCGATGGCATAAATCAGGTTGACGTTGTCGCCCACAAACTTGTCGGCAATGGACTTACACGTGGACTGGTCGTTCTGGGCGTTCTTCTGGTCGATCTTGACCTTAAGGCCGCTCTCCTTGATGGCCTTGACAAAGCCGTCGTTGGCGGCATCGAGTGCGGAGTGCTCGGTGAGCTGCAGAACGCCGATGGTGTAGTCGGAACCGGCGGCAGCAGAGCCGGAACCAGAGTTGCCGCCGCATCCGGCGAGCGGGGCGAGCGCGAGCAGGCCGGCGGAGACCAGAAGGCTCCTGCGACTGATGGTGATGTCCTTCATATCATTACCCCCAGTATAAAAATGGCTGGAAACACTGCACTGGGACAAAGTGCAAGTGGAACTATAGTAGCGCTGATGTCCATTTTTACAACAGCCTGGCGGGTTTTTTAATACAGAATCGGATGGGCGGTACGGGTAGTCGAATGGGCGGCGGAGGGTCTTATGCGACGGAGGAGGCGTCGTCCTCCTCGTCGAGGGCGGCGAAGAGCTTCTTGCCGTCGAGGAGACGTGTGGTGACGTTTCTCATGCGGCCAATCTCTACGGTGCGCAGCGTGTCATCGGCACCTCGGGCGTCATAGACCGTTCCCAGCAGATACGAGATGCCATCGCGCTGCCTGATGGCAAAGGGACGGAGTGTCATCCGTGCTGCTTCGGTTTCGCCACGCGTCGTGACGCTCGAAATATCAAAACTCACCGTGGTTCCGTGGTCGATGGCCTGCTCGACGAGCTCGCACGTGTCGATACGCTTGGCGTGCGGACGCGTTGTCTTGACGGGCGCGTCGTTGGCGGCCGGTGCCGGTTCGGGCATATCGAGATAGTCGCGAACATCGGCGCTCGCCATGGCGACCAGGTGCTGCGCCATGCTCTTTCGAATGGCTATGGGCGTCGATCGGTTGCGCATGACCATGCCGTGGAGCCGTATGATCTCTTCGTCAGCAAGCGGGCGGGTGAGGAGCCGATAGCCCACGCCGCGCTTATAGTCGATTTCGTATCCGGCGTGACGAAGTGCAGATATCGAGGTATAGATGCTGCGGCGTGCCGCCGAGATGGGCATGCGGGCGGGGTCGTTGGGATGGGCGAGGAGCTCGACCAACTCGTCGGAAAGCAGCGCCTTGTCCTCGCCGGTGTTCTCGCTCAAGAGCTGCAGGATGCGTACGGCGCGATAGGCTGCCATCGAGGCGGAGCCCCTGGTCGTGGTCTCGTAGTTTTCAACAACGGCTTCGGTCATAGCGCCCACGTCCTTTCCTTTTTTGGTGATGGCAGATCAGAGCCTAGGGTGCGGAGTCTGGCCAAGGACGCGTGACGCCTTGGACGGTCGATGGTTGCCGGCAAACGGCGGGTCGAGTTTTCAACAACCCTGCCTAACTGACCAAAACCTTGCCAAAAGCTTGACGGATGCTGTTGAAAAAAGCGCCCCTCGGCTTGCCGAGAGGCGCTGGCGTGATGCGCTGGAACGCGTTTGGTAGCGCTATGGCGATTAGAAGTCGGCGTTGCCCACGGTGCGCGGGTGCGGCAGGACGTCGCGGATGTTGCCCACGCCGGTGAGGTACATCACCAAGCGCTCGAAGCCCAGGCCGTAGCCGGCGTGCTTGCAGGAACCGTAGCGGCGCAGGTCAAGGTAGTACTTGTACTGCTCGGGATTCATACCCAGGTCCTTGATGCGGGCCTCGAGCAGATCCAGGCGCTCCTCGCGCTGGGAGCCGCCGATAATCTCGCCGATACCGGGAACCAGGCAGTCGGCGGCGGCGACGGTCTTGCCGTCCTCGTTCATGCGCATGTAGAACGCCTTGATCTCGGCCGGGTAGTCGGTTACGAAGGTCGGGCGCTTAAAGTGCTCCTCGGTCAGGAAACGCTCGTGCTCGGTTTGCAGGTCGATGCCCCAGCTCACGGGATAGTCAAACTTGTGACCGGCGGCGACGGCCTGCTCCAGGATTTCAACGGCCTCGGTATAGGTGACGCGGGCAAAGTCGGAGTTGGCGACATGGTCCAGGCGCTCAAGCAGACCCTTGTCTACAAACTTGTTGAGCATGTTGAGCTCGTCGGGGCAGGTGGCCATAACGTCCTTAAGAACGTACTTGAGCATGGCCTCGGCGTTGTCCATGTAGTCGTTGAGGTCGGCGAAGGCCATCTCGGGCTCAATCATCCAAAACTCGGCGGCGTGGCGCGTGGTGTTGGAGTTTTCGGCACGGAAGGTGGGGCCAAAGGTGTACACGTCGCCAAAGGCCATGGCAAAGTTCTCGGCATTGAGCTGGCCGGACACAGTGAGGCTCGCATGCTTGCCAAAGAAGTCCTGGCTCCAGTCGACCTCGCCGGACTCGGTGAGGGGCGGGTTTTTAGGGTCGAGCGTGGTCACGCGGAACATCTCGCCGGCGCCCTCGCAGTCACTCGTGGTGATGATGGGGGTGTTGACGTAGACAAAGCCCTGCTCCTGGAAGAAGCGGTGGATAGCGGCAGCTGCGACAGAGCGGATGCGGAACACGGCGCGGAACAGGTTGGTGCGCGGACGCAGGTGCTGCTGGGTGCGCAGGAACTCGACGGTTGCGCGCTTCTTCTGCAGCGGGTAATCCGGGGCGCTGACGCCCTCGACCTCGATGGAGGTGGCAGAAAGTTCGAAGGGCTGGGGCGCATCGGGGGTCAGCTTGACGGTGCCGGTGCAGATGAGGGCGGCCGAGACGTTTTGATGGGCGATCTCGTCGTAGTTGTCGAGCGCCTCGCGGTTCATGACGACCTGCAGGTCGCGGAAGCAGCTGCCGTCGTTGAGTGTGACGAAGCCAAAGTTCTTCATGTCGCGGACAGACTTGACCCAGCCGGCAACGGTGACGGTCTGGCCACCGAGCGACTCGGCATCGGCATAGAGCTGCGCGATTTTGGTGCGGTTCACGTATCCTCCCATAACGGTTGTACGGATTATTTCCAAGCAGTTAACCATTCTAACCCGCGAGTGGGGGCGTAGCAAAACGTCAGGTGTGATGTATGGGCGTGACGTGGGCACCGCGCAAGCGCCGATTTTGCGTTGCCTAGTGCCCGCAGATGGCTTGGCGTATGAGAGCAGCGTAGGTGTCGATTCCCGCCTGGGTGAGGTGTGTGCCGTCGTCGACGAGGTATTCACTGTGGCCCTCTGAGGCACCGTTCCAGTCGATGACGCCGGCGTTGTCGTTTTGGGCGCAGACGTCACGAATCATCTGGTTATTGCGGTCCTGCAGCTCGAGCGGCACGCGCACGGTCACAAAGTAGATGGGCTTGCCGCCCACGGCATTAATCACGTCCTGCACCTGCTGGGGGTCGCGGATGAGGCCGTTGGTGCCAAGCGCGCAGATGACCACGCTTGGATCGTAGTTGGCGCTGTCCTGTGCATAGACATCCTGGAAGGTGTAGAACTGGCGGCTCACCACGCCGTCGATGTACGCGTTGGGAAGCGCCGCCTGAATGCCAGGTTGGGCACCTGCGGTGACTGAGTCGCCGATCATGAGCACGCGGGCGTCGCAGGTTCCGGTTGCCTCGTCGTAGGTAAAGCTCTTCCAGTCAAGGTTCTTCGGGACCTTTTCGGCGATAGGTCCCTCTTTGGGGTTTTGCTTGGTTGCGTCATCGGATGCGGTGTCGCTGGGCTGGGAATCTTTACCGGATGCGGGCTCGACATCCTTGTCGTTGGCTCCGTTGTCCTGGGACGAGGTCGCGTTCTGGGCAAGCTCGGGACGGAGCTGCTCGGCGCGGGCGGTGGCGATGCCTGTCCAGTCAAGCGGCGCGAAGGCAAGTGCGGCGACACATGCGGCGCCAAGCGCGGGGAGCACCATGGCGGGCGCGAGGACGTGCTTTCCTGCCGTGCTGTTCTGTTGGGCCGGCTTGTGGGACCAAGGGCGTTCGACGAGGCGATAGAAAACCTCGGCTACCGCAAGAATCAGTACAAGCTGTAATACCTGCTCCCACCAGGCGATGCGGGTAGTGCGGGTTGCGGGATTCATAAGAAGCAGTAGGGGATAGTGCACCAGATAGACCGAGAACGAACGCTGTCCCAACCAGACGAGCGGCTTGACCGACAACAGACGACGCACGATGCACTCCGTGTTTTGCACGCAGGTGATAAGGAGCCCGGTGATCAGGGCAAACAGCAAAAAGCCGCCGCGGTAGAGCCAGGCGCTTTCTCCGGTCAGCATGAGTGCGCCGGCTATAACGGCAACGAGCCACGCGAGAGAAATCGCGTTGACCTTTGAGATGCCCTTGTTGGCGCCGGGGATATGGATGTCACCGCTCAGCATCTCGCGCAGACGCGGCGCGGCGATGGCGGCTAAGGCTCCGCATAGAAGCTCTGCGGCACGGGCGTCGGTTCCGTAGTAGACGCGCGATGTGTCGGCGGTGGGATTAAACATGAGGACCATGGCTGCCGTCGATACAAGCGCGAATGCGATTGTGACGCCGATGGCGGTGTTGCGCGACCTGGTTTTGCTGCACAGCGCCATAAGGATGACCGGCCATACCAGATAGAACTGCATAGTGACAGCGCAGAACCACAGGTGCGTGAGCGGCGAGGGGAGCCCCGCGGCGGCGAAATACGAGACGTTACGGAAGATATAGAACCAGTTGCTCAAAAAGAGTGCCGATGGCAGGGCGTCCTGCTGCACCTTAGGGAGTAGGCTCGGGGCTGCGATGTAGGTGGCGACGGCGGTAAGCGCGATGGTCACGACGATCGGCGGCATCATGCGCGCAATGCGGCGGCAGATATAGCGCGGGTACGAGAATCCGTCGCGTGCCGTGGCCCGCATAATGCTTTTGGTGGCGAGATAGCCACTCAGCGTAAAGAAGAGTGTAACGCCCAAAAAACCGCCGGTCAGGCGGCTGGGGCGAAGGTGATATAGGACGACGCCGGCGATGGCGAGGGCGCGGAGCCCGTCGAGCGCGACGATGCGTTGGTTGCGTTGAGGCGCGGCATGTACGGCGCCCGTGGGTGTGTTTTGCATCGATCTTCCTCCAATGTCGACCTAGCAGTCTAGCGCTCTGCGCGGACAAAGGAAGGGGGTTCGTGCGGTTGAACAACATGCCGCGGGGCGATGCCTCGCTATGCAAAAGCCGCACCAGCGTTGATGCTCACCTGCCTATATAGAAACGTTTCAGAACCTCTACATAGGCAAAAACAACAACACAGATGCGGCAAAGACGCACGGGCGGTTGACCCGTTATGTGACGGCGGTCTGCTACTTGGTCTTGGCAACCAGCAGCGGGTCGCCAAGCTTGACGAGCGGATTGCCGCCGATAAGCGTGCCAGACTCGCCGACGTGGTCGATGCTCTTGAGGCGGTCGAGCTCAGAGACGATGACGGTCACGATGTCCTCGTGGCCGGCGGCTTTGATGGCGTCGCGGTCGAAGCTGATGAGCGGCTGGCCGGCCTTGACCACATCGCCCATCTCGACAAAGCGGGCAAAACCCTTGCCGTTCATTT
>CABRGB010000045.1 GCA_902470345.1 uncultured Collinsella sp.
GGTCAAAGGTCGCGCATGATTGAGTGTCGGGGCGTTTCCTTTAGCTATGACGGTGTTGCACCGGCGCTCGATGGCATCGATCTGAACATCGAAGATGGCGAGTTTTTCTGCATCCTCGGCGGAAACGGGTCGGGCAAGTCGACGTTTGCCAAGCACCTGAACGCGCTGCTGCAGCCCGATGCGGGAACGGTGTGCGTCAACGGCATGGACGCGTCCGATCCCGAGCTGGTCTACGACATTCGCTCGACTGCTGGCATGGTGTTCCAGAATCCCGACGATCAGCTGGTGGCAACGCTTGTCGAGGACGATGTTGCGTTTGGTCCCGAGAACTTAGGGGTCGAATCGGCCCAGATCGCGCAGCGCGTGCGCGAGGCGCTGAAGGCCGTGGGTCTGGTGGGCTTTGAGCGCCACGAGACCCACGCTCTCTCGGGCGGACAAAAGCAGCGCGTGGCGCTTGCCGGCGTGCTCGCCATGGAGCCGCGCGTGCTCATTTTGGACGAGGCTTCCTCGATGCTCGACCCGCGCGGGCGCAAGGGCCTTATGAAGGCCTGTCACGCGCTGCACGAACGCGGCATGACCATCGTGATGATTACGCACTTTATGGAAGAGGCCGCTGAGGCCGATCGAGTCGCGGTGTTTCGGGCGGGGCGCGTTGCCATGTTGGGCACGCCCGAGGAGATCTTGACGCGGGCGGACGAACTCGCGCGGCTGAATCTGGATATGCCGGCATCGTGTTGTCTTGGCAGGGCGCTTCGCGCGAAGGGCGTGCCCATTTGCGCGCAGGTGCGCGAGGCGGATATGGTCGCCGATATAGCGCAGGCTTATACCGAGCGGAGTAGGACAGGCATCGCCGGGCGGCCTTTCGCATCCGATCCTCGTATTCCCGACAACGTTTCCTCTGCAATCGATGGCGCAGACGCGCTGGAGCCCGTCATCGAGATTTCGCACCTTTCGTATGGCTATTCGCTGAGCGCCCGCGAGCGTCGCCGTTGGCACAAGCGCTCAGCTGCCGAGGGTGCATCGAACAAACAGGCCCTCTGGGGCAACGACCCTAGCAGCCCCTGGGCGTTGCGCAATGTATCGCTGACGGTGCGTCGTGGCGAGTTCCTGGGCCTTGCGGGCCATACCGGTTCGGGTAAGTCGACACTGGTTCAGCATCTCAACGGACTGATTCGTCCCCAGGAGGGTTCCGTTTACGCGTTGGGGCTCGACCTGGTAAACAAGAAAGATGCCGCCGCGGTTAAGGCAAAGGTCGGCGTGGTGTTTCAGTATCCAGAGCGTCAGCTGTTTGCCGAGACCGTGGCACAGGACGTGGCATTTGGTCCGCATAACCTTGGCTTGTCGCAGGCCGAGGTTGCCCACCGCGTTGAGTCATCGCTCGCGCGCGTGGGCCTCGACCTGGCCACGGTGGGCGACAAGAGTCCCTTTGAGCTCTCGGGCGGGCAGCAGCGGCGCGTGGCGTTTGCTGGCGTGCTTGCCATGGAGCCCGAGGTCCTGGTACTCGATGAGCCCATGGCGGGGCTCGATCCGGCAGCCCGCAGGGATTTCCTGGAGCTCATCGGCCATCTTCATGACGAGGGCCTGACCGTCGTCATGGTTTCACACAGTATGGATGACCTTGCCAATTGCTGCGACCGTATTGTCGTGATGAACGAGGGCACGGTGTTTGCCGAGGGTACGCCCGCTCAGGTTTTTGCGTATGCCGATGAGCTCAAGTCGATCGGCTTGGGTGTTCCCGCTGCCCAGCGCATGGCGCTGGCGCTTGCGAAGGCAGGCGTGCCGCTGCGCTTTGACGGCCTCTATACGGTTGAGTCGCTGGCAGACGAACTGGTGGACCTGCTTATCGGTCGCTCGGACGGTCCTTCTAACGTCGCGGACATTGCTAAATCCAAGACGGTCGCGCGAGAGGAGGGCTGCTAATGGAGGCGTTTTCGTTTGGCAGCTACTATCCCGGCGATAGTGCAATTCACCGCCTGGACCCGCGAACCAAGTTGCTCTTGGGCTTTGTGTTTCTGATCACGACGCTCACGGTCAGCAGCTTCCGCGGACTAGTCCCGGTCGCAATCTTCGTTGTCCTGATCTATGCCGTGTCCCGGGTGCCGGCTCGTCGCGTCCTGTCATCGATGGCGCCGCTGCTGGCGATCGTCGCGGTGGTCGCGATGCTCAACCTGTTTTCCGACCAGAGCGGGCGCATTCTGTGGCAGCTCGGCTTTTTGCAGATAAGCGAGGGCTCGCTGCATTCCGCCGCCTTTATGGCGTGCCGCCTGACCTTGATGATGGCCGGCATGAGCGCTATTACGCTCACCACGCCCACGCTCGATCTCACCGCGGGCTTTGAGCGCCTGCTCGCGCCGTTTGCGCGTGTGGGACTTCCTGCGCACGAGCTCGGCATGATCATGGGTATCGCGCTGCGCTTTATGCCGCAGTTTGCCACCGAGATGAAGCAGACGGCCGATGCACAGGCGAGCCGCGGTGCGCGCGTGACGGGAGGCCCGCTCGGCGGCGTGCGTATGCTCGGCAGTGTGGCGATTCCGCTGTTCACGGGCGTGTTCCGTCATGCCGAAACGCTGTCTGCCGCCATGGATGCCCGTTGCTATCATGGCGAGCAGGGCCGCACACGTCTGCATGCGCTTGCATTTGGCCGCGGCGATGCGCTGGCGGCGGTGGTGACGGCGTTGCTGCTCATCTGCGTCATCGTCATCAATCTTCAACTTGTTTAGGCGCGATTCGAGCGCAGGAAAGGGGTCCCTATGACCGATAACGACCGCACGGCGCAGCTCGAGCGCGCCTGTTCGTATCTTAGGCGTATTCCGGCGTGGTATCTCGCCACGATCGACGTGACGGACGGACATCAGCCGCGCGTGAGGCCGTTCTCGTTTGCCATGGTCGATGATGGCAAGCTGTGGTTTTGCACCTCGCGCGATAAGGATGTGTGGGCCGAGCTTAGCGCGAACCCCAAGTTTGAGGTTTCGGGTTGGAAACCGGGGGAGTGCTGGATCGTATTAACTGGCGAGGCCGCGCTCGAGGACGACGCGGTCGTGAGTGACCGGGTGCGCCAAGCCGGCTTTAAGCACATGGTGGGCATCGGCGAAGATCACGAGAGCGCCAACGACGGTCGCCTTGCGTTCTTCTCGGTGCGCAATATCGCCGCCCGCTTCTGTGATATCGACGGCAGCGAAGAGCGCCTGGAGCTTTAACCATAGGGTAGCTAAAACAGCCCCGACCCAAAAAGACTAGTGACAGGGGGACACATGGACGGATTGAATACGGTGTTGGAGTATCTGACGTCGGTACCGGCATGGTATTTGGCGACGAGCGTTGACGGACAGCCGCATGTGCGTCCGTTTTCGTTTGCGCAGATCCAGGACGGCAAGCTGTGGTTTGTAACGGCGCGCACCAAAGACGTGTGGCAAGAGCTGCTGCAAAATCAACGCTTTGAGGCCACGAGTTGGTGGCCGGGCCATGGCTGGCTCATCTTGCGCGGGCGTGCGGGTCTGGATGACCAGGCCGCTTCCGATATGCGCGAGGCAGGCTGGAAGCACCTGGAGCGCTTGGGCGAGCATTATGAGGGGCCCAACGACCCCACGCTCGTCTTCTTTAGCGTCGAGGAGCCGGAGACTTTCATCTGCAACCATGACGAATGGGTGCCGGTCGAGCTCTAAACGAGTCTCTCAGCAAGCTTCGACAATTCAAATTCTCGCATGTAGCGGGCCCCACATTGCAACGTCACCGTAAGGTGCGCTGAGCAATATGGGGCCCGTATTCATTTGTCAATTCCTTCGAGTGAATGTGTCGGGACTGTTTCAATGCATGAATATGTAAAAGATTTGCGTATATATGCATCTTCTGGTGATAAAGTTTCAACCCACTTCATAACGACGGCTGCGAGATACGTATTGGTGCATAACTGTGCGGGCAAGGAGTCTGATATGTCTTTAAAGGTTGGAATCGTCGGTGCGGCTGGATATGCCGGCGCCGAGCTCATTCGCCTCGTGCTCGGCCATCCCGAGTTTGAACTTGTTGCCATCACGTCCAACGCCGATGCCGGCCAGCCGTTGTCTGCGGTGTACCCGAGCTTCACCGGCGTAAGCGATCTTGTCTTCACGACGCATGACGCCCCCGAGCTCAAGAACTGCGATGCGGTCTTTTTGGCCGTGCCGCACACGGCTGCCATGGCACAGGTGCCCGCCCTGCTTGCCGCGGGAGTCTCCTGCATTGACCTCTCGGCCGACTATCGCCTGAGCGATCCGGCCACCTTTGAGGCCTGGTATGCCGCCGAGCACACGAGCCCCGAGCTACTCAAGAGCCGCGCCTTTGGTCTGCCCGAGCTGTTCTGCCAGGATTTGGAGACCGCTGCATCCGACCACGCCGACGGCAAGCCTGTGCTGGTCGCCTGCGCCGGTTGCTATCCCACCGCGACGAGCCTTGCCGCCGCGCCTGCCGTGCGCGCCGGCTGGGTTGCCCAGAGCGGCCCCGTGATCGTTGACGCTATCAGCGGTGTAACGGGTGCCGGTAAGTCCTGCAACGCCCGTACGCATTTTTGCAGCGCGGACGAAAACCTGGAGGCCTATGGCGTGGGCAAGCATCGTCACACGCCCGAGATCGAGCAGATTCTTGGCCTGACCGACCGCATCGTCTTCACCCCGCATCTGGCACCGCTCAAGCGCGGCCTGCTCTCCACGGTGACGCTGCCGCTCGCGCCGCAGGCTATCGACACGCTGACCCTTGAGGACGTTGTCGACCATTACAAGCAGTTCTACGCCGGTCGAACCTTCGTGCGCGTACTCGATGCCGGCCAGCAGCCCAAGACGGCTTCGGTCGTCGGCACCAACGCCGCCCAGATCGGCCTCGCGCTCAACAAGCGCGCGGGCGTTCTGGTGGCTACGGGCGCCATCGACAATCTGTGCAAGGGTGCAGCAGGCCAGGCGGTCCAGTGCGCCAACATCGTCTTTGGTTTTGACGAGCGACGAGGCTTGCCCACAGTGGCGTGCCCGGTGTAGCACATTCGATTGTTAACGATTTGGTAGTCGGGCATCGAGTGGGGCGCCACTTTTAAGCTGGTCTAGTAGTTGCGACCGGTATGGCGTGCCAGCCGATGCCCGCTTTTTTATTTGATATAAGGAGTCGTAGGGACGATGAATATAGAGCAGCTCGATATCAAGATTCGCGCCGTCGAGGGTGGCGTTACGGCAGCGGCCGGCTTTAAGGCCGCGGGTATTCATGCCGGATTCCGCAAGAATCCCGAGCGCCTGGATTACGCGCTCGTCGTGCCCGATAAACCCTGTCCCGGGGCCGGCGTGTTTACGACCAACCGCTTTTGTGCGGCGCCCGTGCAGGTGAGTCGTACCAACCTGGGCGGCGCCGACAAGGGTTATGGCATCATCGCCGGTGTTTCTATCAACTCTGGCAACGCCAACGCCGCCACGGGCGAGACCGGTCTTGCCTGCGCGCGCGAGACCTGCAACATCGCCTCGCAGGTCATCGGCTGCGAGCCCCAGCAGATTCTGGTCGCCTCCACGGGCGTAATTGGTCAGATTCTGCCGATCGACACGTTTGAGACGGCGATTCCGGCAGCTTATGAGACGCTCTCCGCCCACGGTGGCGCCGATGCCGCCCGCGCCATCATGACGACCGACACACACTCCAAGGAGTATGCCGTGTGTTACCGCAGCGAGGCCGCGGGGCACGCAGGCAATGCCTATACGGTGGGCGGTATGTGCAAGGGCTCGGGTATGATCATGCCCAACATGGCCACCATGATCGCGGTCATCACTACCGATGCCCCCGTCGAGCCGGCGGCGCTCCACGCCCTGTTGCTCTCCACCGTCAAGCAGACCTTCAACAAGGTAACGGTCGACTCCGACACCTCGACTAACGACACCTGCATCATGCTTGCCTCCGGCGCCGCTGCCGCGGATGCCGAACCCATTGTCGAGGGCACCGACGCCTTCGATGAGCTGGCCTTTGCCGTGCATGAGGTGTGCGAGAGCCTGGCGCGCAACATCGCCGCAGATGGCGAGGGCGCATCCAAGCTCGTGACGGTTAACGTCACCGGCGCCGCGAACGACGAGGAGGCCGATATCGCCGCCCGTGCTGTCGCCAACTCGCCGCTCGTCAAGACCTGCATCGCCGGCCACGACTGCAACTGGGGCCGCGTTGCCATGGCGCTCGGCAAGTGCGGCGTGCAGTTTAACCAGGAAGATGTGTCCATCAACATGATGGGTATGCCCGTCTGCCGCGACGGCCTGACCGTTCCCTTTGACGAGGACGAGGCGCTGCGTCGCTTTGAGGCGCCCGAGATTGTGATCTCGGCAGACCTGGGCGCGGGCGACGCGGCAACCACCGTGTGGACCTGTGACCTCACGCACGAGTACATCTCCATTAACGGTGATTACCGTTCCTAGACTCCCGATGTGCCGCGCGTCCCGTTGCAATCGCGGGCAACGAGGTGCGGCGCGATAGCTACACGAAAGACGAGGCAGACTATGAAGTTCGCACGCGATTGCCGCTCGAGCGAATCCAACGAAGTTACCGCGCAGCTGCTGTTCGAGGCGCTGCCATGGATTAAGAACCTGACCGGTAAGACGGTCGTTATCAAGTACGGCGGTGCCGCCATGGTCGACGAGCAGCTGCGTCGTGACGTGATGAGCGACATCGTCCTGCTCAAGATTATCGGCATGCGCCCTGTTATCGTGCACGGCGGCGGCAAGGCCATCAACGAGGCGCTCAGCCACTACGACATCCCCGTCGAGTTTAAGAACGGCCAGCGCGTGACTACGCCTGCCACCATGGATATCGTGCGCGAGGTGCTGGGCGGCAAGGTCAATCAGGAGCTGGTCGCGGCGCTCAACCACCACGGCAACCTGGCCGTGGGCGTGTCCGGTAGCGACGCCGGTACCCTTATCGCCGAGCCACTCGACCCAGAGCTCGGCCGCGTAGGCAAGGTCACGCACGTCAACACCGACTATATCGAGCGTTTGCTCGACAGCGAGTACATTCCCGTTATCGCCACGGT
Source organism: uncultured Collinsella sp. (assembly GCA_902470345.1). Taxonomy (GTDB): domain Bacteria; phylum Actinomycetota; class Coriobacteriia; order Coriobacteriales; family Coriobacteriaceae; genus Collinsella. The sequence goes on from CABRGB010000045.1 coordinate 7,016, forward strand.
CGCGGCGGGGGAGGACGGTGGCTTCTTCAACATCAACGCCGATACCGCAGCTGGCGCCGTTGCGGCGGCGCTCCATGCGCACAAGGCGATTTTTTTGACCGACGTCGACGGTCTGTACAAGGACTTTAGCGACAAGGATTCGCTTATCTCCAACCTGACGCTCGACGAGGTCAATGAGATGCTCTACGGCGGCGAGGTTGACAAGGGCATGATTCCCAAGCTGCGCGCCGCCGTCGATGCGCTTACCGCTGGCGTGTTCCGAGCCCACATCATCAATGGCACGACGCCGCACTCGCTGCTTTTGGAGCTGCTGACCGATGCTGGCGTCGGTACCGTGATTCACTCCACCGAGACGGCCTACGAGTTCGATACGCATCCGCACCCGCTTTCGACGTTTGCGGCGCGCCTGACCGAGAACCTCGACGAGGTCGAGAAGCTCCAGACGGTCTAGCCGACCCGCGGTCGTCGCGTCCCTGCACCCATAGCCCTGCGCCGTACGGCGCCCAACGAAAGGCATCCCATGTCACTTGCAACTCAACAATCGCTCGAATCCCATTACGTTATGCATACCTTTGGTCGCTCTCCGGTAGAGTTTGTCGAAGGCCACGGCATGAAGCTCACCGGTGACGATGGTCGTGAGTATCTCGACTTTCTTGCTGGTATTGGCGTGTGCAGCCTTGGCCACGGCAACCCTGCAGTGCTTTCGGCGCTCGAGACGCAGACCAAAAAGCTCATGCATGTCTCCAATTACTTCTACATCGAGCAGCGTGGCCAGGTCGCGGCGCTACTGTCCAAGCTCGCTAACGACGATGTGGATGGCGCGTGCGTGCTGGCCGATGCCGTCGCCGCCGGCGATGAGACCACGGCCGCTGCGCTCGGTGCCCCGGCTGCGGACGAGCAGGTGTGGGAGACGTTCTTTGCCAATTCTGGTGCCGAAGCCAACGAGGGCTCGATGAAGCTCGCGCGTCTGTACGCCAAGCGTGCTGGTAACGGCGGCAACACCATCGTATGCATGCGCGGCGGTTTCCACGGCCGTACGCTCGAGACCATTGCGGCCACCATGCAGGATTGGCTACAGGATAGCTTCCGCCCGCTGCCGGGTGGCTTTGTGGCCTGCACGCCCAACGATGTCGATGAGCTGCGTGCAATCTTTATGCAGCTGGGAAGCGAGATTTGCGCCGTCATGCTCGAGCCGATTCAGGGCGAGAGCGGTGTGCACCCCATGACCGAGGAGTTTATGACGGCGGCGCGCGACTTGGCGCACGAGGTGGGCGCCGTTCTTATCGCCGACGAGGTCCAGTGTGGCATCTTCCGCTCCGGCAAGCCGTTTGCATTCCAGACCTATGGCGTGGAGCCCGACATTATGAGCCTTGCCAAGGGCATTGCCGATGGCGTGCCCATGGGTGCCGTGGTGGCAAAGAAGGAGATCGCCGACGTGTTTAAGCCCGGCGACCACGGCTCGACCTTTGGCGGTAGCTGCTTGGCCGTCGCGGCGTGCGCCGCGACGCTCTCCGCGCTCGTGCGCGGCGATTATGCCGACCATGCCGCCAAGGTGGGTGCTTATATGGAGGCAAAGCTCACCAAGCTGCCGCATGTGGTCGAGGTACGCGGTCGCGGCTTAATGCTCGGCTGCGATCTGGATGACGCTGCGGGCGATGCGCATGATATTGTTGCCCGCGCGCTGGCCGCTGGCGCCGTGATTAACGCGACCGGAGCTCATACGCTGCGTTTCCTGCCGCCGCTTATCTGCGAGGAAGCCGACGTGGACAGCCTGATCGAGATTTTGTCGGACGTTTTGGCCTAATACAGCGAAATAACTCAATTTGGACCGGGTTCCGGACTGCGGACATGCCATATGCGGCACGATTCAGCGGTCTGGAGCCCGTTTTGTCTTAGATTTGCTAAGGCGGGGGAGACCTGCTGGTCAAAAAACATCAAATATGAGTACTGTTACCGATTTGGTAGCAGCAATTTTGGACTAATAAGGCTAGATAGCAAGACGAAATGGCGATGAATACACGATTTTAATCCAACTGTTAGTCCTTATAATGGACACATGTTGCGTAACTTAGGCAAATACTATCTTATTATATGTTGCAAACAAAGTAGCAGTACTCATTTTTGCCATTTTTTGGCCACGGCCTTTGTGGCAGACGTGCTGGCGGGTTCGAATCCCATGCGATGGGCCCGAAAAAGGAAAGGCCTCCATCGCTGGAGGCCTAACAAATCAGTGGTGGGCGATGAGGGATGTCGCGTGCGGCTGGCGCCGCCCGCTTTCGCTTCGTCGCTTCGCTCCTCGCGTGCTGCGCTGGAAAACGCCTCGCGTTTCCTCAGCTCCGCACCCTTGCGGGTTCGAATCCCTCTGCGATGGGCCCAAACAAAAACGGTCCCCTTTCGAGGACCGTTTCCAATTCAATGGTGGGCGATGAGGGATTCGAACCCCCAGCCTTGTGCGTGTAAAGCACCTGCGCTAACCGTTGCGCCAATCGCCCGCAGGGATTGAGTATAGCGGAAACCCCGTGCTGTTCACCGCTAATTCATAACGAAACTTACGCGGCGACTTCGGCGCCCTTGTCCTCATCGATAAAGAAGCGCTTGTACCAGATGAGGAACGTCAGCGTGGTATAGATCTTGCGCTGGTTGAGCGCGCGACCCTCAAAGTGATCGTCAAGCAGTTTCATGAGTGCATCGGTGTCAAAGAAATCGGCAGCCCACGGTGCGGTGAAGTATTCCTTTACGTAGTCGTAGTACTTTTGCTCGCGCAGCCAGAACTTGACCGGTACGGGGAAGCCCACCTTCTTGCGCGTTGCCCACTCGTCGGGCAACGCGCGGTTGGCGGCGTGACGCAGGACGAGCTTGCAGCCTTCTTCGTTAACACGGTAGTTGGCGGGAATGTGCTCGGCAAACTCCATGACCTTCTTGTCCAGGAACGGGACGCGAAGCTCCAGAGAATGCGCCATGCACATCTTGTCTGCCTTGAGCAGGATGTCGCCCGGCAGCCACATGTTCATATCCAGATACTGTTTCTTGGAAAGCTCGCAGCAGTTGGGAACCTGCTTGTAGTACTCGGCGCACATCTCGGCGGCGTTCTTGCCGGTGTCATAAGCGGGCTTGAGCACCTCGTCGACCTCGGAGGGATCGAACACCTTTGCCTGACCCACATACCAACGCTCGGGAACCTCGGCGCATTTCGTCAGGAAGTTGTGGCCCTTAAAGTAGGGGAGATGCTGAACGAGCGAGCCCAGGGCGCGACGTACGCCGAGCGGCACGCGCTTCTTAAAGGAGCGCATCTCGGGGGTGTCCTCGTACCACTCATAGCCGGCAAACAGCTCGTCGGCACCCTCGCCCGAAAGGACGACGGTGACCTCCTCGGAAGCCATCTGCGCCAGATAGTACAACGGCACGCTGGACAGGTTCGATTGCGGTTCGTCCATGTGATACTGGATATCGGGCAGCGCATCGAAGAACTCGTCGGCGGTAATCATCTTGCGCACATTCTTGATGCCCAGCTTGTCGGAAAGCTCGGCAGCGTAGTTGGTCTCGTTGAAGTTCTTGTAATCGAAGCCGACAGAATACGTGGTGTCGGGCATGAGACAGGCGGCGATGTAGCTGGAGTCCACGCCGCCAGAAAGGAACGAGCCCACCTTAACATCGGCGATTCGGTGTGCAGCGACGCTTTCGTGCACAACCTTGTCGCACTCGTCCACGTACTCCTCGAAGGTCTTGGAGTTGTCGTCGGTGAAGTCACAGCTCCAGTAACGCTTGATGTCCATGGTGTTGGTCGTCAGGTCATACGTAAAGCAATGCGCCGGGGCAAGCTTGAACACGCCCTTAAAGAAGGTCTCCTCCGTGGCGGGGAATTGCAGCGTCAAGTAGGGGCGTAGCGCGTCGTGGTTGACAGCCTTCTCAAACTTGGGATGGTCCAGGAAGCTCTTGATCTCGGAGCCAAACAGCAGCGAGCCATCGGATGCCTGGTAGTAATAAAACGGCTTGATACCAAAGATGTCGCGAGCGCCAAAGAGTTTGTTCTTGTTCTGGTCGTGGATCACGAACGCGTACATGCCGCGTAGGCGGTTGACCAGGTCCTCGCCCCACTCCTCGTAACCGTGTACCAGGACCTCGGTATCGGCGTTGCAGTGGAAGGCGTAGCCGGCTGCCTCCAGCTCGGCGCGAAGCTCCTGGAAGTTGTAGATCTCTCCGTTGAAGACAATCGTGACCTTGCCGTCGTCGCTCGACATGGGCTGAGCTCCAGCTTCGGAAAGATCGAGAATCGAAAGACGACGGAAGCCAAGGGCAACGTTGTCGACGATATGCTGGCCGCCCATATCGGGACCACGGTGGATGATGCGATTCATCATGGCCGTGAGAACCAGCTCACTCTGTTCATCTGTACCGGTAAAACCGACAAAACCGCACATGCAAGATCCTTTCTGCTGACGGCTCAGGTGTACTGCCGCAAGGATCGCGGCAGCTGATGTCAAATAATCTTTACTATCATGCCAATCTTTTGTTTCGTGATAGGGCATAAGCGCCGAGCGAACCGAAAAAACCACGGCGTGACTCGTCCGGGCTTCCGGTAGCGGTTCCAAGATTTAGCAATCTGTGCCCGATACAAGATTGGGCGGCATATTACGATGGCTGCTAGTATTGAAAGGGTTTTGTTGAATCGGTTTGGTCTCGAGGCAATTGAGGCTGGGCTTAGCGAGAGGGGTCGTTGTATGTCGGATAGCACGCCGCGAGAAAAACTGACACTTAAGCGCTATATAGAATTGCTCGAGGCGGAAGGCGTGGTCGTCTCCAAGCCGGCAGTGCCATGCGATTGGCCTATTGAATTTGCGACTGACGATTCGCGCCAAGTGCGTCCGGGCACGTTGTTTGTCTGCAAGGGCCGCGCGTTTAAACGTGAGTACCTGCTTTTGGCAATCTCCGATGGCGCCGTGGCCTACGTTTCCGAGGTCGATTACGATGTTGATCTTCCCGCGGTGATTGTGAGCGATATTCGTCGCACGCTCGCCGTGGTGGCAGATGCCTTTTATGGGCACCCGTCGGGTAAGGTGAAGGTCTGCGCCTTTACAGGCACCAAGGGCAAGTCGACCTGCAGCTTTTATCTGCGTGGCATTCTTGCCAACGAGGCCAAGCTTACGGGCTGTCATCGACCCGCTCTTAATACGGGCATTGAGTTCGACGACGGCATCGAGACGGGCCCTTCCAAGCTGACGACCCCCGAATCCTTTCTGCTGCAGTCTCGCATCGCGCATGCTGCGGAGGCGGGTGCCCCGTGGCTGGTTATGGAGGCATCGAGCCAGGGCCTCAAATACGAGCGCACGGGCAAGATCGCCTTTGAAGTCGGCGCCTTTACCAATATCGGCGAGGATCACATTTCGCCGATTGAGCATCCCACGCTTGAGGATTACTTTGCCAGCAAGCTCAAGATTTTTTCGCAGAGCCGCTTTGCTGTGGTCAACCTCGATATGGACCACGTCGACCGCGTGCTCGAGGCGGCGTCCCGCTGCGAGCGCACGGTGACGTTCTCCCTGACCGACGAGCGTGCCGACGTGCTTGCGCTGGCGATTCGTAATGGTGACTGCGGCGTGGTGGCAACGGTGCGCACGCCCCGCTTTACGCGCGACATGGTGATTCCCACGCCGGTTAAATTCAATGTGTCCAACGCGCTTGCCGCTATTGCCTGCGCCGAGGCCCTGGACATTTCCGAAGAGGGCATCGTCCACGGCTTTGAGGGCGTCTTCGTTCCTGGCCGTATGGAGCTCTATCCGTCCGTATCGGGCAAAATCCTGGGTATCGTCGATTTTGCACATAACGGCATGAGCCTCGAGACACTCCTGCGCGACTTGCGCGAGAATTATCCCGAGCGCGAGCTGGCGGTTGTATTTGGCGCTACGGGCGGTAAGGGTGTCGATCGACGCACCACGATGGGCATCGCCGCTGGCAAGTATGCCGACCGAATCGTGATTACCGAGGATGACCCCGGCCCCGAGGATGTCGAGGATATTTGCGCCGAGATCTCGCGCAACGTTCAAGCGCAGGGAAATGATAACTGGCAAATCGTGACTGATCGCGTTGCCGCTATCGAGACTGCCGTGCGCGAGACCGTCCGTCCTGCCGTGGTCATCGTGACCGGTAAGGGCGAGGAAGAGTGTATGCTGCGCAAGAACGGACCCGAGCCTTGCGAGCGCGACGGTTCGATTCTCAAGCGCACCCTTGCGGCGTGCGATGCCTAAGACCAGAAGCCCCTTCTACGTAAATGGAGTGACCATGTCCCACAATACCCTGCCGACCGTCGCTGAGCTTTCGGGCGAGATGCGCG
>CABRGB010000046.1 GCA_902470345.1 uncultured Collinsella sp.
CCCCGCGACCAAGAACTTGCAGCTCGTCGGCCTAGCCGGCGAGCTTTTTTGTTATCCCGGGACCGTGTTTTCGGTTCAATTCTCGGCCTCTCAAACATAATCTCAATCTGTAACACCAAGACGCGATTTGGGCGGCCAGGTGTTACAGATCGAGACAATTAGTAATTTAGATTGATGCCTCTTCGAGAAGCTGGCCTCGTCTTTCCAGGATTGTGGAACATGTGCTCAGGTACGCTGGTATGCTGTCTTTGAGCTCCTCCATATCGGGGCATCTCAGGCTTCCGATGCCCGCGAGATCGCGGATGCAATCTCTGGATATGTGCTCATTCTCGAAGAATGGCTGGAGCTTTTCCCTTTCAATCCATTTGGCGATATCGATATTTTCATCGGCACGATGATTTGCAAGATCATATTTACTGAATAGCCAGTCCAAGAAACCAGGCATGTAGTCATGCATTTTCCCGCGCTTGGTATTCCAGGATCGATTGAGTAGGATCATCACGTTAGCCCTGGTTTGGCCAAGCTCAAAGAGCTTCTCAAGGGCTGCGGTGGCCTCGTATTTGCAGGGCAGATATTCGTCGATGTGATTGCCGAAATCCTCTAAGAAGGGTGTATGGCGTTTTATGGAGAAACCTCGCATTACTTTTGTTGTGTCATGCGACATATCGATCGCGTATTGCCGTCCAGCCTTGACGCCGCCGCTATTCATGTCGCGCTCGTATTTATGGTCCGCAACAGGGTGGTTAACTCCATAGTCGAACTCACGCCACCACACCCATCGCTCATTGGAGACTCTGTTGAGGGTGGCTCGAAGCGGGACCCATAGTGAAAAAATGAGGTCTGCATTCAAGACTAGGTTATCGGGAACATGTTTATCTCGGGACGCAATAATACAGTCCAGATCGTTCTTCTTCCTCCATTCATCGTAGTCGCCCGGCTCTAGGTACGGGTCTGGTTCGCTCCAATAGTCCAACATTTGTTGAATGGCGTCGTAGCACATGGTTATCCTTTCTTTGGGGCTGGCGGGGGACGCGGACGGTGCTTTAGGTTGTCCGCATCCCCTGAGCGGGTTATTTATCGGGGCGCTGCTCAAAGTTGACGTCGTATTCACTATATTTTTGCTGGTAGAAGCGTTGGGCGTCTCCTGGCATATCGATCTTGCTCGCGGTTTTTCTATCGATGGCGACAATCAGGAAGCCACCAAACACGATGTCGATGAGCTTGCCACTAGCCCAATAGCTCGATTGGGCGCAGAGCCGTCAATTTTTCCCGCATCGTTCACATACAGGAGGACCTCGACATCATCGTTCCACGTCTCATCGAAAGCGCATGCAAACATTTCGCACCGCAGGGTTTTTTGATGCTGTTCACCACAACCGGTTGCGGCCGGCCGCCGACGGGAACGAGCAGCATTAGCTTGCCGGGCTTCTCGTCTTTATTCACCATTAGACACGCCTCATAAATATCGACTATGACTGAATACTTCTCTATTATATGACTTCGAAATGAAGTTGGTAAATGGATAACTTAGAAAAATCTCGTCTAAAACTGGATTCGGTTCGAATATAATTGGCTTAAGCGTCGCGAAAGGACATAGGTATGCATGCGAAATGGCTTCCTACTAAGGAGAACATAGAGGCCGTCGTGAGTAAGATTAGCCCTGAAAAGCTTTATACGCGTCAGCAGGCCATTGAGGAATTCGGTCTAGCCGGATCTATATTTGACCGACACATTCGCTTAAATTCCATGTGGCTAGCCTACGGCAAGCCAGTAATGGCGGGGCGTATGACTATCTATCCCGGCGAAGAGCTGGTTCTTCAATTCCGGCGTCTTGAGGACCCAACGGTTGCCCTTCACCTCTTCGATCTTTTCTATCATGCAAGCGAAGAGGAATTCCAGCAAGAAATTGGTGTGCCTCGCGATGAGGTATTTGCAGAGGGCACATATCTAACCATAGGCGGCTGGAAGGGCATTAACTATTAATAACTGCGAGCGGACGGGAGCAAGCGGTCTATGGCAACATCCGATCAAAAGACACTCGTTGTTGGAGATATGCATCTTAAAGAGGAGCTCATACTAGGGCGCGTTGACGCGGCAATTTCTCAAATGGGTATTGAGCGCGTCGTCTTCTGTGGTGACTATACCGACGAGTGGCACAGCAACCGACTCACAATGCTGGATGCTCTCGACATGCTCATCGCTTGGGTCGGACGGAGGCGTGGACGGGGAATGGAGGTTGACCTCGTGCTTGGAAACCACGATATGCAATATCTCCGTCGTGCGCCGGGGCCCGGTACGCATGTCGATTTGTACGATGAGGTCGCGAATGCCCTCGCCGCGTTAGGTGTACAGATGGCAACGGTAGCTGGTAATTGTCTGGTAACGCATGCGGGCGTTACGCTCGCGTGGGCGGGCCTGCATTTGGACCTCAATGATACGTATGATGAGCGTAGCGTGTGCCAAGCCCTCAATGCGATGTGGGAGCGAGGCGGTGAAGACGATTTCGCTGCTCTTGAGTCTGCGGGGCCTGGAAGGGGCGGATTTGAGATTCCTGGACCGCTTTGGGCAGATCAAACAGAACTATACCAGGACCCACTTCCCGGCATCCACCAGATAGTCGGACACAGTCCGGTCGAATCAATTGATCTGTGGCAGATTCCCTCGGAAGATGGCTATCGCACGGCGGCGAAACTGGTGTTTTGCGACACGTTCGGTCTCTCCAGTGATCTAACGCCAATCGGGGATGGCAGCATGCTCCTCGTCGAGGGAAAGTCTATAGAGCCGGTGACTTCCGATTCGCTCGGCCTTGAGTCGTGGTCCGTTGCATCATGGGAATGGATGTCAACATGCGTGCTTCCTTTTTTATAGCCAGGAGGCATGGATAAGGGGACTGCTTCGGATGCGGTCAGTATGTGTATGGTGAGCTAATTGGTCGCAATCGCAGGTTCTGTTTGTGCCGCGCCCGTTAATTTCAATCCGTAAAATCTAGCCGTCCAAATCGGGTTTACCTGTTAAAGATCGAGATTATGGTTGAGAATCTGCGGATCGTGTCGAAAGAGCGTCCTCAGACAACAAAAGAGCTCGTCGGCCTAGCCGATGAGCTCTTTTGTTACTTTCCAACTGTGAGCCGACTGTTTTTACGACCACAAAATGCGGGGATGTCATCGAAAACAACACTTGCGGTATCCAGATTCGGGTGGGGATAGATATCGCAAGCAGGGAGTCCAATGCTAGACGATGCGCCCGGTAAGGTGCCCGGGCGCATCGCGGTCGGACTGTTGGAAGTCGCACGCCTGACGGCAAGATCCATCACGATGTTACAGGGCATGCCATCTTGCGGTCTTTCCCGTCCCGTCGTTATCGATGGTCTTGTCTACCTTTTTCATCTTCGCTAGAAGGTTCGATACCTTCTTGGCCTTTTGCGCATCGGTAAGGCCCGAGGGGAGAAGATCGTTGATGAGGGCAGTGATTTTCGCACGTGGTGCGGGCCCCGTTTCTGAGAGCATCTGAATGACAAGTGCCTTGCAGGCTTCTTCATTGAGGCCTTTGCTGCGCGTGTAGGACACCTCCTGCCCCGTCTTCGAGGCCAGGGCGTTCGTGATGGAGATATGGGGGTATCTGCCCTCGATAAGCTTGAGTCGATGCAGCTCTGCGGCCTCCTCGTTCGTGATTTCCTCGCCTTTCTGAACCTTGTCCAAAAGGTAGACGACGTCCATCGGAAGGTCCGGCTTAGCATAGAGGAGCCTGCTGTAGCTCTCATTGATGGTCTTGCCGTAGACGCTTACGCGCACGCGGGTTGGATCCGAAAGGTCGTAGGTGGGTAGGGGGAAGTATCGCTTTCTCTGCATCTGGAATACCTTGGGGATTCCCATGGCGATGGTGTCGATCATGTCCATCTGCACCATCGCTTCGGAAAGGAAGGGGTTGCGGTAGTAGCTTGGCTTAAAACCCGGCCGCATCGCATTTTCGATTGTCTCCGGAATGAAGGACCCTTCGTTTAGGAACACGAGGTGATCCTCAAATTCCTCGACGTTGATTCGCCCCTGCATGGAATAGTCCTGATGGGCGATACAGTTGTTCAGGAGCTCTCTGATGATTTCGGGTTCGTACTGGTCAGCCTCAAAGGGAAACAGACTCGCACCATTTGCGTTGAACCGGTACTTCTCGTTGCGGATTTTCCCGAGGACCCGGTCAATCGCAAGAAGGAAGGGCGGTTTGAAGTGTTCGTAAGAGGTTACCGATCCATTGGAGGCGTAGAGAGTCCAAGTGATGCGCGGGCTCATCCCATCGAGCAAGCGGATGGATTCTGGCCTTCCGAGTAGGATGAGCGTCGTCGGGGTGATCTTGCCGTTTCTGGTTAGGTTTGCCATGTCGAGAATCGTGCGGTCATCCATGTCCGTGAACGCCCCGGAATGCCGCCGGTGCTTGGAGAGAAAGAGCTCTACCGCTTTCTTCACGGCTTCGGGGTCGAGGTCCTCGAAGGTGGCTTCTTCGATTTCGAAGGCACTCCAGTCCGGCCTCCGCATTTGGCGTATCTGCTCGTACTTATCGATGGGGAGTGGCCCGAGTGATTCACCCTCGCGCGCCCATGCCGCATTATTGAACGCCGTTGGCATGCCCGGCGTTGCGGCGGGGATTTGAAACGCGAGGACGCGTTTGCCGTCAATCCTGAGTTCATGGATCTCTCTCAGGGTGAGGTGGTTGTTCGCGCGGTCCGCAATCTCCTTTTTAAGGGATCGAAGGTTGGCCGGATTTCCTTCTCGGTAAGCGGTTCCGCATGCGACCTTGTCGTTGTCCATACCGAAGATGAGCCAGGCGTCTTGTTTCCCGCGCAGGACTGCTTCGTTGCTCAGAGCGGAGAAGTACTTCCCGAGGTTCTTGAAACTGAAGTCGTTCTTCGCTTCTTTGAGTTCGACAACCTCGCTCTCGTAGGGCTTCTCGATACGGGCGATGAGTTCAAGGACATCGTGATCGCTGTAGTACAAGATCGCTCCTAACGGTCTCGTGGCTGATATTTAGTCGTCAGATACGACTAAATATCGAAATCGAACTTATTTTAGTCCAATTTAACGACTAAAAATAAAGATATTGGACTGTTTATAGGACTAAATACTGTGGAAGGCCCGGCTTTAGTCCAATCGCTGTTTGACGGCCCGCCATATTCATAACTCGGAGGTCGTAGGTTCAAATCCTGTCCCCGCGACCAAGAACTTGCAGCTCGTCGGCCTAGCCGGCGAGCTTTTTTGTTATCCCGGGACCGTGTTTTCGGTTCAATTCTCGGCCTCTCAAACATAATCTCAATCTGTAACACCTAGACCCGATTTGGGCGGCTAGGTGTTACAGATCGAGATATACCGGTGGGTTGGGTCGTGTTTGTCTAAATCTGTAACACGAGGGACGGATTTTGCCGAATTGTTGTTACAGATTGAGATTTTCTAGCGGGCGAGTTTGTTCGTCTCGATTTGTAACATCTAGGGTCGTTTTTGGTCTGTAGGTGTTACAGATCGAGATTTTCCGACAGAGCGGTCCCGTTTGTCTCGATCTGTAACAGGTAGGGGTCAAAAGTGGGCCTAGCTGTTACAGATCTAGATTGTTGAGGATGGGTCGAGAGGAATGTCTCGATCTGTAACAGTAAGACCCGGTTTTGCCGAGTAACTGTTACAGATTGAGACAAACCGACGGGCCGCCCCGTCCCATCCACCTGCCGCCACTTGATATTCGCCGATTTTCGTTGCGCTGCTGTACCCCCATGCCATATCCTCTAGACAACTACGCGGCACCATCGCCGCCGCGCCTACAAGAGAGGAATGTCCATGACCGCACCTGCATCCAAGCTGCTCCAGCCCATTACGGTTGGCCCCCTTGAGCTCAAGAACCGCATTATGTTCCCGCCGCTGACCACCGGCTACGAGGAGCGCGACGGTTCCATTGGCGAGCGCAGCCTGGCTTTTTACGAGCGCCTGGCCCGTGGCGGCGTGAGCTACATCGTCATCGGCGACGTCGCTCCCGTCATGACCGCAAGCCCCACGCCCAAGCTGGCAACCGACGCCCAGATCCCCACGTTTAAGGCGCTGGCCGACGCCGTCCACAAGCACGGTGCCAAGGTTGCGCTGCAGCTGTTCCACCCCGAGTACGACGTGCCCGGTGTCGGCCGCATGGTCATGGGCTCCATGGTCGCCGCCAAGGCCGCGCAGGAGGCCAAGGCCGCCGGCGACGAGGAGACCTTTGCCGCCAAGATGGCCGAGTCCAACGAGATTCGCAAGCAGGCATACGCCAAGCTGCACCACGATATGCAGCACTTTGTGAACGAGGCCAGCGTAGAGCAGCTCACCCAGATCAAGGAGGCCATTGCTGCCTCGGCCGCCCGCGCACAGCAGGCCGGCATCGATGCCATCGAGGTCCATGGCGACCGCCTGGTGGGTTCGCTGTGCTCGGCCATCCTCAACCAGCGTACCGACGAGTACGGCGGCTCGTTCGAGAACCGCGTCCGCTACGCGCTGGAGGTCGTCGCCGCCATTAAGGAGGCCGCGCCGCAGCTGATGGTGGAGTACAAGCTCCCCGTGATCATGGAGAACCCCGACGGCACGCCGCGCGGCAAGGGCGGCCTGCAGCCCGACGAGGCCTGCGAGTTTGCCAAGCTGCTCGAGGGCGCGGGCATCGACATGATCCAGGTCGCGCAGGCCAACCACACCGGCAACATGGGCGACACCATTCCGCCCATGGGCGCCATGCCCTACAACTGGACGCTGCCGGTGGCCGAGCGCGTCAAAGCCCTGGTTTCCGTGCCGGTGGCCACCGTCGGCCGCGTTGTCTCGGTCAAGGCCGGCGAGAAGATCCTGGAAGACGGCGCGGCCGACATCATCGCCTATGGCCGCTCGCTCATGTGCGACCCCGACATTGCGCTGAAGGCTGCCACGGGTGAGCCCATCCGCGAGTGCCTCAACTGCAACAAGGGCTGCGTCGACGCGATTCAAAACCGCAAGTACATCTCGTGCGTTCTCAATGCCGAGAACGGCGACGAGGCGACCATCGCCATCAAGCCGGGCGAGGGCGACAAGAAGATTGCCGTGGTGGGCGGCGGCATCGCCGGCCTGGAGGCCGCGCGCGTGGCGGCCAAGCGCGGCTACGATGTGACCGTCTACGAGGCGAGCGATCACCTGGGCGGCCAGATCGTGCTGGCGGCCGCGCCTCCGCGCAAGGACGAGATCATGCGCTCCGTCGAGTATTACGAGAAGATTCTGCCCGGCCTGGGCGTGAAGGTTGAGCTCAACCATGCCGCTACCGCCGAGGACCTCAACGCCGCCGACGCCGCGATTGTGGCCGTGGGCGCGCACGACGTGGTCATCCCCGTTCCGGGTGCCGACTCGGACAAGGTCGTTTCGAGCTGGGACGTGCTGGCCGGCAAGGTGGAGCTTACGGGCCGCGTCGCCGTCATTGGCGGTGGCCTGGTGGGCACCGAGACTGCCGAGTACCTGCTGCAGCACGGCTGCGAGGTGGCGATTGTGGAGATGCTCGACAAGATTGCCGCGGGCGAGTCCGAGACCATTCTGCCGCTGATCATGGGCGACTTTGCCGAGCACAACGTGGAGCAGCACGTGAAGACCCGCCTGACCGCCATTGCCGACGAGGGCGTGGAGGCCATTCGCACCACTGAGGACGGCGCCGAGGAGCCGGTGAAAATCGCCTGCGATTACGTGGTGATGGCCGTGGGCTCCAAGGCCAACGCGTTTGACCTGGACGGCGTGACGGTGCCCATGACCTGCGTGGGCGACTGCTCGGGCGAGCGCACCGCCGATATCGCGAGCGCCATCCGCACGGCATATCACGCGGCCAACGAGCTGTAGTTAACTTCGCGGCCAGGCGGGGCGGTAGCACGGATCCGCCTCGCCCGACTGCGTCCCATCGGGTGTCAACCGGGGCGGGGTCTGCAAGCGCAGCAGGTCCCGCCCTTCTTGTTTTGCTCCAGTGGATGGCAATGCGCGCTAATCATGAGGAGTGAGGACGTCTACTGCCTTGCAGACCGCTCAAAATTATTAGGGGAGGGGTTAATAATTATATCCTCTATACCAAAGGACATAAAGAGATGCCAATTTTGTTGGCAAGCGAATGACGATTGGCTGCGAGCTAGCTACCAGCGTAAATAATCGATAAAGAAATGTCGTAAATTGATGCCAAATGCCCAGATGCCACCGTTGCAATTTTCAGTTAACTGTTACGCGCGAACAGCAAAATGCTACTATCTAACAAGCACGTAAGAAAGCAGATTAACGGTTAAGGCTAAGAAGTGGCAGGTATGTCGGAAGCAACAAGGACTCGCACGCATGCGCCCGAGGTTAGGCAGCGCGCCGTCGAGATCCTCCAAGAGGGGGCTGGTCACCGCGCCCTCGCCGCAAAGCTTGGCATTCCCCAGGCCACGGCTCGTCAGTGGGCCCGCGCATATGACGTGGGCGGTGCCGATGCCGTGCTCAACGCGGGCGCTCGTCATCACACCTATTCGTACGAAGTAAAGCTCGCCGTGGTTAAGGACCGTCTGGAAAACGGCCTGACGGTTCGCGAGACCATGATCAAGTATGGGATTCCCAGCGAGTCTTCAGTCAAGGCTTGGTGCCGCCAGTATCGCGAGAGCGGCGAGTCCGCGCTGGTCGATAAGCCGCGCGGTCGCAAGCCGCGCGTTAAAAAGGCGGAATAGCGAACGGGATGGTGCGCCCACAGGGGCGCATTTTTCTTGCCGCGCCAACTTTTCGGACTGCCGCGAGCCTATCGGGACATCTTCCAACGTGGCCAATAAACCGCGCACAGCGGCCCGCGCGCCTGCCGCTGCGGTAAGGGAGCGTCACCCCTCTACTCCAATGCGGACAGACTCCTTACCCCGTACGCCTAAAACTCCCCAGTTGACCGAAAACCTGCCGCCGCCACCCCTCAATTGAGCTATAACGTTAAACAATTGCAGCGTTTTTGCATGGGGGAGTGATGGTATGACGCTACTGTATTTCCTTACCCTGTTTCCGCTGGTACCGGCGCTGGGCATGCTGCTCGCGCGCGGTGACCGCGCCCGCGATGCGGTGGGGCTCATAGGTTCCGGCATGATTATGGCGGTGACAGTTGTAGTCGCCGTCATGTTTTTTGGCACGGGCCCACAGAGCTTTGAGGTTGCCCCCGGCACCTCGCATGTGCTCTCGATCATCAGCTCCGTCATCGATGTCATCCTGTGCGCCGTCATCCTGTACAACGCGTACAAATATAGGAACGTGCTTACCACAGTGCTCGGCATAGTCCAGCTGGTGGGGTCGCTCGCCTTTGCGACCATGACGTTGCCCGCGGCCGAAGCCGTCACGGCGACGCCGCTCTACCTAGACTACATGAGCGTAATCATGGTGCTCGCCGTCGGCATCGTCGGCAGCCTAATCTGCGTGTATGCCCTGGGCTACATGAAGGACTTCCAGGCCCATGACGAGCACGAGGCCGCACTGCGCGGGCAGGCCGCGCCCGACCGTCGCCCGCAGTTCCTGGCGCTTATGTTCCTGTTCCTCTCGGCCATGTTCGTCATCGTGACGAGCGACAACCTCGAGTGGCTGTTCTGCGGCTGGGAAATCACCACCGTGTGCTCGTTTCTTATGATTGGCTACACGCGCACGCCCGAGGCCATCAAAAACGCTTTTATCCAGATCATCCTCAACATGCTGGGCGGCATCGCGTTTTTGGCCGGACTCATGTACCTGCACGTCAACGGCATGCCGCTGACCATCTCGGGCATGATTGAGCTTTCCGGCGCCGGAACCGCGCAATCCGCGCTGCTGGTGATGCCGGTCATCCTGTTGTCGCTCGCCGCCCTTACCAAGGCCGCGCAGATGCCGTTCCACACCTGGCTGCTCGGCGCCATGGTTGCCCCCACGCCCACGAGCGCCCTGCTGCATTCGTCCACCATGGTCAAAGCCGGCGTGTTCCTAATGGTCAAGCTGAGCCCGCTCTATGCCATCTATCCCGTGACCGGCTTTATGGTCACGAGTGTGGGTGCCATCACGTTTTTGCTCGCTGCCCTCATGGCCATCTCGCAGAGCAACGCCAAGCGCGTGCTCGCGTACTCCACCATTTCCAACTTGGGCCTCATCAGTGCCTGCTTGGGTGTCGGCGCGCCCGAGGCCGTATGGGCGGCCATCTTCCTGATTCTGTTTCACACGGTGGCAAAGTCGCTGCTGTTCCTGTGCGTGGGCACGGCCGAGCATCATATCGGCAGCCGCAATATCGAGGACATGGACGGTATGTTCAGCCGCATGCCGCACCTGACGCGCCTGATGATGCTGGGCATCATGGGCATGTTTGTGGCGCCGTTTGGCATGCTCGTGTCCAAGTGGGGCGCCCTGGTGGCGTTTGCGCAGACCGGCAACGTGCTCATGATCATGGTGCTTGCCTTTGGCTCGGCCGCGACGTTTTACTTCTGGGGCAAGTGGCTTGCCAAGCTTTCGGGCGTCGATCCCACGGCTCAAAACGTTGAGGTCAATGTCCATAAGACCGAATGGATGGCGCTCAACACCATCGCCGCGCTACTGATTCTGTGCTGCGTGGCGTTCCCGGTTATCTCGAGCGGCCTGGTGTCGCCTTACTTGGCCATGGTGTTTGGCCGCGTGCCGTACGTTATTGGCAAGGACGCCATGTATCTGATGGTGGTTATCGTGGCTTTTATCGCCGTGGTGCTGCTGACTTCATTCCGCGTGAGCAACAAGCCGCACGTAAACGTATATCTTTCGGGTGTGGGAACCGACAATTACCGCCATTTCCGCGGCTCGATGGGACACGAGGTGAAGGCCGAAAAGCGCAATTGGTACTCGGAGGACGCCCTTGGCGAGAAGCGTATTGGCCCCGCGGGTAGCGTCGTGTGCTGCAGCATTATCTTGTTTGCGCTGCTGTGTTGCGCGTGGATTGGGCCCGAGCGGCTTGCCATGAGCGCGCCCTCGGTGCTGCGCGGCAAGTATTTTGAAGGTTCGGGCGTCTTGGGCATTTTTATTGGTACCGTGGCGTTTGCCTTGCTGGCGCCGCTTGTGGGCGGTTTGATTGACGGCCTTGACCGCAAGCTGTCCGCTCGCATGCAGGGTCGCGTGGGGCCGCGTCTGCTGCAGCCCTTCTACGACGTTGCCAAGCTGCTGCGCAAAGCCCCTGCCAGCGTAAACACCATGGACGATACCTACATGGCGTGCGCGCTCATCTTTACCGTCGTGGGCGGCGGCATCTTTGTGTCGGGCTCCAACACGCTGCTGTGCGCCTTTATGGTGACGCTCGCCGCGATCTTTGTGGTGCTGGCGTCCGCCTCGACGCAAAGCCCGTTTGCCCAGGTCGGCGCCGATCGTGAGTTGCTGCAGGTTATGAGTTACGAGCCCGCCGTTCTGCTGATGAGCGTGGGCTTGTACCTTGCCACCGATAGCTTCGATTCCATCGCCGTGACGGGGCAGTCGGCCCCCATCATCGTGTACAGCGCGCCCATTTTCCTCGCACTGCTCGCGGTGCTTACCATCAAGCTGCGCAAGTCGCCGTTCGATCTTTCGTACTCGCATCACGCGCATCAGGAGATTGTCCAGGGCGTCGCCACCGAGATGAGCGGCGGCACGCTGGCCAAGATGACCCTTATGCACTGGTGCGAGACCGTGCTGTTTTTGATGTGGGTGGGCATGTTCTTTGTTTGGGACAACCCGGTGAGCTGGCTGGTCGCCCTGGTCGTGATGGCCGCGACGTATTTTGTCGAGGTCCTGATCGACAACACCTTTGCCCGTAGTACCTGGCGCAGCTGCTTTAAGCTCGGCTGGGGCGTGGCGCTGGTGTTTGGCCTGCTCAACCTTATGCCCATCCTCGTCGACGTGTTTATTTAGGAGGCGGCATCCATGGATCATAAAATGTCGCGCTCGCCGTGGGTTATTCATTACGACGGCTCGAGCTGCAACGGATGCGATATCGAGGTGCTGGCCTCGCTCACGCCATTGTTCGATGCGGAGCGCTTTGGCGTGGTCAACACCGGCAACCCCAAGCATGCGGATATCTTTTTGGTGACAGGCTCGGTCAATGCTCAGAACCTGCCCGTTGTGCGTCAGATTTACAACCAGATGCTCGAGCCCAAGTGCGTGGTGGCGTGCGGCATCTGCGCGTGTTCGGGCGGCGTGTTCCGCGATGCCTACAACGTGATCGGCGGCGTGGACCGCGCGATTCCCGTGGATGTGTACGCGCCCGGGTGCGCCATTCGCCCCGAGACCGTGATCGATGCCATCGTGGAGGCGTGCGGCATCCTGGACCAGAAGGAGGCCGTGATGCGCGCCGGTGGCGATCCGCTCACCGTAGGCGGTGCCGCTACCTGGGACGGTGGCGTTGAGCTGGGCGAGGACGGGTTTGTGGCTGCGGCTGAGGCCGGCGACGCGCCTGCTGAGAAGCCCGCCGCACCCGCCGCTGCAAAGGAGGCCGAGTAATGCAAAAGGCTATCTATACCACCGTCGGGATCGACGAGCTCCTGTCGCATGTCCAGGCGCTCAAGGGCGTCGGCGCGCGCTTTGTGCAAATGCACGCCGAGCGCAATGTCGACGACGGCACGTATCGCTTGGTCTATACGTTTATCAACGTTCGAGCTGCTCAGGAGCATATCGAGCAGGACGGCAGCTATGCGATTGAGAACCTGGTAGTCGAGGGCATCGACCAGTACCAGGAGATTCCGTCCATTAGCTCGTATTACCCCGCGGTATTCCCGTTTGAAAATGAGGCCCACGACCTGTTTGGTCTTGCCATTACTGATATGCAGATCGACTTTAAGGGCTTTTTCTACCAGGTCTCGACTGCCGAGCCCATGAGCGTTATCACGCCCGAGGTGAAGGCCGCGCGCGAGAAGGCCATGAAGGTCCGCGCGGCTGCCGAGGCCAAGGCGCGCAAA
>CABRGB010000047.1 GCA_902470345.1 uncultured Collinsella sp.
CGCGAGCGCGCCTGTTTAGGTACATCGCCCTTTGCGTACACCGCGCCCGAACCCGCATCCGTCGCGACAGCAAGGTCGCCAAACGAGAGCGAGCCGCCGTCGAGCGTCTCGAGCAGCGTGGCGCAGCGCAGCAGCGTGGACTTACCGCCACCCGAAGGTCCGATAATCGCCACGACCTCGCCGCGCTTGACCTCGAGTGAAATATCCTTGAGCACCTCATTGCCGCCAAACGCCTTACGCGCGTTCGATATATTCATTACCGAATTAATCATGGTAGTAATCCAATTTTTTCTCGGCAGCACCCAACAGCATCTCGACCACAAAGTTAAAGACCCAGTAAATCAGCGCCGCGATCGCAAACGGCACCATGCTCACCTGCGAGGCGACCAGCGCCTTGGCCGTCGAGAACATCTCGCCCACGCCAATGGCAAACGCCAGCGACGTGTCCTTGACCAGCGTGATGATCTCGTTGCCCATCGCCGGCAAAATGCGCTTGGCGACCTGCGGCATCACGATATACAGAAACGTCTGCATGCGCGAGTAGCCCAGCACCTCGGCAGCCTCGTATTGACCGCGCGGAATGGACTGCAGGCCCGAGCGATAGATCTCGGCAAAGTAACCGGCGTAGTTGATGATGAACGCCACGACGCACGCCGTCCACTTGGAATCAGGCGTGAGCGAAATGCCAAACACGTAGTACGGGGCAAAGTAGATGGCAAACATCTGCAGCATGAGCGGCGTACCGCGCATGACCGAAATGTAGATGCGCGCAATCCAGCGGAGCGGCGCAATTTTGCTCATGCGCATAAACGCCACGGGAATTCCCAGCGGAATCGACCCCAGCAGCGTCAGCACAAACAGCTGCAAACTGACCAAGAATCCCTGGCCAAGCATCTGCATCATGACTTGAATAGACAACCCAAGCTCTCTTTCACGACAACAGAACAGTGAACCCAATGCTAAAGCGGGTTTTCCAGGTGCCCGAGTTTGCCGTGAAAGAGGAGCGCCGCGTACTAAATGTACGCAAGCGACGGTTTGAACGGCAAAATCGGGTGCCTGGGAAAGCCGCTATTTCAAAACCCAGTTGTCGAAAGATAGACCGTAGCTTGAATACTTGTCGCACAGGTCCTTGACCGTGCCGTCCTCGTAGAGTGCCTTGAGCGACTCGGTCACGGCATCGGCGGACTTGGTGTCGCCCTTCTTAAAGCCAACGGCGTAGTGCTCGCTGGACAGCGACTTGTCGAGCTGCGTATATGCATCGGGCTTGGCGGCAAGCTGATACTGAGCGATCGAGAGATCACAGGCAACGGCATCGACTGCACCACTCTCGAGCTGCATAAACGCCGTGTTGTACTCACCGATGGTATCGAGCGTGGCAAACGTCGCGGCCAGATCCTTCTGGTCGCCCTCGAGCACATCCTGCGCCGCAGAATCGGTCTGGGTAATCACCGTCTTGCCGGCAAGATCGTCCCAGCTCTTGATGCCCGCATCCTTCTTGACCACGAGCACCTGCTCGTTGAGCATGTAAGGCTCGGAGAACGTGTAGTCGTCCTCGCGGCCCTCCATGGTAAAGCCGTTCCAGATGCAGTTGATGGCACCCGAGTTGAGCAGCGTGTCCTTGGCATCCCAGTCGATAGCCTCATACTCAACATCCCAACCCTGCTTGTCGGCAACGGCCTTGGCAAGGTCGAGGTCAAAGCCGGTGTACTCGCCATCGTCGCCTACAAAGCCATACGGAGGATAGGACTTGTCAGAGCCCACGACGAGCTTCTTGGACTCCGCAGCGCCCTTCGCGTCCTTGGCTGCGGTAGATCCGGCAGCAGAGCCCTTATCGGCACCACCGCCGCAGCCTACCAGGCCGAGGCCAAGCACCGTGGCAAGCGAACCGGCTAGACCAACAAACTGACGACGAGACATATCGGTATTCATGGTATTCCCCCCTTGATGACACTTTAGTTAGGTAAAGTGAGTCATGTAACGTCCAGAATCATACACTTTAGTGAGATGGAGTACAAGGGAGGGCTTGCCCGGCGTGGGCGGGGGGCGGCGCGTAATTAAGTTTCCTGCTCTACAGTCCTGCGCAAGACGGAAAGCACATTAAGTGCTTTCCTTTGCGTGCGGAACTCGCGATAAACTTAATTACGCGCCGCTCCCCGCCCACGCCGGGCAAACGTCGTTGGACTTATCACTGACGTGAAGTGAACGCTTGTATATCGTCTGCTAGCTTGGCACGGTACAATGCTTGCAGCTTTCAATTTGTACATTAGTGGGGTTAATTCATGGCAGAATCTCGTGCGGAGCGTAAGGCTCGTCGCGCTTTAATCGAGGCGGCTGAGGGGTCGGAGGAGAAATCTTCTACGAAATCCAAGTCTTCTAAAGCTGCAAAAAGCAAGTCGGCTAAGGGCAAGGCTAAGGCCAAGCGTCCCGGCTCTCGTCAGGGCGGGGATAAGGCGTCTCACGTTCGTTCCAAGGGCTCGCGCAAGGATTCGGCTCAGCCTACTCGTAAAACCGTGGATCCCAAATCGCCTTGTTCCATCATGCGGGCTTGCGGTGGGTGTACGGCGCTCAATCGCCCTTATAAAAAGCAGTTGGCAGCTAAGCAGGCTGCTATGGAGGAGCTTTTTGCTGCTCTTTGCGAGCGCGAGGGCATCGCCGTTGATCCTATTCGCGGTATGGGCGTCACCCTGGGCGACCCGGGTAAATATCCTGCGCCGCGTGGCTTTCGCCATAAGGCCGCCACTCCCTTTGCTCCCGGCAAGGAGGGCGCTGTCCGTTGCGGTTTCTTTGAGCGCGGCACGCACAAGATCGTTGCCGTGCCCGAGTGTCCTGTCGAGGCACCGGGTGCCCGTCAGATTCTCAACGGCATCGCACGCGAAGCTGAGCGGCTGCATATTCCCGCCTTTAACGAGGACAAGCATCTTGGCTTGCTTCGCTATGCCGTCGTCCGCTGCGGTTGGCGTACCGATCAGGTCATGGTTACGCTCGTGACCGCCCAGCGTGACTTACCGCATGCGCAGGAATTCTTTGAGTCCGTCGCGGCGCTCGATCCGCATATCGTCACCGTTGCCCAAAATATCAATGGCCGTCCCGGTAACGCCATCTTGGGTGAGGAAACTCGTATCGTCTATGGCGCCGAGTGCATGCGCGATCAGCTGCTCAGCTGCAACTTCGATATCTCCCCCACCGCGTTTTATCAGACCAACCCGCAGCAGACCGAACTGCTCTATCAGCTCGCCATTGACGGCATGGACCTGCAGCAGGGTGACATTCTTATGGACGCGTACTGCGGCAGCGGCACCATCGGTCTGTGCGCCACGAAGGATGCCCAGGACAGAGGTGTCGGCATTATGCTGCTCGGCGTGGAGCGCAACCCGGCGGGCATTGCCGACGCACGTCGCAATGCCGAGCTCAACGGCCTCACCCGCAGCGCCTGGTTTATGGCCGACGATGCCACCGATTACATCCTAGATGCCGCCGATAACAACGAGCGCGTCGACGTCCTTTCCATCGATCCGCCGCGCGCCGGCTCTACCCCCGAGTTCCTCGAAGCTGCCTGCGCGCTTAAGCCGCGCCGCATCACCTATATCAGCTGCAACCCCGTGACTCAAGAGCGCGACCTGCATCAGCTCCTCGACGGAGGCTATCGCCTGCTCAAGATCACGCCCGTAGACATGTTCCCTCACACCGACCACACCGAGACCGTCGCGGTCCTCGAGCGCCACTAACCAACCCCGGCAGATTTTTAGGACAAGAAAGGGGGGCGGCCCGTCTGGACCGCCCCCCCCTTCGTTGGACATATGAGTCTCGTTACATCCCCTTGCGCAGGTCGCACACACCGGCTGCCGCCATCTCGCGCAGCAGCGTCTCGCGGTCGCGCGTCACGATCAGGTCCAGCGGGAAGTGAATCTCGTCGAGCAACTTGCGGGCGTGCTCGAGCTTGCCAATGGCCATACCAATGTGGGCATCGGTCGACACACCAATACCCACGCCCAGCTCGGCGCAGCGCTCGGCAATCTTGCGGCATACGGCCCAATGTTCAGTGTCGGCACCGTGCTCAAGACTATGGTTGTTGATCTCAATGATCTTGTGCTTGGCTTTGGCCGCCAGCAGCACCTCATCGATATCGAACGGCACGCCCGAACGACCCGTATGCCCAAGCATGAACACCTTGGGGTGCTCCAGGGCATTGATGTACATCTGGGTCGTTTGGGCGAGCGTCGCGCCTTCGGCAAACTGCGGGTTATGCACGCTTGCCACCAAATAATCCAAATTACGCGTCACCAAATCGAACAGCGAATGCTGGTGACTGTACGAATCGCCGGCAATATCGAGCGACACGGGAATGTCCTCGCCAAACAAGCTTCCGTCCAGCGAAACGATATCGACCTCGGCGCCGCGAAGCACCAGCACGCCGCTCCAAATGCGCGGCCAGATATCCTGGTTAATAAAGAACTGGAAACTGCGCAGGTCGTTGGGGCAAGCCGTAACCATCGAGCTCAGATGGTCGGCAGATCCGAGCACCTGCAGGCCACGTTCCGCCGCCCAGTACACATTCTCCTCAATAGTTGAGTACGCATGCGCGGAGAACAACGTATGAGTATGAATATCACAAGAAAGAAGGTAGGGCATCAGGTCTCCTTGTCCAGTATGGCCGTCGCGTATATTCATTGTACGCATAGCTTTCGGCAGTCGTAAAACTGCTTCATCCCAATCACACAACGGCATAGACAACGGGGTCTGGCTTAAAGCCAAACCCCGTTTCACGTAAAACATTGTAAGCAGAGCGCTTTACTTTTAACGATACTCGTCGGCCAGCTGCTTCCAGGCGGGCAGTGAGTTGACGATAGTCTCGTAGCTCACACAGTAGCCCAAGCGGAACCAGCCCGGCATGCCAAAACTGTCCGAGGGCACCGCGAGCAGCTCATACTTCTTCGCGCGCTCGCAGAAGGCGTTCGCATCGGGCTCCAGCGCCTTCACCCACAGGTAGAACGCGCCATCCGGCTCAACATACGTGTAGCCGTACTCCGCCAATGCACCGGTAAGCGCCGTGCGGTTGCGTGCATAGGCCTCAACGTCACTCGGCTCATCGATGCAGTCGATAATTACGCGCTGGAAGAGCGCCGGCGCGCACACGAAGCCCAGCGTACGGGCGGCGCCGGCAACGGCGGGCATTAGACGAGCTGCCCGAGGATTCGTATTGGGAACCAGGATCCACCCCACGCGCTCGCCCGGCAGCGAAAGCGACTTGGAATACGAGTAGCACACGATGGCGTGCTCGTAGATCGAAGGTACCCAAGGCACCTCGGCACCATAGACAATCTCGCGATACGGCTCATCCGAGATAAGCGCGATCGGGTTCTCGGGCTCGCGTTTGGCGTTGACCTCGTGCAAAACATTAGCCAGTCGCGTCAGGGTATCGCGCGTATACACGGCACCAGTCGGGTTATTCGGCGAGTCGATGATGACAGCTGCCGTCTTGTCGGTAATAGCCTTAAGAACGTTGTCCACGTTCAGCTGGAACGTATCTTCATCGGCGAGCGCCTCGACACACGTACAGCCGGCCTTCTCAATCCACACGCGATACTCCGGGAAGTACGGGGCGATGACAATGACCTCGTCACCCGGGTTCGTAACGGCATTGAGCGTGCAGGTGAGCGAAGCTGCAGCGCCCACCGTCATAAAGACGTCCTTGCCCTCATAGCTCGTACCGAAACGACGGTTGAGCGACTCAGCCACGGCGGCACGGCATTGCGGCAGGCCCGGAGCGGGCGTATAACCGTGCAGCTGGTCACTCGGCAGCTCCAAAGCCTTCTTAATGGACTCCGCCACGGCAGCGGGCGCCGGAACGCTCGGGTTGCCCAGCGAGAAATCGAACACGTTTTCCGCGCCGATTTGCGCCTTGCGCTCAAGGCCATAGCTAAAGATCTCGCGGATGATGGAGCTTTCCGCACCGCGAGCATACATGGTTTCGTTGATCATCTGTTCCCCTTTCGCATAGGCGCTATTGTACGCTTTAGCTGAGCAAAGCGCCGCAGCAATGTTAATTGGGGACAGATGGCTCTATATCGCTCAAAAGAAAAAGCCTCCGCAGGTTTCCCCGCGGAGGCTTTCGCCATAAAGACTATTTGTCGTCGTCGGTGTCGGCACCGGCATTGACGGCACAGGCATCGCCGGCATCATCGGATGCGGCTTCTGCATCCTCCTGCATAGCCGCCTGCGCAAATGCCGCGGCATCAGCCGCCAGCTCCTCCTCGCTCATGCGAGGCGCACGCTTTTTGGTCGGCATGCCGGCCGCCTTAGCGTTGCGCTCCTCCTTGGCCGCCAGGATATCGTCCTCGCGCTCAAGGTAGGCGTCCCACTCGTTGTCGAGCAGGGCGTTCACGGCGTCGCCTTCGACGGTCTCGCGCTCAAGCAGTACCTTGGCCATCAGATCGAGCTGATCGCGACGGGCATCCAGGATCTCGACCGCACGACGATGGGCTTCGCGCATAATGCGCTGGACCTCGATGTCGATGCGACGCGCCGTCTCCTCAGAGTAGTCCTGATGATCGGCATAGTCGCGGCCCAGGAATACCTGATGCTGCGCCTCACCAAACACCTGCGTTCCAAGCTCCTCGCTCATGCCCAAGCGCGTGACCATCTCGCGCGCCATCTTGGTCGCGCGCTCCAGATCGTTGCTCGCGCCCGACGTGATGTCGTCGCACATGAGTTCCTCGGCAACGCGACCGCCCAAGAACACGGCAAGCTCGTCGAGCATCTCGTTCTTGGTCTTGAGGAAGTGGTCCTCCTGCGGAAGCTGCAGCGTGTAGCCCAGCGCCTGGCCGCGGCTGACGATCGAGATCTTGTGAACCGGATCGGAATGCTCCAGGATATGGCCCACCAGGGCGTGACCGCTCTCGTGGTAGGCAATCGTGGTGCGCTCGGCCTCGGTCATCACGCGACCCTTGCGCTGCGGACCGGCAATCACGCGCTCCATCGACTCCTCGACCTCGTCCATCGAGATTACGGAACGATGGCGGCGGGCAGCAAGCAGCGCAGACTCGTTGAGCAGATTTGCCAGATCGGCGCCGGTGAAGCCAACGGTCATCTGGGCGAGCTTCTCAAACTTCACATCCTCGTCCATCGGCTTGTTCTCGGCATGCACGCGCAAGATCTGCTCGCGGCCCTTCACATCCGGACGGTCGACCGTAACCTGACGGTCAAAACGACCGGGACGCAACAATGCCGGATCCAGGATGTCAGGACGGTTGGTTGCAGCGATCAGGATGACCGACTCGCTCTCCTCAAAACCGTCCATCTCGACCAGCAGCTGGTTGAGCGTCTGCTCGCGCTCGTCGTGACCGCCGCCCAAGCCAGCTCCGCGCTGACGTCCCACGGCATCGATCTCATCGATGAAGATGATCGACGGGGCCTGGGACTTGGCCTCCTTAAAGAGGTCACGTACACGGCTGGCGCCGACACCCACGAACATCTCGACAAAGTCGGAACCCGAGATGCTAAAGAACGGCACGCCCGCCTCGCCGGCAACGGCCTTGGCCAGCAGCGTTTTACCGGTGCCCGGAGGGCCCACCAGCAACACGCCACGCGGGATCTTGGCGCCCAGTTTGCGATAGCGATCCGGATCGCTCAAAAAGTCACGAATCTCCTCGAGCTCCTCGACTGCCTCGTCCACGCCGGCAACGTCCTCAAACTTGACCTTGGGGCGCGTGGCCTCGTTGGTCTTGGCGTTGGTCTTGCCAAACTGCATGTTCCTGTTGTTGGCGCCCATCATCTGGCGCATAAAGTAGAACATGATGGCGATCAGGGCGATCGTCGGAAGCACGCTCATCGCCAGGTCGCCCCAAAAATCGGGATCGTTGGTGTTGACGATGTACTTGGTATCGGGATGCTCCGCCATAAGCTCGGCAAGCGAATCGGAGCCGACATAGGTCGAGGAGAAGCTCTTGAGCTCGCTCGTATCGCCCTTGTCCTTCTTCGTCTTCCAGTAATGACCCGTCACGCTTCCGTCTTGAACCGTATAGGTCAGATCTTCTACGCGATCCTGCTTGATGGCACTCACCATCTCGCTCGTCGCGAGCTTAACGGTATTGCTGGAATTGGCAAAGCCGGAGCCCATGTTAAAGAAGGCGTAGCCCAGGAGCGCGCAAGCCAAAATAAAATACAGCCAGCCCGTACGCGTGGGCTTCTTGCCTCCGGGCACCCCCGGGATCTTAGGCTCCCGGGGAGTCTGGGAATTGTTATCGTTACGGTCGTCGGGCATCTTACGAATAAACCTCCGGTTTCAAAATGCCCAGATACGGAAGGTTACGATAGCGCTCGGCATAGTCGAGGCCGTAGCCCACCACAAAGGCATCGGGGCAATGGGTTCCAACATACTTGGGCGTGATGGCCGAGGTACGGTCCTCAACGTCCTTCCACAGGAAGGCGGCGACCTCCAGAGAAGCGGGCTTGCGGCTCTCGAGGTTCTTCATCAGGTACTTGAGCGTCAGGCCCGAGTCCAGAATGTCCTCGACGATCAGCACGTCGCGACCGCGGATGTCGATATCCAGGTCCTTAATGATACGCACGATACCCGAGGACTTCACACCGTCGCCATAGCTCGAAACAGCCATGAAATCGATGTTGGTCGGCAGCTCGATCTTGCGCATCAGGTCGCCCATAAAGACCACAGCGCCGCGCAGGACCGCAATCAGCACCAGATCCTTACCCGCGTAGTCGCGAGTAATCTGCTCGCCTAGGCGAGAGACGATACCGTCGATATCCTCCTGCGTAAACAGAACCTTCTCGATATCCGGATGTTGAGAAGCCATGACAACCCTTTCTTGTGCTTATCGCCCACACACCGCCGTATGGACGCGAACTTCACATTCTAGCAGCGCACGGGGTATATTTTCCAGCCCGTACGCCATCAGCGCGGGAATACCGTCAACGTCGCACAGAATAGCTGGCGTGGGACGCTATTCCGCATCGACCACACGAAGCAGATACGCCACGCGCGTTGCGGCCGTGCATTTAAAACGCTCGTCCGCGCGAACGCCCCCGACCCATACCACGGCACCTCCCGGAGCCGTTCTCACCACGGGAACGCCTGCGCGCTCAGAAACAGGAATACGAGCCTCGTTGAGCAGGTCGGACACCTTCTTACTTCGCCCACTCATGCCCAACGGACACATCACATCCCCCGGCACGGGACCGTCTACCCACAGACGCGCCAAACGCGCCTCGGCGGGAATCTCCCCGCGCGAGCCGGCGAGCATCCGTTCGCTATCGCGATCGGCAAAGCCCAGCGTCGCGGCATCCACCATAGCGGCCACCCCTCCGGCACCCGCGAGTTCGCGGGCACGGCGCACAATATCACACCCCGGCTCGACGGCCATCGGCTCTGCCACCAGGATGCGGCCCGCCCCCAGCGGCAATCGACCGGGAATGGTGACCCAATCGGCAACTAGCCCCTCGCGCGCCGCCGGGGCCTTGAATGACAGCATGCCAAACTCCACGCGCGCATCGATTCCCGCCGGCAGCGTGACCGAGCCCGAGCCTTCGGCGACACAGGCGAGCACGCGCTCCACATGCCGCATCTCCGGGCGAGCGTCGGGGTCGATACGCTTAATTGCCAGTCGCACCATGCGCCGAGCAATCACCACCTCGGCCGCGGCCAGTCGGCGAGCGTCAAGGACCAGTGCACCCGCCGCCTCCTTACGCAGGCAGCTTCGAAACGCCTGTGCGGAAAGCTGGGAAAGAAAGGCGTCCTCATCGCCTAAGATCTCGCAGGCGGCGCCAATCGTCTTGCAGACGCTTGCGTTGCGCTGTGCCACCACCGGCATCACTCGATGGCGCACGTAGTTACGCAAGTACGACACGTCCTCGTTGCTCTCGTCCTCTCGCCACGGCTGACCATGCACCTGCAGATAGCCCACGAGCTCATCATGGGTCAGGTCGAGCAAGGGCCGCACCACGATATTCCTCCGGCGAGGAATGCTCGATAGACCAGCGGGCCCCGAACCCTTAATCGCGTTCATCAAAAACGTTTCCGCCCGATCAGAAGACGTGTGCGCAGTGCAGATACGAGCCGCCGTTCGCGGTGACCCCGTCTGGGCGCAGAGCTCGCGAACATACCTCCGCGCCGCGGCATAGCGCACCTCGCGGGCAGCCGCCTCGATATTGCCCGATTCATCATCAAAATAGGCATGCTCAACGCACAGCGGCAAGCCATATTGTGCGCATAGGCCGCGCACAAAGGCCTCGTCGCCATCGGATGCCTCGCCGCGCAGATGATGGTTCACATGCAGCACGTGCAGTCGCTCGCGCGCGATGGGGGCTATCCCACGCCCATCCAGAATATCCAACTTTGATGTGCACGCCATAAGGAGCAAAGCCGTCGAGTCCGCACCACCTGATACCATGAGCACCACGGGGGCAGCCGTCTGCGGCGTTGCCAGGGCCTTATCATCGGCCCACGATGCAGCATGGTGTCCATAATGCTGAGATACCGTTGGCATTTGCTTCCTCCTCTATTCGTTCGCACCCATTGTATCCTTTGGAATCTTATGTCTCGTCTGCACCTTCATATCCTTGGCAGCGGCTCAAAAGGCAACTGCGCGCTCATCGAAGGCCCCCGGGGGCTCATCATGATTGACGACGGTCTTTCTCGCCGCGAGACATTAAAGCGCATGGCGGAACTGGGGCTCTCGGCAGACAACATCTCGGCTCTTCTCATTACTCATGAGCATAGCGATCACATCAAGGGTCTCGATGTCTGGTGCAAGCACTGGCACGGTCCCCTCTTTGCCAGCAGGGGCACACTTTCGAGCAAAGAAAATCTTTCGCATCTGCCTGTCGAGGAATTCGACCCCGGTGACACCCTATCCATTGCCGGCATCCACGTGCAAACCTACTCAACATCACACGATGTCATAAATCCAATCGGCTTTCGATTCGACGCCCTCGATGATTCCATCGGCTTTGCTACCGACACCGGAGAGCTATCGAGCCAAGCCATGAACACCCTCAAAGATTGTCGAGTCCTCGCGCTCGAAAGCAACCACGATGTGACCATGCTGCGCGAGGGAGAATATCCCCGCTTTCTTCAGGAGCGCATCCTGTCTGCAAGGGGACACCTCTCCAACGGCCAAGCCGCCGAAGCCGCGCGCGAACTTGTTACCGATCGCACCGAACAGCTCATTGCCATGCATATCAGCCAAGACAACAATCGTCCGAGCCTTACCGTCAAAAGCTATGCCAAAGCTCTAGCCGCAACCCTGGATGACGAGCTCGGCAGCTCCGCCACCCTTCTCCAAGGATCGCGAAAACTCTCGATACGCCCCGCAAGCCAGTATCGGCCAGCAACCATTCAATAGACTGTCCTAAACAGCAAAAGGGGCCGGGAATCGCTTCCCAGCCCCTTTTGTTGTCTTTTAATAGCGAAGAACACCAACGAAGTTAGTCGATGGAGATCTTCGTAACGTTCTTCTTCTCGACGATCTTGGGAACCGTAACGGTCAGGATGCCGTCAGCGTACTTAGCCGAGAGGCCCTCGCTCGAAGCGTCCTTAAGATACACGCCACGCGTCGCGCTGTACGAGCTGAACTCCTTCTGCAGGAAGTTCTTGCCCTCGTTCTCCTCGTCTTCCTCGACATTCACGCTAATGGACAGACGGCCCTCGTTAAGCTCGACATCGATATCGTCCTTGGCGACGCCGGTCAGATAAGCCTTGACCTCATAGCCATCGCCCTTATCCTCAACGTCAACGGGGAACGCCTTAGAGGCAATCGAGCTGTTCGCTAGGTCGCTCATATCATCAAACAGATCGAACAGCGAGCTTGCAGAGGGACGAACGCCAAAAACCGAACGATAAGGAACCATGCTTGCCATGTTTACCACTCCTTTATAGGACTGCCGAGTCATCTTCCAGGTGACTGGGACTTCTTTTGACGCTCTTATATATGCCCACCCGGTGCTCATATATACATCGACTATAAAGTTTTTTGAGTCAAGTACTATAAGCATATCTAAGTGCGTATGACTCAAGTTTTAGGAAGGTTAAGGTTCTTTGAACCAGAGCTTAAATACCGAGTATGTCCCCAGCTACAAATAACAAGGGGCTTACAATGAGCGCGTACACGTTGTTGGTAACGAGCTAAAGGGCATCATGGACGACCAAAACCAGAACAATATGTATATGCCGACGCAGGGGGAAGAAACTTTCACGCAGCCGCCACGGTTCCATCGCCCCCACATCTCGCAAGAGCCCATTAATGATGCAGAGCCCGAGTATGTGACGAGAAATCGATATCAAACGCTCGAGGATGCCCAGACGGGGCGTAAGCATATGGGCGTCGCATCGAGCGATCCCGTATATTTGAAAGATGCACCGTTATCGAAAAACAGCGCGATCAATGACGATCCGACGAAAACGCCCATAACCCAGCAGCAAAGAGGTCCTCGACCTAAGCAAACCTTAACGCATTCGGCTCGTTATCTCGAGACGCCAAAACA
>CABRGB010000048.1 GCA_902470345.1 uncultured Collinsella sp.
CGATGACGGGCGGGCTAGCCATCGGCGCGCTCGCGCGCGTGGAGCTTCACCTCGTCGATGCGGCCGAGGCCCGCGCGGCTGAGCTCGCCGGCCTGCGCGAGGTAGTTCTTCCAGATGTCCGCGACGGGGACGTCGTCGAGCGAGGCGTAGGAGGCCTTGAGGACGTCTGCCGACATGAGGCCGGCCAAGATGGCGGCAGTCATGGGGCGCGAGAGGACCGCGGCGATGCGGTCCTCGGTGGCGTCGAGCTTGCGCTCGATGTCGAGTGCGGCGACGTCCATGCGGGCGTCGACGACGCCGCGGATGAAGCCCGCGACCTCGTTGCCGTAGAGGTCGAGCCCCTCCGCGGCGAGCGCCGAGCGCAGGAGCGAGCGGATCTCGTCGCTGATGTTGGAGTTGCTGAGTTCGGCCCGCGTCTTGAGGGCGGTGTAGAGCTTTGAGTCGAGTTTCACGCTGACGGTTTTAGTTTTTGTCATCTAGACTCCTTAACAAACGGGGGCCAAATGGCCCCCGTTTTTAGCAAGATACTGTGAAGGTGATCGGATAGTTCTCTGGTGCCTTATCAGCTGGTAATGGCATATAAGCGATAAGTTTGTTAGAGAGTTCAAGACTGTCGAGGTCAATTGATTCCTCGATTTTCTCAATGGGACTGAGGCTGAAACCGCCGGAATAAGCACCCGCTCCCAAAATGATGCGTGCGAGGTCGGCCTTGGGGATGTCCTTCCAACGCCTAATGATTTCAACTACGATCGACGCACGTTTTTCGTTCAGTTTCTCAGCAACGGTCTGAGTAACGATAAGTGCGCTCGGTGCATGCTTCACCGGATATTTGAACTTCAGAAGTGCCGGGCCCGAGTAGGCGGGAACGCCGGTATCAAGAACGATTTCGGAGTCATGCGGGACGGAGTACAGCAGCTCGCCGCGTTCAATGACGCCGTTGGCTTTATCGAATTCAAACATATAATCCTCCAGGGCTTTGTATTGGTTGGTTTCCCGTAACCTTTGGTTAATTTGATGCGCCGATATACTTGAGAACGCTATCGCGGTTGATTCGCCATAACTTGCCGCACTTCACGGCTTTGAACGTCCCGTTCTGGCAGAGGCGGTAGACAGAGCGGTCGCTGATGCCGAGCAGGTACGCGACCGGCAGCGGATCGACGATATCCGGCATACTGCGGAAGTCGTCGACTCCGATACGCTTTTCTTTGAATTTCATTTCGGTCTCCTTTCTGGAATTTGCCGATTTCTCTTATTTCGCAGTCTGACACGCCGCCGCCGGCATTCGTCAAAGTACGGGCAGGGCGGACGCTATGGACAAAAAAGACGTTGAAGGGTCGAGGCAACAAGAAAAGGCCCGGTTAAAGCCGGGCCTCCGAGCCACTGTTGACTTCTTTGCTTGCGACGAAGCAAATCACTCTTTATATAAGCGTCCAAGAGTTCTCATAGCCGATGCGGTGGCTGCTGGGTCGGCACTGGCGTATCTGTCGAGTGTCATCGACGCCTTCGAGTGCCCCATGAGGCTTGCGAGAGTCCTCGGGTCGATTCCGTTGGAAACGGCGTACGTTGCAAAACTGTGCCTGAGGTCGTGGAAGGTGACGGTGTTCTTGTTCAAGACACCATGGAGCTTCAAGGCCTTTGCCAGGGCCCGCCAAGCGTCGTTGATCCTGGGCGGTTTCAAGAAGGAACCGTCCGGAAAGCCGAGGACAAACAGTTCGTCGCTGAACTCAACGCCCAGATTCGCGCATTCGAACTTCATGTCGGCCTCGCGCTTCGCAAGGTCTTTCATAAGGTCTTTCGGGCAGTTGGGGATAGCGCGCCGGCTGCTAATGCTTTTGGGGCCCTTGATATAGAACTCGTTATCTGTGTGCCCAATCGCGGCCTCGACTCGGATCGTTGCGGATTTAAAGTCCACGTTTTTCCATTTCAGGGCGCAGAGCTCGCCGCGCCGCAATCCCGTGTAGAGCGCCATCTTGGCTGCAAGCATCGCTGGGATATCTATGGAGGCGTTCAGAGTGTTCAAGACCCTGGTTCGCTCTTTGGTTGTAAGCGAATTCGGTAGACCGTAGTTCGCGTCTTCATTTTTGGGGACTTTTGCCCAAGAGGCCACGTTTTCGTCAATCCATTTCTTTCGCATTCCATATTTGAGCGAGCCTCGTAACAACCGTAGGGAATTGCAGGCGGTGGACCGTGCGTGGGTTGAGGCGATCGCCGTTATCCATTCCTGAACATCCTCTTCCGTAAGGTCTTCCAATGGGACATCACCGAGATACGGTTCGATATTCCGGCGGAGCATGCCGTGGTATCCGGTCGCCGTGGAGCGCGCGACGTCCGCGCACTCGATATCGATATAGCATGTCACGAGCTTTGAAACGGTGATACCAAGCCCCTTGGGTTTAGCTGCTTCTGCGGTGGCCTTCTCATTGAGAGATGCGCGGATGGATTCGGCCTCGAGCATGGCGGCATCGCGATGCTTATGGCTTCTGCCTTTATCGCGCCCTCGATGTTCCAAGAGCTGAGTCTTCTTATGCCAGATGCCGTTCTCCAAATAGGGGAACTGTGCGCGCCAGCGATCGTCCTTAAACTTATAAATAGACGAGGTGGTGTATTTCTCTTCCATTGTCCCTCCGTGTGCAATCGCGTGTGCAATGAGTGTGCAATTTGACTGTTTCGGAGACGTCTCAAGTGAGACTGTAAGCGGAAAACGAAAGAAAAAGGCGAGGTTACGGTCGCTATAGTCGCAGATGGACGCTATTAACCAGAATGGAAAGCGATGTAATCAGTGGGTTGCAGGTTCGATTCCTGTCACTGGCTCCATGAGAGTTTCGGGCTCTGTCTCTATATGGGACAGAGCCCGTTTCTGTTTATGTCGATAAGTCAGCGAATTTGGCGCCAACCAAGCCTCAGGTTTGTCTCGATCTGTAACACGAAGAAGCTGAAAACCGTTCTTACTGTTACAGATCGAGATGGAAGGTTGAGGATCTGTCCATTTGTTTCAATCTGTAACAGTTAGGAGGAAATAACCTGCCTAGTCGTTACAGATTGAGACAATGCAGGGGGCTAACCATTTTGGCTGGTGCTGCGCAAAGGAATCTGGTTGATGTTAGAGAAAAAGCCCCGCCCATTTGGGCGGGGCTAACAGACCTGCTCGTCTACCCCCTACGACGTCGTAACTGTAACCATTGTCATCGGGGAGGGGATCGTCGCCTGGGTTTAACAGATAGTCTTCTTCGGATTCATAAATGTTGGTTGCGGAGATACTGTTCTTGTAACCACATTCAGTGCAAACCCACGTGTACTTGTGATCGTCAAAACCTGGCTGATTGCTGAGATGGGCGTTGCAACGATCGCATCACCAATCAACATCGGGAAATCTATCGCTCATATCAACACCCCTTTATCGCCAGTTGATATGAGCGATAAAAAATTACTTGTCGAGCCTGATGAGTGCCTGTTCAACGTTGCTCGTCATGTTGTTTTGCTGCGATGCGGCAAGATGGCAGGAAGTGCGAACCACACAGGAGCCAACAACTTTGTGCGAACCGGGGTCTAAGATTGAATTGCCGTCAAAGCTGCTCAAGTACTCATCGCGTTTTTTGGCATTTTTGACGTTTGCGTATACCTCGACGGCTCCGCCGGCATCGCATCCGCCGTCCACGACGGGGGTGTAATCTCCGCTTAGATACACGTCGGAAGAGTCGACCAAATCGGAATTAAAGTAGACGCATGCGGTGTAACCGCCCTGTTTGCCTAACTTATTATTTGGATCGTTGCTCTCCGAAACGGCTTCCAGTGCCGTGATGTTGGCAATGCCCGTGAGCCGTTGCAGGATGAATTGCTCTGAGGGGTTGGTCACCTGCTTGAGCTGGTCGATGCTGTCTTGAAGGTTGGATTTGGCGGTGGAAAGATCGCCGATGACGGAATCGTATTTTCCCATCTTGTCGATCTTCTTTGCCATAGTGTTTATCTCGTCGGTATTACCTGGCATTGCGGGGATATCTTCTTTGGCGGCCTGAGCTTGGGCTACCGCATTGGTCGCGGAATCAGACGTCGACGAATCATAGGGCTTATCCTTCGATTTGTTCAGTTCCTGAAGCTCTTTGATTGCGGCGTCTAAGTCATCATTGCGGCTTTGAAGTCCGTCGGCAGCGGTGTTGAAGGCCTCAACCGCTGCATTGTGCGGTATCTGGTAATTGACGTACCAGTACGCTCCGATAGCAACGATTAAGACCGCGACGACAGAGACGATGGCTGTCCTTTTCTTTTTGTCCATAATGAGTGCTCTCCTTTCCCGATATGAAAATGCTAGCGCTTTCTGGCTATTCCGCAGATGCCATGGCTTTCTATTCGGTAAACGGATTCCTCTATTGCTGCGACATCAGTCGAATAACTGCGCGCTTGAACTGAGGCCGCCCGAAATGACGGTGGATGCGATGGGGGTGGCGAGGCAGTGCGTGACCGAGTGAGTCTACTTGCACATATGGGTATGGTGGACGAATGGTAAGACTAAGCTGGCGAAAAGCGAACCTGGTGCTCCTTGTCGGATTGGATCGTGCCGATTTCATTAGGCATCACACGGCAAATTATCGGTAGAACACGTCGAATTCAATTGTGTGAATGCGTGCGTTGTCGGGACCGGCGTCAATCGTAGAATGTTCGGCGTCGCTCACTTCTGCCCAGACTTTATGGCCGCCGTTGATCCTATCGACGATTTTCATGACGGCTGCCTCTTCTTCTGCCGTCGCGCTCCAGGGGATGTCGCAGAGTTTTTTCGCCGTCTTCAGAGATGGCGTCGAGCCAAGCAGCATCCTTTGGAATGTCGGGGTCTTGTCGAATCGAAGGATGGCTCCAGGTTTAAGCGCTTCGCGCTGGACTTCTACCTCATCTGGTTCGTACATCCAATCGGTGCCTTCAAATTCCTTTTCCCAAAGGCATCCGTATCCGATTGTTTTCACGCTTACAATGTACGTTTTGCCAGAAGAGAGGCCGATGGCTGTTTTCGGCTTAATAAAGAATGCTCCGAAAGCTGAGGCCGCGAGAACCGTAAATCCGCGTCGAGTTAATTCAAGTTCTTCTAAGTTGCCCATTTGGATCTCCTTCTTTAAGAGCGGGCTGTTCGTTATTGAGAAAAATAGACGTTCGTGGGGATATAAAACTGCAGTCAATTCCCTCTGCTCAATGACGTTGGAAGCTCTAATACAATCGATGCGCTAATACCAATCTGGCTTTGAATATTGAAGGTAGACATGAACACGGAGCACTCCTCGATTCGCTCACTGCACTCACCGATTAATAGACGTTTCGCTGTTACGTTTTACGCTGCAAGAATTAGACTGCTTGCTTAGGTGTTAGAGGCATTCGGCATAGACATGAGAAGCCGCGCCAAGTGCCTGGTGCTT
Source organism: uncultured Collinsella sp. (assembly GCA_902470345.1). Lineage (GTDB taxonomy): Bacteria > Actinomycetota > Coriobacteriia > Coriobacteriales > Coriobacteriaceae > Collinsella. Next base: position 5,397 of record CABRGB010000048.1, read on the forward strand.
CTTGAAAGTCGTGGCCGATCCGGAAAGCGGAATGGCGAAAGGAATAGTTGGATGGCTGTAAATCTTAAAAACGTAAAAGATACGGTGAACCTTGCGGCGGAGGTCCTGGGTGCTGCGGCCGCCGTCATTGAGGGTGCAAAGCAGCTCGGTGTCGATGTTGATGCCGTCGGCGGTGCCGTAAAGGATGCGGCGGGCGGTGCTGCTAACGGCGCTCGTGTCGTTGCCGATGGTATTGGTAAGGGGTTCGGCGCGGCGGCCGATGGCGTCGGCGCGGCAGTTGGCGCACTGGGCGGTGCTGCGAAAGCGTTTCAGGATTCAAGAGAAGCTGCCGAGGCTCGTAAGAAGATCAACGCTGCAAGGCAATCGATTTTTGAAGGAGCGTCGACGGTGATGCCCCTACACAAGTTTGTCTGTCAGCAGGACAAAGCTGCCGATGCTGCGTTTAACGGTTTCGATATGCCCGGCTGTTACCTTATCGCAAAGTATCAAAAGGGCGACCACGATAAGAACTACAGCGATTACCTGGGTATTTACGTTGGTTCGAGCGAGCACATGTCGGAGGATATCGTATCCACGCCCACGCGCCAGGGCGATCCGGACGTTTATGCCGACTACAAGTACCATCAAAATGTGATGCTGTTTGTGTTCCCCTGCGAGCTGAAAGACCTCGAAGAGCGTCGTGATCTTCTTCTGCGCTCGTTTGATGGCAAGAGGCTCTACAACGACGCTGATGCCTCCCTTAGCCGATGGGGCGACAGATGAAGTCCTATAACCTTGATACCATTCAGAAAGTTCCCCTGCGCGAGGTGTGGCCGCATGAGGCCCACGACTTCACCAAGTGGCTGGCCGAGGAGCAGAACCTCGCAACCCTCGGGACGGCGGTCGGAATCGAGCTCGAGCTCATAGAGACGGAGTCCTCGGTCGGATCGTTCAACGTGGACATCTACGCGCAGGAGTCCGGTACGGGCCGCAAGGTGATCATCGAGAACCAGCTCGAGGACACCAACCACGACCACCTCGGCAAGGTGATCACGTACGCCGCCGGCAAGGGCGCCGAGGTCGTCATCTGGGTCGTGGCTCGTGCCCGCGACGAGCACCGCCAGGCCATCGAGTGGCTCAACCAGCACACCGACAGCGACTTCGGGTTCTTCCTAGTCGAGGTCGAGCTCTGGAAGATCGGGGACTCCCTGCCCGCCCCGCGCTTCAACGTGGTCGAGCAGCCGAACGAGTGGACCAAGACCGTGAAGCTCTCCGAGGGGCTCAGCGAGACCGAGAAGGTCAAGCTGGCGTACTGGACGGCCTACCGCGAGGTGGCGGGCGGCCATCCGGAGTTCCTCAAGGAGTTCAGCCCGCAGAAGCCCAGCAAGGACCATTGGTCGACGCTCCGCCTGGGGGTCTCGGCATACCATCTCGCCCTGCTCATCGATACGCAAAAGGGCCGCACGGGCATCGAGCTGTACGTGGACGACGACAAGGAGATCGGGCACCGCGCCATCGCCAACAGCGGGGTCTTCGAGGAGCGCCTCGGGCTGACGGCGGCACCCTTCGATGCGAAAAAGGCCTCGGGGTTGCGCTTCTACAAGGCGGGCCACCCCATCAAGGGCCACCAGGACGCATGGCCGACGTACATCGAGGAGCAGCTCGGATGGGCCATCGAGATGAAAAAGATAATCGCGGAGATCGGGCTCTAGGGCAAGTGCGAAGCCGATCGTCGGGCCTTGTAGATACAGTCGCTCAGAGTATTGAGACAAAACTAGATAGAGGGATGCCCCCAACCTATATATGAATGGCACTTTCTTTAGACTACGTCGTAACAATTATTGGTGGGTGCAGCTCTGAATGTCTCAATCTGTAACGCTGGGGCATTTGCTTCAACCTGTTACAGATCAAGATGGAAGGATGCAGATGGATCAATTGTCTTAATCTGTAACGGGTAGGGGAGGAAAACCGTTCTTACTGTTACAGATTTAGATAACGAGGGAGGCCGGCGGCGAATCGTCTTGATCTGAAACATCTGGACCAATAATCAGCGTCTTGCTGTTACAAAACAAGACAAAAGCGGCGAGGCACCTGACCGTCCTGTTTAAGCGTGGATTTTCCCACGCTCGATTTCAAACAGGAGAAAATCAACTCTCGTACCTATATGTAGGTACGAATAAGCCGATCTCGAAGATGCGGCAAGGCACGTTCGCTCCACTACGCAAAAGTGTTCCCTCGGGAAATGTCACCGCAATATGCAAATTCACCGTCCTTCATATCCAAACTCAGCAAAACCGCAGGTCAAAGGCATATAGATACGCCCGGCACCGTGTATCTAGAGGTTTTCGTTGACAGCCCCCAAGGTGGCATCGTATTATCTTCTTCGTTCGCGGGGGCGGCGGTCCAAAAGACCAAAGGACCTGCGGATACTTGAACGATTGGGAGTTTGCCCGAGTGGTTAATGGGGACGGGCTGTAAACCCGTTGGCTCTGCCTACATAGGTTCGAATCCTATAGCTCCCACCCGTCAAGTGCCTGTATAGCTCAGTCGGTAGAGCACTTCGTTGGTAACGAAGAGGTCACCAGTTCAAGTCTGGTTGCAGGCTCCATCCGGCGGTGTAGCTCAGTTGGTTAGAGCACACGGTTCATACCCGTGGCGTCACTGGTTCGAATCCAGTCACCGCTACCATAGGTAACACGGTGGCTTCTCAATAGTATGTTGAGAGGCCACTATGGTATAAAGGCAAAGTCCCGTCCGGGGACGACCTGTTTAGAGGAGGGCTTTATGGCCAAAGAGAAGTTTGAGCGCACTAAGCCGCATGTTAACATCGGCACCATTGGTCACGTCGACCACGGCAAGACCACGCTGACCGCTGCCATCACCAAGGTTCTCTCCGAGACCGAGGGCTGCAAGGCTGACTTCACTGCGTTCGAGAACATCGACAAGGCTCCCGAGGAGCGCGAGCGCGGCATTACGATCTCCGTCTCCCACGTCGAGTACGAGACTGCTGCCCGTCACTACGCTCACGTTGACTGCCCGGGCCACGCTGACTACGTCAAGAACATGATCTCCGGTGCTGCTCAGATGGACGGCGCTATCCTGGTCATCGCCGCTACCGACGGCCCCATGGCTCAGACCCGCGAGCACATCCTGCTCGCCCGTCAGGTCGGCGTTCCCTACATCGTCGTCTTCCTGAACAAGTGCGACATGGTTGACGATGACGAGCTCATCGACCTCGTCGAGATGGAGACCCGTGAGCTCCTCTCCGAGTACGATTTCCCCGGCGACGACATCCCCGTCATCCGTGGTTCCGCTCTGGGCGCTCTCGAGGGCGACGCAAAGTGGATGGACGCTATCCGTGAGCTCATGAAGGCCGTCGACGAGTACATCCCGACGCCTGCTCGTAACAACGACCTTCCGTTCCTGATGGCCGTTGAGGACGTTATGACCATCTCCGGCCGTGGTACCGTTGCTACCGGCCGTGTCGAGCGCGGTGAGCTCAAGCTCAATGAGCCCGTCGAGATCGTCGGCATCAAGGATACCCAGAACACCGTTGTTACCGGTATCGAGATGTTCCGTAAGTCCATGGACTTCTGCGAGGCTGGCGACAACGTCGGTCTGCTGCTCCGCGGCATCAAGCGTGAGGACATCGAGCGCGGCCAGGTTCTCTGCAAGCCCGGTTCGGTTACCCCGCACACCAAGTTCACCGGCGAGATCTACGTTCTGACCAAGGAGGAGGGCGGCCGTCACACCCCGTTCTTCGATGGTTATCGTCCTCAGTTCTACTTCCGTACCACCGACGTTACCGGTACGGTCAAGCTCCCCGAGGGCACCGAGATGGCTATGCCTGGTGACCACATCACCATCGAGGGCGACCTCATCCACCCGATCGCCATGGAGGAGGGCCTGCGCTTCGCTATCCGCGAGGGTGGCCACACCGTCGGTTCGGGCATCGTCTCCACGATCATTGAGTAAATTAGCTCTTTGATATAGCTGACTTAGAGAACCCGGCACTTATATGGGTGCCGGGTTCTTTTCTGCAATGGATATTGAGCCGTTGCTGGTGTCGAGAGGATCGATAATGGTCCTGGGTGCACCGTCGATTAGATCTCGTTGGCTCCATTGATGTGTTCCAAATATGAATGGGTTCACCGAGAACCAATTGATTCGAGGTTTTCGTTGACAGCACTTACGTAGAGCTGATAAAGTATCAACTCGTGCCCGTACGGGGCGGAAATGAAAGGTTCAGGATACATGCGTACTCTAGTTACTCTTGCGTGCACTGAGTGCAAGCGCCGCAACTATACGACCACTAAGAACAAGTCGACCATGCCTGATCGTATGGAGATCAAGAAGTATTGCCCCTGGTGCCGTCACCACACGCTGCACAAAGAGACTCGCTAGTCTCTAGTCATATACGCCAGTAGTTCAATTGGTAGAGCATCGGTCTCCAAAACCGAGTGTTGAGGGTTCGAGTCCTTCCTGGCGTGCCAGTCATTATTCCGTAAGCTCCCAATTGGGGGCTTACGGTTTACTCATGTATAAGCGCATTGCGCGGAGGTAACCCAAATGGCCAACAAGAAGAACAAGAAGAAGGCTCAGCAGCAGGCGCCTGCCAACAACGCTGCCGCCAACTCCAAGGTTGAGGCCAAGAAGGCCGTTGCCAAGAAGAACGAGAAGGCTGCGAAGTCCAAGAAGAACGAGAAGCCTGGTTTCTTCGCCCGCACCAAGAAGTATTTCGCTTCGGTCAAGTCCGAGATGAAGCGTGTCACGTGGCCCGATAAGAAGGAGCTCGTGAACTACTCGGTCGTCGTTTGCGCTTCTCTGATCGTCGTCGGCGTCGTCATCGCTCTGCTCGATGCTGGCTTTGGCGAGGCTCTTGCTCTGTTCTCTGGATTGAGGGGCTAAACCATGTCTAAGCGTTGGTACGTCGTTCACACTTACTCTGGATACGAGAACCGCGTTAAGTCCGATCTCGAGCATCGCATCGAGACTATGGGCATGCAGGACCGTATCTTTGATATCGAGATTCCTATGGAGCGTGTCACCGAGATTAAAGAGGGTGGCAAGCGCGAGACCAAGGATTCCAAGATTTTCCCGGGTTATGTCCTGGTCCGCATGGAGATGGATGATGATGCTTGGACGTGCGTTCGTAACACGCCTGGCGTCACCGGTTTCCTGGGCGGCAACGGCAAGCCCGCTCCGCTTTCCCGCGACGAGTACAACAAGATGACTCGTCGTCCCGGTAAGGGCGATTCGCCCAAGCGCACCTCGGTTGATATTGAGGTCGGCACGTCCGTCCGCGTCACCGATGGCCCGCTTACCGACTTTGATGGCAAGGTCTCCGAGGTTAACACCGAGGCTGGCAAGCTCAAGGTCACGCTGATGATCTTTGGCCGCGAGACGCCGGTCGAGCTCGACTTTAACCAGGTCGCTGTCATCGCTTAAGTTTTCGTCCGTTCGCGCGAGCGTGCTTCTTCTGTGACTGCTCATCTCAGGAGTGCTTCTAACACGTGCGTGCTTACGATATAGCAAGTACTTCACACTCGTGATTCGAAAGGAATGACCATGGCTGAGAAGAAGGTTGCCAACGTCATTAAGCTCCAGATTCCTGCTGGTGCCGCTAACCCCGCTCCTCCCGTCGGCCCCGCCCTGGGCGCTGCTGGCGTGAACATCATGCAGTTCTGCCAGGCCTTTAACGCCGAGACGCAGGACAAGAAGGGCGACATCATCCCCGTTGAGATTTCTGTCTACGAGGACAAGTCCTTCTCCTTCATCACTAAGACCCCGCCGGCGGCTCACCTCATCAAGAAGGAGCTGAACCTCAAGTCTGGTTCCGCTAAGCCGCAGGCCGACAAGGTTGGTCAGCTCTCCCAGGAGCAGCTCACCAAGATCGCCGAGATCAAGATGCCGGACCTCAATGCCAACGACATTGACGCCGCCAAGAAGATCATCGCCGGTACCGCCCGCTCCATGGGCGTCACCATCGCTGAGTAGCGATTTCTTTAGGTAATGACGGGTGCTCTGACCGGGCGCCCGTTATATGTGTGCAATAGGGCACACGATACGATGTGGGAGGGCTCACGCCCGTTTAACCACAGGAGGTAATGCACATGGCTAAGCATGGTAAGAGCTATAACGCCGCTGCCGAGAAGATCGACCGCGCCACGCTCTACACCCCCCTTCAGGCTGCCAAGCTCATCAAGGAGCTCGACACCGCCAAGTTCGACGAGACCGTCGAGGCCCACTTCCGTCTGGGCATCGATACTCGTAAGGCTGACCAGAACATCCGTGGTTCCATCTCCCTGCCCCACGGCACCGGCAAGACCGTTCGTGTTGCCGTCTTCGCCGAGGGCGAGAAGGCCCGCGAGGCCGAGGCTGCCGGCGCCGACATCATCGGTTCCGACGAGCTTGTCGCCCAGATTCAGAAGGGCGAGATCAACTTCGACGCCGCTATCGCTACGCCGAACATGATGGCCAAGGTTGGCCGCATCGGTAAGATCCTTGGTCCCCGTGGCCTCATGCCGAACCCCAAGCTCGGCACCGTGACCATGGACGTCGCCAAGATGGTCTCCGAGCTCAAGGCCGGCCGCGTTGAGTATCGCGCCGATCGCTATGGCATCTGCCACGTGCCCCTGGGCAAGAAGTCCTTCTCTGAGCAGCAGCTCGTCGAGAACTACGCTGCCCTGTACACCGAGATTCTGCGCGTCAAGCCCTCTTCTGCTAAGGGTAAGTACGTCAAGTCTATCTCCGTGTCTTCCACCATGGGCCCTGGCGTCAAGGTCGATCCCGCTGTCCAGCGTGACTTCCTGGCTGAGTAACTAACAGTTACTGCCTGAGCAAAGCAAGCATTGCTAAAGAAACCCGGTTCTGCCTCGTGCAGGACCGGGTTTCTTGTTACCGCG
>CABRGB010000049.1 GCA_902470345.1 uncultured Collinsella sp.
CTTGCGACCTGGATTGCTCGTTCGGGGCTGCCGGTGCGACGCTTCTTTAACTCGTCGGGCATGAAATATCGAGAGCTGGGCCTGAAGGCTCGCCTGGATGCAGGTATGACGGACCAGGAATGCTGCGAGCTGCTGGCGACCGACGGCATGCTGGTTAAGCGTCCGCTGCTGGTGGGCGACGACTTCGCGATCCCCGGCTTTAAGGAAGCGGCTTGGACCGAGGCGTTGCTGTAGCGGCTGCGGAAAGTGTGTCCCGTTTCGAGCGCTGATTCTGGGACACGGTTTCCGGTTGAGGGCTCGACGGGAAACTGCGCCCCGGAATTCGCTTTCAGAATGGGATGCACTTTCCGCTGGCGGGCCTGCCCCGGTCAGTCCTCCAGCTGCGCCCATTCGTGTGGGTCGTAGATCTTTACGCGTTTGTCGGGCGTGTCGCTCCAGTACTCTTCGTCCATAAAGGGCAGGTATGCCTGAATGCCGGGGCAGATAAACGGAATCCGCTGCCGCTGCAGGCGCTCGCGCTGCCGCCGCCCCAGGTTCGTCTCGGATATGACGGTCGGCATGCCGGACAGCTCGACGAGGCTTGCCTGGATGCGCTTGAGGTCGGGGAGCGCCGCATGCCATGACGTCCGCATGATCAAAAATGAGGCGCGGCGGTAGTTTGCCTGCATCACCGTGATGGCGGGGCGCAGTGTGGGATGGATTTTGTCCCGCTCGGGCCAAAGGTCAGCAGTGATCTCGAGGCCCAGGGTCTCCCATAGGTAATCAAGCTCTTCGTCCATGGCGCCTCGATATCTACGCGATCATTGATACTTCGATTGTGTTGCCTGGTGCTATCGTTTTCGCGGTAGAATCTGCCAACGGTTGACGGCTGCCGCTCGCGGCGTTTTGCCCTTCGTGTACAGCGGTCGGCTTCACAGGTCCTTCACGGGTTGGACGAAATTAGGCCAATTTGACCGAATTTCAAAAAAGTCAAAATTGGGGCTTGCGTCACGGCGAGACTTCCCGTATATTTCTTTCTTGCGCAAAGGCACAGCCGAGCGCAGCGATGCAGTCATTGGGATGTCGTCTAATGGCAGGACAGCGGATTCTGGTTCCGTCAATGGGGGTTCGACTCCCTCCATCCCAGCCATTGCATTTGCTACATATGGCCCGTTCGTCTAGCGGTTTAGGACGCCGCCCTCTCAAGGCGGAGATCACCAGTTCGAATCTGGTACGGGCTACCACAAAATGAATGCCCGGGCCTCGCAAGAGACCCGGGTTTTGTGTATCGACCGTATATGCGGCGCCTGCCGTGTTTCGCTCAGATCGAGGAGTAGCCATGGATCTGCCCATCAGCTTGCAAGACATCACGTATGCCGAGAACTATCTGGCGCAGGGCGACCTGGCTACGGCGACACCGCTGCTGGAGCGCCTGGTGGAGCTCGCCGAGGAGTATATCGACGCCGAGTGCAAGACGGAGGAGAAGCGCCAATACTTTAGCTTCGATAGCAAGTTTGAGCGCTTGGCCTATCGCCGCGTGGAGAAGGATCCGCGCGAGCTCGTGCAGGTCGAGGTGCCGTTTGATCGCCTGTACTCTGACATGGCGTTTGCCTACATTCGCCAGCAGGATTATGTGAGCGCTCGTAATGCCCTGATGCAGGCTGTGCGTTGGGACCCCATGAACTGCAACTATCGCTTGGACTTGGCCGAGCTGTTCCGCGCACTCGAGGACAAGCAAGAATGGGCATCGCTCTCGTTCTCGGTGCTGGAGCGTGCGAGCGATGGCAAGTGCGCCGCCCGCGCCTATTCCAACCTGGGCCAGTATTTCCTTGAGCCTGAGACCGAGAACGTCTCGGCGGCCGTGGGCTGCGCGCGTCTGGCACTGCGCTTAGCGCCCAACGATGCGCACACGACGCGCCTGCTGAACAAGATCCATACCACCTATCCGGATGCCGCCGATGAGAGCGACGATCACGTGATGGGTGAACTGGCCCTGCAAGGCGTGCCGACCTCGCCTTCGGCCGAGATTGCTATCTGCCTGATTATGTGCGCGACCGATGCTGCAAGCGACGGCGACAAGCAGGAGGCGACGCGCCTGACGGTGCGTGCTCGTGACTTGGTGGGCGAGGAGGCCTGCGCGGCGATTATCAAACTGGTGCGCGAGAGCGACGCCGAGCTCAATGCTGAGCGCAAGGCAAAGCGCGACGCCGCGGGCTCAAACGCCGATGGAGCCAAGGAGGCCGGCGATGCCCAGTAAGCGCGAGCGCAAGCTTATCTCCAAGAATCGCTCGGCGCATCACGAGTACTTTATCGATGAGACCTTTGAGTGCGGCATCGAACTGAGCGGTACCGAGGTCAAGTCGATTCGCGAACGTGCGTGCCAGATCACCGACACCTTTGCACTGATTCGTGGCGGCGAGTGCTGGCTCGTGGGCCTGCATATTCACCCTTATAGCCATGGCGGCGTGTGGAACCGCGACCCTGATCGCCGTCGTCGTCTGCTGCTGCACCGCAAGGAGATCGACTTTCTCGACGGCAAGCTGCGTAATCGCGGCTATGCCCTGGTGCCGCTGGAGCTCTACTTTAATACCGACGGCCGCGTAAAGCTGCTGCTGGGCCTAGGCCGCGGCAAGAAGCTTTACGACAAGCGCGAGGATATGGCCAAGCGCGACGTCCAGCGCGAAATCGATCGTGCGCTCAAGGAGCGTAACCGCTAGGCACTCTGTATAAGTTGCGGTGGAATAGTTCCTGTTTGAGGCCAAATAGCCGACAAGCAGGAACTATTTCACCGCAGCTTGGTGGAGGGACTTGGCTGACCTGCAATCTTGGCACATATGTGTATGGGGCGGCGTCCGTTATGGGCGCCGCTTTTTTGTGGGTACATACATCCATGAGGTTCCAACCCGGGTTAGGGGAGTGATTGTTATGGACAAAACTGCGTTCTTTACCATGCCGAGCGGTCTGTACGTGGTGAGCGCCGCGGCAGACGGGCTGCGCGCCGGCTGCATCATCAACACGGCGGTGCAGGTGACATCCATGCCGCCGCGAATTTCGGTTGCCGTGAACAAGGACAACGTCACCTCGGGCGTCATCGCATCGGCCAAAGCGTTCGCGCTGACCGTGATCGATCAGACGGCCGATATGCTCTATATCGGCAACTTTGGCTTCCGCACCAGCAGCGATTATGACAAGTTTGCCAAATACGAGACCCGCGAGACGGCTCTGGGCATGCCCTATGTGCCCGAGCACGCGGCGGCCCTGTTGAGCTGCCGTTTGATCGACACTGTGGATGTGGGTACGCATCTACTGTTTATCGGCGAGGTCGAGGATGCCGAGCGCCTGAGCGACGAGACGCCGCTGACGTACGACTACTATCACAAGGTTCTGAAGGGCAAGACGCCTCCGAAGGCCTCGTCCTATCAAGGCTAGAATTGTTGTAAAAACACTTGCATTATCTTATTGAGAACATATACTAATAAGCGAAGTACATCACCAGTCGCGTTCGAGAGGAGAACATCATGGCTGAGGAGAAGAAGACGTATAAGTTCGTGTGCGTCGTTTGCGGTTACGAGGTTGAGGTCGATACGCCCGAGCTGCCCGAGGACTACGTGTGCCCGGTGTGCGGCGTCGGTCCCGATCAGTTTGAGCTCGTCGAGGAGTAACTCGCAGGCACACGGCGAAAGCCGAACATAGCTCTGTCCAAGGGCCCCGGTCGGTCACCCCGGCCGGGGCCCTTTTCTTCCGTCCCCAAGGCATCACGGCTGCTATTAGCAGATCCTGCCTGTTGTGAGTCCGGCCGACCGTTTGTCTCGATCTGTAACATGTGGCGGCTCAAAAAGGGTCTACGTGTTACAGGTTGAGACAAAAGGTTGGAGCTGAAGAAATGTCTCGATCTATAACATCTAGAAGCGGAAATTGGGTCTACTTGTTACAGATTGAGACAAACCAAAACCATCCGGCAGAAGATCTCAATCTGTAACATCTAGCAGTGAAAACGGGGTCTACGTGTTACAGATTGAGACAAACGGAGCTGTCCGTCGGAATGATCTCGATTTGTAGCATCTAGACATCAAAAGCGGGTCTAGATGTTACAGATCGAGACGTTTGCCTGGGTGGGTGCCCCGTCCCATCACATCCCCGTTAGCAGTACGATGTCGAGAGCCGTTACGATGACACCGATCCCTACGAGCAACGCGTTGAGCGGGCGCGAGTTGGCGTATTTGCCCATGACGCGGGGCGAACCGGTGAGCCGTATGAGCACAAAGACCGTAATCGGCAATTGAAGCGACAGCAGCGCCTGACTCCAAATGAGACCCTCAAAAGGATTCGAGACGACCAGGCACGCCGCCACAGCGCCGACGAAACAGGCCGCCACCCCGATTGAGGAATGTCGGTCGTGGATGTCGTATTCCTCGTCGAACATGCCCGCGGTGATGGTTCCCGCCGCCATGCCCGCTGTCACACTACTCGATAGTCCCGCGAACAGCAGCGCCACCGCAAAGATGATTGAGCTTGCCGGGCCCAAGATGGGGGAGAGCGTGGCCGCTGCGACAGCGAGGTCGTCTACGACAATGCCGTGCGCAAAGAAGGTCGTTGCGGCCAGGATGACCATGGCCGAGTTGATTGCCCAGCCCACGCCCATCGAAAAGAGCGTGTCGAAGAGCTCATAGCGTAGACGTTCTTCGATAACCTGCTCGCCTTGGCCTTCGAAGTGCATGGATTGGATGACCTCGGAGTGCAGGAAGAGGTTGTGGGGCATAACGACCGCGCCTAGGACACTTACGATAATTGCGGCCGAGCCGGTGGGCATACTGGGTGTGACCCAGCTTGCGGCGGCCTGCGGCCAGTCGACCTTGACTAGTGCAAGCTCGGCTAAAAACGAAAGTCCCACCACGCCCACGAAGGCGATGATCCAGCGTTCGGCACGCTTGTAGGAGTTCGTCATGAGCATCGCCATCGATACTGCCGCCACGATGATGCAGCCGGTGCGCACAGGCAGCCCAAAGAGCATTTGAAGGGCAATCGCGCCACCCAGGACTTCGGCCATGGCGGTGGCGACCGTGGCTAGATACGCGCTGCCGAGTATCGCACGCCCGACGAGGCGGGGCAGATGGCGCGTCGTGGCCTCGGCGAGACACATGCCCGTGGCGATGCCCAGGTGCGCCGCGTTGTGCTGCAAGACGATCAGCATAATCGTGGACAGCGTGACGATCCACAGCAGCGCGTAGCCAAACTGCGAGCCCGCGGCCATATTGGAGGCCCAGTTGCCCGGGTCGATAAAGCCGACGGTCACGAGCAGCCCGGGGCCGATATGCCGCGCAATGTCTAGGCCTCCGTGACCACCGGTGCGCCGGGAGCCAAAGTGTTGTTTGAGATGGTTGATCATGGTGCGCTCCTGCGTGCCGTTTGCTTGACGCCGCAAAGGATACCCGTTTTAGGCTGAAAAGTTAACCAAAACTAACAAAATTGCTGTATTTGAATGGGATGGTGAAAGGGGACTGCCGAAATGTCATGATCTGTAACAACTAGGGATGGAAGTTGGACCTAGGTGTTACAGATCGAGACAGGAAGAAATGGTCCTATGGAAAATCTCGATTTGTAACAGTTGGCTGCAAAAATCAAGTCTTACTGTTACAGATTGAGACATTCGGAACCGTCTCTCAAAAACATCTCAATCTGTAACATCTAGGCGTCGAAATTGGGTCTTCCTGTTACAGATTGAGATGTTTGAAGCGGTGAGCTTGCAGGCCGAACTTGGGGTCCTTGTTGTCGCCCTTGAGGTCGGCGGTGTCCACTCGTGGGGCGTGCGTTACGCGATTGTTTCGAAACGGGTGGGAAACACAGCGGGCCGGCGATACTCCTACTATGCCTACTCAACTGACTGTCTAATATCTAGGGGAGGATCGCGATGCAGGCAGATTCCGCTCAGCAGCAGGGCCTTTATCGCCCCGAATTCGACCACGATGCATGCGGCATCGGCGCGCTTGCCGATATCAACGGCGAGCGCCATCACCAGATCCTGGACGACGCACTGTCCATTCTGGTTAACTTGGAGCACCGCGGCGGCACGGGACTCGAGAAGAACACCGGCGACGGCGCCGGCATCCTGTTCCAGGTTCCGCATCACTTTTTTCGTAAAGAGGCTCAAAAGTGCGGCCAGATTCTGCCGGCAGAGGGCGACTATGGCGTGGCCATGCTGTTCTTCCCGCAGGACGACAAGGGCGTAGAGGATGCCCGTCGCGTGTTTGAGGAGGGCTGCGCCGAGGCCGGCGTGCCGCTGCTCTTTTGGCGCGAGGTGCCGGTCGATCCGCACAACCTGGGTGAGACGGCCCGCGCCTGCATGCCTACTATCCTGCAGGCCTTCCTGGGCCGTCCGGACGACACGCCCGCCGGCGATTCCTTCGAGCGCCGTCTGTATGTGTGCCGCCGCACCATCGAGAAGAAGGCCGACGCCGAGTTTGCCCTGCGCGACAAGATCTTCTACGTGTGCTCCATGAGCTCGCGCACCATCGTGTACAAGGGCATGCTGGTCGCCACGCAGATGCGCCGCTTCTTCATCGATCTCAACGACGCCGCCGTCAAGACGGCCGTAGCGCTCGTCCACTCGCGCTACTCCACCAACACTACGCCCAGCTGGGAGCGCGCGCACCCCAACCGCTTTATCATCCACAACGGCGAGATCAACACCCTCAAGGGCAACGTCAACTGGATTCGCGCCCGCGAACCCAACCTGTACAGCCCCGTGCTGCAGCACGATCTTGAGCGCGTGATGCCCATCATCAACCGCGAGGGCTCCGATTCCGCGATTCTGGACAATGTGCTTGAGTTCCTGGTCATGAACGGTCGCCCGCTTACGCGTGCCGCGTCCATGCTGCTGCCCGAGCCGTGGGACCACAACGACAGTCTGAGCGAGGAGCGCCGCGCCTACGACGCATACCAGTCCATGCTCATGGAGCCGTGGGACGGCCCGGCGGCCATCGCCTTTACCGACGGTCGCACGCTGGGTGCCGCCCTCGACCGTAACGGCCTGCGTCCCGCCCGCTACTATGTGACGCGCGACGGTCGCTTTATGCTGGCAAGCGAGGTGGGCACCATCGAGGTGAGTCCCGAGAACATCCTGACGAGCGGCTGTCTGGGGCCGGGCCAGATGCTCGAGGTCGACTTTGCCCGCGGCCGCGTGATCTACAACGATGAGCTGCGCGCCCGCTATGCCAAGGAAAAGCCCTACCGCGACTGGATTGCCGAGGAGACGCTGACCGTTGACGCGCTTGATGAGCCCGTTGCAGCAACGTCCGCCGAGGACGCCGAGGTGCCCGCCGCCGTGCGTATGGCCAAGCTCGGGTATCACTGGGATGATGTTGACGAGGTCGTGCGTCCCATGGCCCAGCAGGGCAAGGCCCCGCTCGCCTCGATGGGCATCGATGCGCCGCTGGCCTGCCTGTCCAAGAAGACGCGTTCGTTCTTCGACTACTTCTATCAGCTGTTCGCCCAGGTCACGAATCCGCCGATCGACGCCCTGCGCGAGCACATGGTGACTTCGACCACGCTCTACCTGGGCAACCACGGCAACCTGCTCGAGGATTCCCGCACGGCCTGCCAGCTGGTGCGCTTGGAGCGTCCGCTGCTGAGCGAGGAGGAGTTCGAGCGTATCTGCGCCATCGACCGCGTGGGCTTTAAGACCCGTCGCTTCCGTGCCGTCTACCGCCGCGACGCCGGCGAGGGCGCGCTGCAGGCTGCGCTTAAGCAGCTTGCCGAGGACGTTGAGGCTGCGGTCCGCGACGGCGTGAACATCGTGGTGCTGAGTGATCGTGCCGCTGCGGGCGAGGTGCCCGTGCCGTCGCTGCTCGCTGTGGGCTGCGTGCACAACCACCTGATCCGCGCCGGCGTGCGTACCTTTGCCGACATCGTGGTGGAGTGCGGCGACGCCGTGTCTCCGCACGACTTTGCGGCGCTGGTGGGCTACTCCGCGAGCGGCATCTATCCGTACAACGCGCATGCGTGCATTCGCGACCTGGCGGCGCACGGCGACCTGGACGTGACGGCCGAACAGGGCATCGACAACTACAACAAGGCTGCAACCGCCGGCATCGTCTCCATCATGTCCAAGATGGGCATCTCCACGGTGCAGAGCTACCATTCGGCGCAGATCTTCGAGGCCGTGGGCTTTACGCCGGAGTTCGTCAACGCGTACTTCGCCGGCACGGTGAGCCGTGTGGGTGGTATGGGCGTCGAGGATGTCGAACGCGAGCAGAATGAGCGCTATGACGCCGCGCTCGCCATCCTTAAGAGTCCGGCTCCCGATCAGCTGCCCACACTGGGTCTGACCAAGTGGCGCCCGCTCGGCGGCGAGGATCACCTTATCGATCCGCAGACCGTCTATCTGCTGCAGACCGCCTGCCGCGAGGGCAGCTACGACACCTTTAAGGAGTACAGCGCCCGCCTGCACCGCACCGGTCGTGCCGTGCGCCTACGCGACCTGCTCGACTTTAATGCCAGCGGCCGCACGCCGGTTTCGCTCGACGAGGTGGAGCCCGCGCTCAACATCGTCCGCCGCTTTAACACCGGCGCCATGTCGTACGGTTCCATCAGCAAAGAGGCACACGAGTGCATGGCCATCGCCATGAACCGCCTGCACGGCCGTTCCAACTCGGGCGAGGGCGGCGAGGATCCGCGTCGCGAGACCCCGCTGGCCAACGGTGACTCCAAGAATTCCGCCATCAAGCAGGTGGCAAGCGCACGCTTTGGCGTGACGAGCCGCTACCTGTGCAGCGCCTTCGAGATTCAGATCAAGATGGCCCAGGGCGCCAAACCCGGCGAGGGCGGACACCTGCCCGGCAAGAAGGTCTACCCCTGGATTGCCGAGGTCCGTCAGTCCACGCCCGGCATCGGCCTGATCTCGCCTCCGCCGCACCACGACATCTACTCCATCGAGGACCTGGCGGAGCTTATCTTTGACCTTAAGAACGCTAACCCCGGCGCGCGCGTGTCGGTCAAGCTGGTCAGTGAGGCCGGCGTCGGCACCATCGCCACCGGTGTGGCCAAGGGCGCTGCCGACAAGATCTTGATCAGCGGCCACAATGGCGGCTCGGGTGCCGCTGCGCGCGACTCTATTTGGCATGCGGGCCTGCCGCTGGAGCTTGGCCTTGCCGAGGCCCAGCAGACGTTGCTGCAAAACGGCCTGCGCTCGCGCGTGGTGCTCGAGGCCGACGGCAAGCTCATGGACGGCACCGATGTTGCTGTCGCCTGCCTGCTGGGCGCCGAGGAGTTTGGCTTTGCGACCATGCCGCTCATCTCCATGGGCTGCCTCATGCAGCGCGACTGCCAGCAGGATACCTGCCCGGCCGGCATCGCCACGCAAAACTGCCGCCTGCGTCGCGGCTTCCGCGGCAAGCCCGAGCACGTCGAGCACTTTATGCTCTTTGTTGCTGAGCAGCTGCGCGAGGTCATGGCGAGCCTGGGCTTCCGCACCGTCGACGAGATGGTCGGCCATCCCGAGTGCCTGCGCCAGATCGAGGTCCCGGGCAACCGCAAGGCCAACCTGCTCGATCTGTCGCCCGTGCTGGCGAGCGCGACCTGCGAGTTCGGTGCCCATATTCCGGGCGCCGACGGTCGCCACTTCCTGCCGCAGATGGCCGCGGACAGCGAGCTCGACAAGACGCTCGACTCCACGTTGTTTGTGCCCTATACGGCCGATGCCCGTGCGCATCTGCGTCCGATTCGCTTCCGCGCCGATATCGCCAACGTCAACCGCTGCGTGGGCACCATCCTGGGCAACGCGGTGACCAAGGCGCATCCCGAGGGCCTGCCCGCCGGCTCCATCACCATCGATTGCGATGGTTCGGCCGGTCAGAGCTTTGGCGCCTTCCTGCCGCGCGGCATTACGCTCAACGTGTGCGGCGACGCCAACGACTACTTTGGCAAGGGCCTTTCGGGCGGCGAGGTGTCGGTGCGCCCCAACCCGCATGCGACCTACAAGTTCGACGAGAACATCATCGTGGGCAACGTTGCGTTCTTTGGTGCCACGAGCGGCCGCGGCTTCATTAACGGTCTTGCCGGCCAGCGTTTTGCCGTGCGCAACTCCGGCGCCACCGTGGTGGTCGAGGGCTGCGGCAACCATGGCTGCGAGTACATGACGGGCGGTCTGGCGCTCATCCTGGGCGAGGTCGGGCAGAACTTCGCCGCCGGTATGACGGGTGGCGTGGCCTATGTCTTTGACCAGTACGGCACGCTCGATGCCCGCGTGAACCACGAGAGCGTGGAGCTCAAGGCCCCGACGGTCGACGAGTTGGCGCAGATTCGTGCACTCATCCAAGAGCACGTGGACGCGACGCAGAGCCCGCGCGGCATCAAGCTGCTCTACAGCTTCGACTCGATGAGCAAGCACTTTGTGAAGGTCATTCCGACCGAGTACGAGCGCGTGCTGGCGATTGTCGCCGCCGCCGAGGCCGTCGGCAAGACGCATGCGCAGGCCGAGGAGCTGGCGTTTGACATTGTGACCGGTCGCGCCGACGCCGCCGATGTCGCTCGCTTTGATGTGGCGGGTGGTGTCGCTGGCGCTGTACCCGCCGCCGCCAGCTCTGTTGCTTCGACCAAGAAGGAGGCGTAAGTGCCATGGGTAAGCCCGGTGCTTTTCTTGATATCGATCGCGTGACCCACGAGCTGCGCCCCGTGGAGGAGCGCAGCCGCGATTTCGATCCGCTGTACGTGGAGCTCGACGACGATGCGCGCCGTGCCCAGGCGAGCCGCTGCATGATGTGCGGTGTGGCGTTTTGTCAGATGGGCGCGAGCTTTGGCAAGGCACACCCGAGCGGCTGCCCGCTGCACAACCTGATTCCCGAGTGGAATGAGCTGGTGTACCGCGGCCACTGGGATGAGGCTGCCGAGCGCCTGTCGCTCACCTCGCCCATGCCCGAGTTTACGAGTCGCGTGTGCCCGGCGTTGTGCGAGGCCGCGTGCAACCTGGGTTCGGTCGATGGCCAACCCACGACGATCCATGACAACGAGCGTGCGATCAGCGACCATGAGTGGGCAAATGGCGGTCCGCGCCGCTTTGAGCCGGCAGGGGAGGATGCGCCCACGGTCGCTGTGATTGGCTCTGGCCCGGCTGGCCTGGTGACTGCATGGGAACTTGCGCGTCGCGGCGCGCGCGTGACGGTGTTTGAGCGTGATGACCGTCCGGGTGGTTTGCTCATGTACGGCATTCCCAACATGAAGCTCGAGAAGTCTGTGGTCGAGCGTCGCGTGGCACTCATGCGCGAGCTGGGCATTGTGTTTGAGCTGGGTGCTGACGTTACGAACCCTGCGGTGGCGGCCAAGCTCAATGGCTTTGACGCTGTCGTGGTGGCTGCCGGTGCTCGCGCCCCGCGTGGACTGGCTGCTGAGAATATTGACGCGCCCGGCGTGGTGTATGCCGTGGACTACCTGACGGCCTCGACCGTCTCGGTGCTCGATGGCGGCGAGCCTGTCATCGATGCACGCGGCCTGGACGTCGTGGTCATTGGCGGCGGCGATACCGGTAACGACTGCGTGGGCACCGCGGTACGTCAGGGTGCGCGCAGCGTGCGCCAGTTTGAGTTCTTGCCGGCGGCGCCTGATGTGCGCGCGGCGAGCAACCCCTGGCCGCAGTGGCCAAACGTTAAGAAGACCGACTACGGCCAGCAGGAGGCCATCGCTGCCATGGGCGGCGAGATGCGCGCTTGGGGCGTGGATACGCTCGAGGTGCTGCTGGATAAGAAGGGCGCTGCCGCGGGTCTGCGCGTGGTCGATCTGGACTGGTCGGCGGGAAAGCCCGAGCGCATCGCGGGCTCCGAGCACGAGGTACCGGCGCAGCTGGTGCTCATCGCCTGCGGCTTCACGGGCCCGGAGCACAGTGTGTTCGACGCCGTTGGCGTGCCCGTTGCCACCGCTGGTCGTCCGCTGCCTGTGATGGCCGCCGAGGGCTCGCATCTTGCGGCGCGTGGCGAGGGTGTCGCCGCGGATGCCGCGCCGGTGTATGTTGCCGGTGACGCTCGCAACGGCAGCTCGCTCGTGGTGAGCGCCATGGCGGACTCCCTGGCCTGCGCCGCCGAAGTCGCCGACGCGCTGGAGCTGTAAAGTAGTCATTTAAGAACGTCCCCAATGACTAGTCATTTTTTGTCTAGTCGTTGGGGACACTCTTTGCGAGCGATTTGCTCGTTTGTCGACGTACGGGTGTTCATTTGTCGACTTCTT
>CABRGB010000050.1 GCA_902470345.1 uncultured Collinsella sp.
CCGTCGCTCGAGGCGCTCAAGGCCACCCTTGAGCCGACCGACTCCGACGACCTGTATTTCTACATTACGCAGGACGAGGAGTATTTCTCGAAGACCTACGAAGAGCATCAACAGTCTTGGAATTGATCATGAGGATTTTTAGCCCCAAACGATATGTCGCCTCGGTCGATCGCATCGACCTCGATACCCTCTGGGCCGACGGTAAGCGCGCCATTCTGCTCGACCGCGACAACACCCTGGTGCCGCGTGATACCGAGCAGGTACCCGCTGCGGTCTCCGCCTGGCTCGAGGCCGCCCATGCTAAGGGCTTTAAGCTGTGCATGGTGTCCAACAACTGGCATCGCGACCAGGTTATGGCGTCGGCGCGCGAGCTGGGGCTCGAGGCTATCAGCCACGCCATGAAGCCCGCCCCGTTTGCCCTGAAGGCCGGTCTTAAGCGTCTGGGCGCCACGGCCGACGAGGCCGTGCTAATCGGCGATCAGCTGTACACGGACGTGTGGAGCGGAAACTTTGCCGGTGTTGACACTATTCTGGTCAAGCCGCAGGCAACCCAGGACCTGTGGTACACGCAGATCTTCCGTATCTTTGAGCGCCGGGCCCTGCGCGACCTTCCCTGCGAGGAATAGGTTTCGCCATGTCTCAGCACATCAAACACGGCTGCGACCATATCTTCTTTATCGGCTTTTTGGGCGCGGGCAAGTCGACGCTTGCGCGCAATGTGGGCACTATGTTCAAGCGTCGATTCATCGATACCGATCGTTTGGTTGTGCGTCGATGCGGCAAGTCGGTGACCGAGATATTCAAGACCGAGGGCGAGGATCGTTTTCGCGAGCTCGAGACCTCGGCACTCCGTTCGCTTCAGAGCGAGCGCAGCCTGCTGGTATCGTGCGGGGGTGGCATCGTCGAGACGCCGGTGAACATTGAGCTGATGCACGAGATGGGTACCTGTGTGTACCTTGAAGGCGATTTTGAGGACTCGTTGCGCCAGATTCGCCGCTCCGATACCCGGCCCGATTTCCGCTCGCCCGAGCACGCTGCGCGCCTGTTTGAGCATCGCCGTCCGCTGTATCGCCAGGCCGCCGATATTACCCTTGATATTCGCAACAAGTCCTTCGAGGACGTTTCCTACCTTTGTGCCGAGATGCTTTTGGAGCGTGGGCTGCTATGATTCGCCGTCAACTTATCAATTTCCAAAACCGCAGTGTCGATGTCCGCGTCGGATTGGGCGCGTTCGAGGAGCTGTCGCGCATGTTTGCCTCGGCTGTGGGCAAGCCTAAGCGCGCGATGGTGGTTTGGAACGACGCCACATCCGAGCGTTTTGGTGAGGTCGTCGAGCATGCGCTGGTCGACGCTGGTTTTGCCGTGTCGCTGCTCGCCCTTGAGGTTTCTCCTGCCGGTGCTACGCTGGCCGATGCCGATACCGTCTTTGGCGCCCTGTCGGCTAATGTCATTACCTGCGACGATCTCGTTGTTGCCGTTGGCGATGCCGCAACCTGCTCGGTCGTTTGCTGGTGTGCCAATCAGTGGTGCGGTCGCACCGAGTGCGCCTTGCTGCCGACGACGTTCGACGCCATGCTCACGGTCGCGACGACCATGAAGCCGCTCGTCGCCTCGTCGGCCAATGCGCTTCCCGCTATCGCGTTCCGTCCCGAGCCGGGCTTGGTCGTGTGTGACCTCGACCTCGTTCGCGAGGCGGACTCCGAGGACCTCAAGCTCGGCTATGCGGTACTTGTTGGCACCATGCTTTCGAGCAGCAAGTCCCGCTGGAATCAGTTTACCGAGACCGTCCCCGAGATTCTCGCGGGCGAGGAGGTCGCGCTCGTCAATGCCGTTCAGTGGTCTCAGACTGCCCGCAAGGACGTACTGATGGCCACGAACCCGAGCGCCCGTCATGCGCTCGATTTTGGCAAGACGGGGGAGCGTACCCTGCGCGCCTGCTTGGGCGATGCCGCATCGCAGGTCCCTGCCTACCAGCTGTTGTCCGAGGGCATGCGCTTTGAGGCGCGTCTAGCACATGATGCTTGCGACTTCGATATCGATTACGTTTTTGAGGTCGATGACTGCCTGGAGGACTTTGGCATCGAGGAACTTGCCTTCGATCTGGAGCCCACCGCGTTTATCGAGGAGTTCCGCAGGCAGCAGTTCGCCCGCTCGAACCGCAGCATGTTGCCGCTGCCCGCGGCGCTCGGCGCCATTCGTCTAACGAGCGTTGAGGACGAGGTTCTTGAGCGCCATGCTCACGCCTACTTGGCTTCCCGCAAAGAACTTCTCTAAGATTTATTGACATCCATCGTCTTTCGTATCATGTTGAGGGACGGGTTTCCAATCGGTTGCGGATCGCATGCGATTCCGACGTTCGGTTGAGACCCGTCCCGCACTTTTTGAGACAATAAGAAAGGAATCTGCATGTCTGAGTTTGCTGCCGGTCCTGCCGGTCGAATCGAACGTGTCCGTGCGCTGATGGTCGAGCGCGGCTACGATGCCATCGTGGTGCGCGACGAGGCCAATCTTCGTTGGCTCACGGGCGTGAAGGGCGTCTTCGACTACACCTTCGAGTTCCCGCACGCGGCGTTTATTACGGCTGACCAGTGCCTGTTTCATACCGACTCGCGCTATCTCAACAGCTTTGAGGAGAACACGCCCGCCGGCAGCCCCTGGGTCTACGACATGGACGAGGGCACCATCCCCGGTTGGGTCGCCGGCAAGATTGCGGCCAACAAGTGCCGCGTCTGCGCTGTCGAGGACGACATGCAGATCAACTTCTACCAGGGTATTCAGCGTGGTTTGGAGGACCGTTCCGTCGCCTGCATGTTGCCGCTGATGCATGACGACATCCGTAAGATGCGCGCCATCAAGGACGCCGAGGAGATCGAGCTCATGCGCCATGCGCAGTCGATCACCGATGCCGCCTTCCAGCATATGCTCGGCTTTATTAAGCCCGGTATGACCGAGAAGCAGGTTCGCAACGAGCTCGAGAACTTTATGTTCGCCAACGGCGCCGACAGTCTGGCCTTCGGCTCCATCGTGGCGAGCGGTCCCAACACCGCCAACCCGCACGCCGTGCCGAGTGACCGCGTGATCGAGAAGGGCGACTTCGTCCTCATGGATTACGGCGCGGGCTACTGCGATTATCGTTCCGACATGACGCGCACCGTCGTGATGGGCGAACCTACCCAGGAGCAGCTCGACCTGTACGCGCTCGTGCGCCGTACGCACGAGGAGTGCGTCGCCGCCATCCATCCGGGCGTCGAGGGCAACGACATTTTCAAGCTTTCCAAAAAGATCATCGGCGATGCCGGCTATGGCGATTACTACAACCATGGCCTGGGCCACGGCGTGGGCATCGACATCCATGAGCTGCCCAACTTCAACCGCAGCAAGAACACCATCGAGGTCGGTTCGGTTATTACCATGGAGCCCGGCGTGTATCTGCCCGGTGTGGGCGGCGTGCGCCTGGAGGACTACGGCGTCGTCACCGAGAACGGCTACGAGCCCTTCACCAAGACCCCGCACGACCTGCACGTCATCGATTGCTAACCCATTTCGATAGATTTTTGGGGCGGGGCGTCCGGATCGATTCGGACGCCCCGCGTTCTCTTTTTATGCGCTCGCTGCAGGCGCCGTCTGCAAGTGTATAATTTCGGTCGTATGTAATTTGGACGCTTGTGCGTTCTGCCCATAACAAGAAAGGTCGCTATGCCTACCATTTCTACCGCCGACTTCAAGAACGGCCTCGGTCTCCGCATTAAGGACAAGGTCTACACCATCGTCGAGTTCCAGCATGTCAAGCCGGGCAAGGGCGGCGCGTTCGTGCGCTACAAGACCCGCGACATCAAGAGCGGCCGCGTCGTCGAGAACACCTGCAACGCCGGCACCAAGTTCGAGAGCGTCATGCTCACCACCCGTGAGTTCCAGTACCTCTACAACGATGGCGCCGACTACATCTTCATGGACAACGAGACCTATGAGCAGGTTCCCGTTCCCGAGGACATGGTGGGCGAGAACTCCAAGTGGCTGCGCGAGAACGACATCTGCCAGCTGCTCTTCGCCGACGATGAGCTCATGGGCGTGACCCCGCCGATGTTCATCGAGACCACCATCGTCCAGACCGACCCGGGCTTTAAGGGCGACACCGTCCAGGGTTCCACCAAGCCGGCCACGATCGACACCGGCGCTGTCATCCAGGTCCCCATGTACCTCAACGAGGGCGAGGTCATCAAGGTTGACACCCGCGACGGCAAGTTCGTCTCCCGCGTCTAGCAACCAACTCTTCTAGGAGGACTCATGCCTCAGGAAATCAAGATTGACGGCATCGGCATTTCGCCCGATGTTCTGACCGCCATCGTCTCGCGCGCCGTGTCGGATGTCGAGGGCATCGCCTCCGTTGGCGTCAAGGACCTTGCCACCAACCTTGTCTCCATGATGCTCTCGTCCAAGGCCCCGGCTTCCGAGCCGGCGGTCGAGGCCGAGGTCGTCGGCGACAAGCTCGCGCTCACCGTGCGTGTCGTGGTGTTCTTTGGCTATCCGTTCAAGAAACTCGCCGAGGCCGTTCGCGCCGCCGTGGTCGCTGCCATCGATGCCCAGGTGGGCGTCGAGGTCGAGCGCGTTGATGTTTGCATCGACGGCCTCGTTTTCCCCAAGGAGTAACCTTTGAGCCTTAAGGTTTATCGCGGGCGCACGCTTGCCCGCAGTCAGGCGCTGCAGCTGCTGTTCCAGGCCGAGGCCACGGACAGCCCGCTCGAGCGCGTCCTCGAGGGCGATTTCCTGATCTCGAAGGGTCCCCTCGACCCCTATGCGCTGGAGCTTTGCCGCGGTGCCTACGAGCATATCGATCGCATCGACTGTGCCCTGCGCGCCGTCGCCAAGAACTGGGATCTTATGCGCATGCCCGGCGCCGACCGCAACCTGCTGCGTATCGCCGTCTACGAGATGCGCTTCCTCACCGACGAGGAGGTCTCGGACGCTATCGTGATCAACGAGGCAGTCGAAATTGCTAAGGCTTATGGTACCGACCAGTCCGCATCATTTGTCAACGGCGTGCTGGGCAAGATCGCTCGCAGCGAGGAGCTGCCCGGCGAGGACCTGTACCAAGAGCTGCTGGCCGAGGATCGCGCTCGCGAGGAGGCGCAGGCTGCCGAGGCGGCCGCCAAGGTCGCTGCTGCTCAGGCTGCTGCTGGCGTGCTTGCCGAGGATGCGGACGCTGCTGAGGCCGTCGAGGCCGACTCCGTCGAGGAGTAACCATGCCAGAGGGTTCCGTCCGCAACTTCGATGAGATCTCGGATCGCCTGGACCAGATTATCGCCACCGTTCGCTCCAAGGATACGTCCTTGGAGCGTTCGCTCGATTTGTTTGACGAGGCGATTGAGCTGGGCTCCCGAGCGGTCGATATGGTCGACAAGTTTGAGCTGACGCCGCGTGAGGCCGACAAGCTCGAGCAGGAATACGATGAGGATGCGGCAAACGAGTCCCAAGATAGACAGGCTGCATCTCCGGATACGAATGGTTGATGGCATTCATGAAACGCGTGCGTCTCGATGACGAACTGATTTCACAGGGCATCTGCGCCGATCGCGCGGATGCCCTTCGCACTCTTATGGCCGGCTTGGTTTCGAGTGGCGGTGAGCGTTTGACCTCTCCGGGGCTCAAGGTGACGCCGGGCCTGCCACTGCACGTTAAGGGGCGCATCCCGTATGTTGGGCGCGGCGGGCTCAAGCTCGAGGGCGCGCTCGATGCGTTTGGAATCGATCCGACGGACCTTGCTTGCCTCGATGTGGGATGCTCCACGGGCGGCTTTACCGATTGCCTGCTCAAGCGCGGCGCCGCGACCGTTGTCTCGGTCGACGTGGGCCGTGCCCAGTTTGATTGGTCGCTGCGCCAAGACGATCGCGTGACGCTCCACGAGCGCACGAATGTGACGCAGTTGCCCGAGCTCGGCTACGGTGACGCTATCGACCTGGCTGTGTGCGATGTGTCGTTTACGAGTATCGCGAATATCATCGACGCCGTGCTGGCATGCCTGAAGCCTTCGGGTTCGTTTTGCACGCTCGTAAAGCCGCAGTTTGAGGCGCCGGCTGCGCTGGTGGGCGAGGGCGGTATCGTGACCGACCCCGGCGTTCGCCGCGATACACTCGTGGCGGCGATTGAGCTGTTCGCCGCCAGGGGTCTGTTCCCGCTTGACGTGTGCGTGTCGCCCATCCATGGCGCCAAGGGCAACGTTGAGTTTTTCCTGTACGGCACGAGACTTGCCCCCGGCGAGCGCGCCGACGATGAGCTGCAATCCCAGGTATCGGTTTTGAGCGAGAAAGCTGCGACGCTATGAAGGTCTTTCTGGTTCCCAATTTCTACAAGCAAGAGGCGGTCGAGAGCGGCCTGATGCTCGAGCTTTGGCTTTCGCGTCAGGGCTACGAGGTTGCATGGGCTGACGATCAGCGCTCCAAGATCCAGAGCGCACCCGATGTTGACGATGCCGACCTTGTCATTACGCTCGGCGGTGACGGCACGCTGCTGCGCGCTGCCCGCATTCTCAACTACCGCGAGATTCCCATTTTGGGTCTTTCCTATGGTCACTTGGGGTTTTTGACGGCGGCCAGTCCTGAGGAACGCGATATTCTGCAGGTTGTGAGCGATGCCCTGTCCGGAGAGCTCCACGTGAGCCGCCGCGCCACCATCGCCGCGGATATCGTCTCGGTGCGCGATGACGGCACGAAGGATGTCGTGCGTTCGTTCGCCCTCAACGACATGGCGCTCACGCGTGGGCCCCTGTCCGATATGGTCGAGTTCGACATCACGGTGTCCGGCCATCATATCGATCGCCTGCGCGGTGACGGCGTGGTCGTTTCGACGGCAACCGGCTCTACCGGCTATGCGCTGAGCGCCGGCGGCCCTATCGTCAGCCCCGATTACACGGGCATGGTCTGCGTGCCCATCGCGCCGCACACCATTCAGGCTCGCGCCTTTTTGACCTCGCCGAGCGATGTTGTCGAGATTTTTATGTCCGATGATCGTCCGAGCGTGCCGGCCATCGCTATCGACGGACAGTTTATTACCTGCGATGGCACGGTCGAGAGCGTGGCCGTGCGCCGTGGTCCCGGTGATGTGCTGCTGCTCGACTACGGCCCCGAGAGCTTCTATAACTCGGTGAGCCGCGTGTTCTATGGAGTGCGTCATGATCGATGAGCTGCAGGTTTCCAACATTGCGCTCATTTGCGAGGCGACGTTGGTGCCGAGTGCGGGTCTAACGGTTCTGACCGGCGAGACCGGTGCTGGTAAGACCGCACTGCTCTCGGCGCTCAAGCTTATTTTGGGCGAGCGCGCCGATTCGTCGACGGTTCGCGAGGGCGAGGCGCTTGCCAGCGTCGAGGCGCGCCTGTTTGACGGCCCGCACGACACGGAGGGCTTCACCGTGCAGCGCAGCCTTTCTGCCGAGGGCCGCAGCCGCGTAAAAATTGACGGCCGCATCGCCAGCGTGCGCGAGCTTTCGGAGCGCGTCGGCGTGATGATGGATCTGTGCGGTCAGCATGAACACCAGCGCCTGCTCGACCCGGCGCACCATGTTGCCATGGTCGATGCTTGGGCTGGGCGCGCGGCGCTTGAGGCGCTCGAGAAGTATCGCACCTGCTTTAAGGCTTCGCGTGCCGCCGCCAAGGAGCTTCGCCGTGTGGAGGAAGCCTCGCGTGCGCAGGGGAGTCGCGTCGAGGAAGCACGTTTTGCCCTCGAGCGTATCGCCGAGGTCGACCCCAAGCCAGGCGAGTACGAGGAACTCGAGGAGCTGCTGCCTCGCTCGGAGTACGCCGAGGTCTTGGTGGCGACGGCAAACGAGGCCCATGAATCGCTTGCTGCCGAAGGGGGAGCGCTCGATGCCGTGAACGGCGCCGTGGCCGAGCTTTCCCGCATGGCTGCCGTCGATCGCAAGCTGGGCGACATTGCCGATGCGCTTTCGGATGCCTGCATCTCGCTTGAGGATTGCGCCAACGAGCTGCGTGCCTATCGCGATGGCGTTGCGTTTGACCCTCGTGAGCTCGCTCGCATGCGCGAGCGGTATTCCGACCTCAAGGGCCTGCTGCGTCAGTGGGGTCCCACCATGGACGATGTCTTTGCCATGCGCGACCGCTCACGAGAGCTGCTGTCTCTAGTCGATGATGGTGATGAGCAGATCAAGAAGGCTCGCGAGGCACTCGGGAGCGCTGAACGCGAGCTCTTTGCTGCCGCCAAGGCACTTAAGCGCGCGCGGAACACCGCTGCCCCGCGCTTTTGTCACGAGGTTGGCCGTCAGATGGCGCGCCTGGAGATGGGCGGCGCCGAGCTCGTCTGGGAGTCGCGCGATCTTCCGCGTGCCGAATGGACGCCGGCAGGCCCTTCAAGCTACGAGCTTTTGTATCGCAGCGGTGCCGGATTGACGCCGCGCCCCCTGCGCCGCATTGCGTCGGGCGGCGAGTTGAGCCGCGTTATGCTGGCGAGCAAGGTTGTCCTTGGCAACGCGGATGGCGTGGATACGCTGGTTTTCGACGAGGTTGATGCCGGTGTCGGCGGCTCTACTGCGCGTGCCCTCGCGAGCGTGCTGGCAGATCTCGCCGCTACGCATCAGGTGATTGTCGTAACCCACCTGGCGCAGGTCGCCGTCATGGCCGACAAGCATTACGTGGTCAGTAAAGAGCCCGGCGACGTTCCCCAAACGCATCTGGACGAGGTGACCGGCGATGCCCGTACCGCCGAGATCGCTCGCATGCTGAGCGGCGATCAATCCGAGGCAAGCCTGGCGCACGCCAGACAGATGTTGGAAGAGGCTCGAGGTTAGAACGAACCGCCACATGCATGTCCGACCTGTCCGCCACGAAACCGGCCCATCTACTACGTTTAATAGACTATCGGCAACCATGCCAAGAATTGCAAAAAGAAAACCGCAGGTAGAACGCCTGCGGGTTTTCTCTATTTTCGGTATGTGGTTGGGCCATACTGATAAAACGTAGTAGATGGGCCAGTTTCGTGGCGAGCGGCGTTTGTCGGCTCCCCAAAATGTCTACTCCACGACCTTATCCGGTTGGATGAGCTCCTCGTAGTAGCTGATGTGCTCTCGGGCGTCCTCGATTTCGGGCAGCAGGAAGTTGTAGATGACCTCTATGATCATCGTGGCGCTCATCTTGGAGAACGCGAAGTCCCCCGTTGTCAGCAGTGCCTCGTGATTGACAGTATTAAAGGTGTAGTCGGCTAGGCGTGCAAGCGGAGATTTGCTGTCGCTGCTGATGACGACTACAGTGGCGCCGCAGTCGCGAGCTGCTTTTGCCATGCGATTCAGACGGCGTGACTTGCCGGAGTTCGAGATCAGTACGATAACGTCGCCGGGCCGCAACGTGAGCGCGAAACCAATCGAGGTCTCGCTGATGGTGCTTGCCATGCAGCGAAGGCCCAGCTGCGAAAACTTAAATGTCGCATCGAGCGCGACCGCGTTCGTATTGCCCACGGCGGCGAACTCAATAACGCCGGCATTCTTAAGCGCGTGTACAACTGCGGCCAACGTGTCGTGATCAATGCCGTCGATGGTCGC
Source organism: uncultured Collinsella sp. (assembly GCA_902470345.1). Taxonomy (GTDB): domain Bacteria; phylum Actinomycetota; class Coriobacteriia; order Coriobacteriales; family Coriobacteriaceae; genus Collinsella. The sequence goes on from CABRGB010000050.1 coordinate 9,542, forward strand.
ATTAAGCTCACTCACCTTGGCGGCGAGGATATTTTTTAGGCTCTGCTCCATGTTGTCGAGCGAGACCTCGTCGGTCAGGCCCTCGTTGCGCTGACTCTCCAAGTCGCGCGCCAACGAAAACTGAAAGCTGCGGAAGCTGCCAAAGCCCAGCTTGCGGCAGAAGCGCGAGACCGTCGCCTCGGATGTGGCAGCGGCGCGCGAGAGCTGGGCGGCCGTCAGGCGCGGAGCCTCGGACTGGTGCTCCAATATATAGTCGACAATGCGCTGCTCGGAATCGCTGTACCCTTTGTGCGTGCTAATAAGGGAGAGCGCGCTCTTGCTGCTATCGGTCATGGATGGCTCCTGGTTGGCATTGAAAATCGGACTCGTTTTTCAATGCCATAGTATACGGGCATTTTCAATTACAAGATACACCTTGCCGTTTCAAGTGTTGATGGTAAACTTTCACTTACCGTTTACGGTTATGAAAGAACCTTTCACCGGAGAATTGCGCCTTGTCTCTTCTCACGCGGACGGTAGGTTGGTATCTTTCAATTGTGGAAAAACGCGCATTGAAGCACGTTTAGGGGAGCGCCTGCGGGCGCAGTACTCAAGAAGGAGGGACACATGGCTAAGTTTGACATCATCGCCGCGACCGGTTGCCCGACCGGCATTGCGCACACCTTCATGGCGAAGGAGGCGCTGGAGAAGGCAGCTGCCGAGCGTGGTCTGACCATTAAGGTCGAGACTCATGGCCAGGTCGGTGTCGAGAACGAGCTCACCAAGAGCGAGATCGCCGGTGCCAAGGCCGTCGTCGTCGCAGCCGATAAGGATGTCCAGGCTGAGCGTTTCGCCGGTAAGCCCATGGTTTCCGTCGGTGTTTCCAAGGCCCTGTCCGTCGAGGCCGCCGGAAAGCTGATCGACCGCGCGCTCGCCGCCAAGGGCGACGACACGGTTGCCGCTGCCGCCGATGTCGAGGACGAGGTCGAGGAGAAGGAGTCCATCGGTCACGTCATCTACAAGCACCTCATGAACGGCGTCAGCCACATGCTGGTCTTCGTCGTTGCCGGTGGTGTTCTGACCGCCATTTCGTTCCTGTGGGGCATCACGTCCTTTGATTCGACGGCTGCCGACTACAACAGCTTTGCCGCGATGCTCAAGATTATCGGCGGTATCGCCATGAACCTCATGGTTCCGGTGCTCTCCGCCTACATCGCCGAGTCCATCGGCAAGCGCCCGGCGCTCGTCCCCGGCTTTGTTGCCGGTATGATTGCCATCCAGGGTCTTCCCATCAACGCCGATACCGGCATGATCGACGCTGGAGGCTCGGGTGTGGGCTTTGGCTTCCTGGGCGGCATCGTCGGCGGCTTCCTCGCCGGCTATGTCATTTTGCTGCTCGAGAAGGTTTTCTCTAAAATTCCCGCGAGCCTTAATGGCCTGAAGGCAATCTTCCTGTATCCGCTTTGCTCTACCGCCATCGTCGGCCTGGTCATGCTCGGTATTTCCGGTCCCATGGCTGCCATTAACCAGGGCATGATGGATTTCCTGCAGAGCCTCGGTAACTCCGGTCCGGTGATCCTTGGCCTGGCCATCGGCTGCATGTGCGCCTTTGATATGGGCGGCCCGGTCAACAAGGCTGCTTACGCTACTGGCACCTTCCTGCTCGGTACCGCTCTCGAAGCTGGCGTCGGCACCGAGACCTACAACTTCGGCACCAACTTCATGGCTGCCGTCTCCGCCGCTTGCATCGTTCCGCCGCTGATCACCACCTTCGCCGTCGTTGTCGGCAAGAAGTACTTCAGCCAGGAGGATCATGACGCCGGTATCGTCAACCTTATCCTTGGTTGCACCCACATCACCGAGGGCGCCATTCCGTTCATGACCAAGAACATCTGGCCCGTCATGCCCATCATGATGCTCGGTTCTTCCATCGCTTCCATCTTGACCATCTTCTTCAACGTTCACGATCCGGCGCCTCACGGCGGCTTCCTGGTCCTGCCCGTTGTCGAGAACGGCCCGCAGTGGGTCCTCGCGATCCTTATCGGCGCCGTGGTCGGTGGCATCCTGTTCGTGGCCTTCAAGAAGTACGACTTCGAGAAGAACCAGAAGCCCGCTCCTGCAGCCAAGCCGGCTGAGGCCCCTAAGGCCGCTGCTGTCGAGGCCCCCAAGGCCGAGGCTTCCGACTTCGTGAAGGTCGAGAACGTCTTTGTCGCCGAGGACTTCGCTTCTCGTGACGAGGCTCTGAGCTTTGTCTCCAACCAGGCCGTTAAGGCCGGTATCGCCGGCGATGCCGACGCCGTGATGAACGCCTTCCTGGCCCGCGAGGCCGAGGGCACCACGGGCATGATGGAGGGCTTCGCCATTCCGCATGCCAAGTCCGACGCCATCACCGAGGCCGCTGTCATCGTCGTCAAGGACGACTCTGGCGTGACCGGTTGGGACACCATGGACGGCGCTCCCGTCAACGTTGCCATCGCCCTGCTCATCCCGGGCGCTCAGGCTGGAACCACGCACCTCAAGATCCTGTCCAAGGTCGCCGAGGCGCTTATGGACGAGGACTTCCGTGCCACCGTCAAGGGTTCCACCGACGCCGCCGAGATCGCCAAGACGATCAACGC
>CABRGB010000051.1 GCA_902470345.1 uncultured Collinsella sp.
TCGCCGGCTGGACCTACGACCGCGACGGTAACGACCCGGTCGACTTCAGCAAGCCCGTCCAGGGCGGCGGCGACCACGTGACGTTCTACGCCCAGTGGACCAAGGATAAGGGAACTGATGAGAACGTCAAAGACGTCCTCTACTTTGCCAACGGCGGCACGTTCTTCGACGGCAACGAGACGCTCCAGGGCGTGACCGACGGCGACGGCGTCGCCCGCCAGCCCCTGGCCCCGACCCGCGAGGGCTACACCTTCGCCGGCTGGACCTACGACTCCAAGGGTAAGGACCCGGTCGACTTCAGCAAGCCGCTGGTCGGCGGCGGCGACCATGCTACCCTGTTCGCTCAGTGGACCGAGGACAAGGGAGCTGACGTTGACGAGAACAAGAACGTCAAGGATGTCCTCTACTTCGCCAACGGTGGTGTATTCTTCGACGGTAATGTGACGCTCCAGGGCGTTACTGATTCCGACGGCGTCGCCCGCCAGCCCCTGGCCCCGACCCGCGATGGCTACACCTTCGCCGGCTGGACCTACGACTCCGAGGGCACCGAGCCGGTCGACTTCACCAAGCCCGTCCAGGGCGGCGGCGACCACGTGACGTTCTACGCGCAGTGGACCAAGAACGAGACGCCTGCTGTCCAGACCCACAAGGTCAATTTCTATGTTGATGGTTCCACCACTACGGTTGAGGTCGAGGACGGTAAGACTGTTGCTCAGCCCAGCGATCCTTCCGTCGATGGCTTCAACTTTGTCGGCTGGTCTTCTTCCAAGGAGTCCTTCAAGAAGTTTGACTTCTCTACTCCTATCACCGAGGACACCACTGTCTACGCTTTCTTTACCGCTAAGACCCCCAAGTCCGAGACGTTGAAGAAGGATGAGGGCAAGAAGCAGGTTGCTGCTGATAAGAAGGACGAGGCTAAGGCCGAGAAGAAGGACGACGCCGCCCTTGCTTCTACCGGCGATCCGACCTTCGTCGTGACCTCTGCTGCCGCCCTTGCCGGCGCTGTGGCTGTCGCTGTGGGCATGTACATGACCAAGCGTCGCGAGCACTAAACTCTACTAGTGTTTACCTCCGGGCTTTATTAGCCCAAACCTGATAGCCGCGTGGGGACCCGACCCCCACGCGGCTTTTATGTTTTAGTTATCTTGCTGAGTTTTGTCGGCTCCTGCATCCGTTTTTAGATGTCCACGTCATATAAAGGGGCACTGCTGCGATGTGCGCAGCAGTGCCCCTTTGCGTTGATTCCTATTGTGTGAGCTCGGTCCTAGGCCAGCGCGCGTACGTTCGAGGAGATCTTCAGCACCAAAAAATCGGTCGAGGAGCCCAGCTTGAGCAGGTCGCCGTCGTGGATAGGAATCTGCCTGTCCTCGTCACCGGCGGAGCGCAGCGAGCGTGGCTTTTCGATAACGGTGGTCGAGCCGCTGCGTGTCACCAGCACCGTTCCATTGGTGGAGTGAAGGCCGCTTGCGAGCCATGTGCCGTTAGAAAACGCCACGCGCAGGTGCCGGTGGGATACATCGGGTCCTACGTTGGTGATGGCGTTTCGGTCGTGTGCAAAAGAGCCTAGAACCGTACCCTCGGGATCGAGGCTCAAGGGATAGATCGGCGGCAAGGCCGAGCCGTCTTTTGCAAGTCTGAGCAGCCCTAGTTTTGCAGGAGGCTCGTTGACCCTGCAGTTAGTGTCCTGCGCCTGGATCGCCTCGGCGGTTTCGAGCGTGCCAAAGGTCTGGGCTAGCTGCGTTATAGCAAAGTCTTTGACCTCGGAGGCGGCGGCATTTGGATCGGCCAGGCATCCGCAGACCGTTAACGCAAGGAGTTCCAAAAGGCGCCGGTCGCTTTGCTTGAGACCCGGCATGACGGCGATGCGGTCAAAGATATTGCGCAGGATGGAACCATCGAGCCCCCAGTGTTCGAGCGACGTTGCCATGCGCTCGAGGGCACGCGTCGTAATGACTTGCTGGCGAGCGTTGGCGGCCGCTGGACTGCTGCCAACGCCGATTTTTACAACGGCAGCCAAGTTCTGGACGCTCTGCGAAAAAGCGGTAAACATCTCGGGGTCGATCTTATCGGTACCCGGAACGACGTGCACCACGCGTCGCGATAGAAACGTCTTTTCGGTAATGCGAAACCTTGGGGCCGGTTTGGAGCCCATCGGCTTGTCCGAAATCAGGATGCGCGCCGCTTCTCGATTGTTGATCTGAAGGTCGCACTTAAGGAAATCAAAGAGCACCTCGGAAGGTGTTTCCGCACGCATGATGCGAGACTCCTTTCTGGTATCCGGTGAAGGTGTTAGATGCAAAAGCCGGGTAGGACATAGGTCTTTTGGTCTGGAGCGTTTCCGGGCGTTGCCCAGCAAAACACGTCGCCGTCTTTTCCAACGCGGTTAAAGTACGTCGAGTCGGCGCCCTCGCTGCAGTCGGCGCTGGGGGTGCGCTCCCAGTAGCAGATCTTTTTGCCGGCGACGGTGCGGATCATGGTATCGTTGGTGGTCAGGCCGCTTACGCTCTGCTCGCGATAGAGCTGGTACTGATCGCCTTCTCCGCTGTAGAGGGCAGAAAGGTACTCGCTGCCATCTGCGAACGTTTCGGGCGACTGGTAGCCGCACAGCTCGCTCATGGACGGTAGCCAGAGCATGTCGTCGGTGGCGGTGATGCTGGAGGCGTCTTTGGTGCCGCCGGTGTTGTTGGTGAGCTTTCGCACCGAGCGAATCTGATTACGGAGATTGTCGGGCAGCGTAGCCATGCCCTTGTCCGCCAACCATTCACGAAGCGACGATTGCTCCCAGCCACCCGTCGCAGCGCTGTCATTTACGGCGCGCATGGCGATGGGGGTACGGAACATAAAGGTGATGCCAGCGGGGAGGCCGTCATCGGTGAACGTGTCTGCCTTAAAGCCCACGATCTGGACTTGTGCCTTGGTCCCATCGGAAAGCCTGACGGTTTTGGTGTTCTCGTTTTCGAGCGACTGCTTGCTGTTTACCAGGTGGTAGGTTTCGGCAATCGCGAGCGCCTTTTTGTTGGAAGATGTCTCTTGGATTTTGCGGGAGATTAGGGCGAGTTCTTCCCAGGTGTAATCGTCGAGTGACGGCTTGATGCCGTGCGCCAGGTCGATAAGCCCCCAGCACCCCGTGGCAATGGCGGAAGCTGCGATGCCGGCAACACAGACACCGCCGAGCGTGAGCGCAGTGCGACGCGAGATGATCGGATGGTGCGTCTGAGCCTTGTCGGAGCCGAAAGCCTTTGGTTGCTGGCTAAAGTCGACAGGTGCGGGCAGCGGCGTGCGCGGCTCAAAATCGGTGTTTTTAATCCAGGCATCGAGCTTGCCGACAATCGTAGACAGCGGCGCGCGCTGGGACTGCTCGTTATGGATGCCACTCATGATGACATCGACAAGTTTTTGGTCGCCGGGTAAGCGCGCCTCGAGCAGCTCGGGCTCGTGCTCGATCTTGTACAGGTAGGGCGACTGGTCCATATGCTCGTTTAGGCGATATGGCGTGTGGCCGGCATAGAGCGTGTAGAGCACGCTGCAGAGCTCGTATGTATCGATGCTGGGCGACGTGCGCAGCGGCGCCAGCTCGGGGATGTCGTTGGAGAGCATCTCAGGCGGGGCGAACTCGGGGGTGCCGTTGCGCCAGATGCCGGTGGACATGGTAAACGAGGGGTCCGAGCGCTTGATGCTCGAGCTGCCCAGATCGACCAGGCAAAGGTCAAAACTGCAGTGTGCAATCTGCCGGGCAAGGGGTCGGCGCGTCGTTCGAATAATGATGTTGCGCAAGGAGATATCACGGTGCACAAAAGGTGCATCGAGCTTTTGGGTACTCAGGAGGATCTCTCCCAGGCGTTTTCCGATTGCGGCGACGGTGTTTGCGGGAATGCGGCCGCCCTCGGCGGGGTCGGTTAGCTCTGCCGCGGCATCGCGAAGGGGCAGGCCTTCAATCCATTCCATAAGGATGACCGGTGTGTTGCCGGCATAACCGTAGCCATAGGTTTTGGGAAAGCCGCCCAACAGTGAGACGACTGCAAGATTGCGATACTCCTCGGTGAGCGTCTTGATGCCTGAGGGGCTGACAGCGGAGCCGTTTTCATCACAGCCGCTGAGGGGCCACAGCGTCTTGAGCGCAAAGGTCTCGCCCTCGGTGTTGGCGACCTTGCGAAGATGGTGGGAGCCGCCGCCGACTGCCCCGCAATCCAACAGGGTGGTAAAGCGGCGAATGGTATCGGAGTCTTCGGTGGTCGCAAACATGGCGTTTGGTTCAAAGGGGGACAACGCGATGATATCCATGTCCGTGTCGTACGTCACGGGGCGATCCTTTCGAGAAAAATGCATAGCAATAATGTTAGTGAAAAGGTAGCGCAACCGTTGCCTTAATTGAAAAGGTGCCGTTATTTGCAGAGGTTAATGCAAATAAACGCACCTTGTGCGTCGAAGATGTGTGGGCAGGCTAGTCTGTGATGCGAATGACCAAAAAACGCGTCGTGGCGCCCAAGCAAAGCGTGTCGCCGTTGTGAATCTCGACGGGGGTGTTGGCGAAGTTGGCGGGGCGGTCGCGTCGAGGCAGCTCGATAGGCTGCCGGCAGCGGTCGACGCCCGAGATCAAAAACGATCCGTTGGTGGAGTCGAGGCCCTGCGCAAGCCAGCGTCCGTCTTGGAACCAAATGCGCAGGTGCTGGCGCGAGACATCGGAATCGACGTCGGTGATGGCGTTCCCGTCGCCAGTCAGCGACCCGATAATGCTGCCCACCGGATCCGTGGTAAGGGGACGCAGCGGCGGTCGTGCCGAGTTGCCCACGACGCGCAGCAGCCCCAGGCGAATGTCTCCCGTGGGGCGCGCGGTTGTCGAGAAAAATGAGGTGACGGTCGTCTCGACCGTGCCAAGCGTCGAGAGCATCTGGTCGGACACAAAGGACTCGGTGTACTCGATGGCGCGGGCGGGGTCGCCAAGGCAGCCGGTAACGATAAAAAAGATCAGATGGATGTAGAGGCGATCTTTAATGTCACTATCGTCAGTGGTCTCGATGCGCTCGACGCCGTTTCTAAAGAGCATGCCGTCGACGCCACAATTGGTAAGGGCATCCTGCATGTCTGGGACGCACGACTCCATATAGCGTTTAGCGACCTTGCTCAGCGATTGGGGGTCGGAGCCTCGGTTTTGCATGATGAGGTTGAGTATCTGGCGCGCACTTTGTTCAAAGGGCGTAAACAGCGGCTCGGAAAGGTCACCGGGTTTGGCGTGAACGATTTCGCGCGAGATAAACGACGGGACCGTCAAGCGTTCGGAGATGAGGCGTCCACCGTAACGGGCGTTGCCGGCCATGAGAATTTGCGCGGCGTTACCGTTGTTGATGCGACCGAGTGACTTAAGCCCGGCGTACAGAGCACAAGATGGAGTGTCAGCCATTTGTTTTTACCCCCCCCCCTCACTCAAAAACAGCATTGGATACGTAATTATCATCAATTATAGGTGCTTTGCAGCTCGAAATGCTCGCTAGGGGGCGCTGGCGGTGTAAATCGCTGCCGGAAGATGGCAAATCAAAAAGCGGAGAGCGGATTAATAAGCTGGGAAAACGCGTTGGCAAAACCGTTGTGGGCAACATTTGGCATGATGTCGCTTTGGCTTTTGGTCACGGGGCCGTGCGGTACCATAAACGTCAATGATCTTTGACGTACGACCCGCCGAGCTTGCCTCGGCGGGCTTTTGGCGTTGCAATGCCGGAGGAACAGCATGCTCATTCACCGTATAGCCGCGCAGCTCTACACTGCCGAGGCGCTGCAGACCGTCGAGGCCGGGCTCGATTCTGGCGAGGATGTGACGCTGGCCGTGTCTCAGTCGGGTCGAACGCTTATGGCCGCCGCCCAGTTTGCGCGCCGCCCGCGCCCCACGGTCTACATCGTGAGTGGTGAGGATGCGGCCGATCGCGCCGCACGCAGTCTGGCCGCCTATGTGGGCCTGGCGCACGTGTGCCGCTTTCCCGAGCGCAAGGACTACCCTTGGCGCGAACAGGCGCCCGACGATGCCGTGGTGGCCCAGCGCTGCGAGGCGCTCGGGCGCATCGTGCGCGGGGACAACTGCATCATGGTCGCCTCGGCCCGCGCACTGCTGCGCTGCGTGCCGCCGGTCGAGAGCCGTTACTGGGAGTCCACGACCTTTGCGGTGGGCGAGGAGATTCCCTTTGACGAGGTGCCACAGCGCTTGGTGGGCATGGGCTACACCAATGCCGGTGCCGCCGACGCGCCCGGCCTGTTCCGCGTGCACGGCGACACCGTCGAGGTGTTCCCCGCGCAGGAAAAGGCGCCCGTGCGCATCGAGTTCTTCGGCGACGAGATCGACCGCATCCGCCGCATGGTGAGTTCAACGGGCCAGACCATCGGCAACGAGGACAGCATCGAGATCTTCCCCTGTCGCGAGCTTGCACTCACCGACGAGGCAGTCCACAACATGCATATGGCGCTCTACCGCGCCAGCCAGGACGACAGCAAGTTGGCGGCGCTGCTCGAGATGGTGGATGCGCGCATCGTCACGCCTGAGCTCGACCGCTTTTTGCCGGTGATGTACGGCCAGACCGTGAGCCCGCTGTCGCATGTGAGCGGAAAGGCGCTCGTGGTGCTGTCCGAGCCGCGCTCGCTGTTCGACGATTGCCTGCGCGCCTACGAGGATATCGAGGCACGTGCCGGCGAGGCGGGGGTCGACCGTCTGGACGGCCTGTACGTGCGTGCCCAGCAACTCGACTTTGGTGCTCAACAGCGCCTGAACTACGTGAGCCTCATCCGTGCCGGCGGTGCGGTGACGGCCGAGCTCAAGATTGAGCAGCCTGCCATTGCAGGCTCGGACAACCGTTTTATGACGCGCATCCAGGAGGTCGTGGGCAAGCGCTATGCCTGCGTGTTTGCCATCCCCGACCGCGGTGCGCGCGAGTCGATGGAGCTCACCTTTGGCGACGAGGGCATTACCTTTGAGGAGTCGCTGACGGCAGCGCCCGAAAACGCCGGCGTCATTGGCGAGCGCGTACGCGTGGCAGCGGCGGATTCTGCCGACCGTGCCGCCCGCCAGGAGGCCCATGCTTCCATTCGCGAGCGCAAGGCAGATACGCTCAACGCCCGCTCGCTCGAGGCGGGTGCCGCCCAGGCTGCCGCCGGCGCCGCCGTGCCCACCATCTCGCGCGGACGCGTGACCTTTGTCGATGCCGCCCTGCCGCAGGGCGTGGTGGTGCCCGATGCCAACCTGGCCGTGTTCTCGATCGCCGACCTCAACGCTCGCATGGATGCCAACCGCGCGCGCAGCCGCCGCAAGGTTGACATTACGCAGATCACCTTCCCGTTTAAGCCGGGCGACTACGTGGTGCACGCCACTCACGGCATCGCGCTCTTTAGCGAGATCGCGCGCCAAGAAGTGGGCGGCAAGGAGCGCGACTACTTTTTGCTGGAATATGCCGATGGCGACAAGCTCTACGTGCCGCTCGAGCAGGTCGACCGCATCACGCGCTATGTTGGCCCCGACGGCGACAAGCCGCGCCTGACTAGGCTCAACACCGCCGACTGGACGCGTGCCACCAACAAGGCGCGCAAGAACGCCAAAAAGCTGGCGTTTGACCTGGTTGACCTGTATACGCGCCGCTCGTCGATTACCGGTATCGCCTGTCCGCCCGATACGCCCGAGCAGATCGAGATGGAGGAGAGCTTCCCTTACGACGAGACACGCGACCAGCTGGAGGCTATCGCCGACATCAAGGCCGACATGGAGGCGCCCAAGCCCATGGATCGCCTGCTGTGCGGCGACGTGGGTTTTGGCAAGACCGAGGTCGCCCTGCGCGCGGCCTTTAAGTGCGTTGACTCCGGCCGCCAGGTCATGGTGCTCTGCCCCACGACCATTCTGGCCCAGCAGCACTACGAGACGTTCTTTGAGCGCTTTGCTCCGTTTGGCCTGGAGGTTGAGGTGCTCAGCCGCTTCCGCACTCCGGCGCAGCAAAAGCGCGCGCTTAAGGCGTTTGCCGAGGGCACGATTGACGTGCTCATCGGCACGCACCGTCTGCTTTCGGCCGACGTGAACCCCAAGAACCTGGGCATGGTGATCATCGACGAAGAGCAGCGCTTTGGTGTGCAGCACAAGGAGCAGCTCAAAAACCTGCGCGAGCAAATCGACGTGCTCACGCTCTCGGCCACGCCGATTCCGCGAACCATGCAGATGGCCACGAGCGGCGTGCGCGACATGAGCCTGATCACCACACCGCCGACCGGGCGTCGTCCCGTGATCGTACACGTGGGGGAGTACGACCCCGACGTGGTGAGTGCGGCGATTCGCCTGGAGGTGGGCCGCGGCGGTCAGGTGTACTACGTGTCCAACCGCGTCAAGACCATCGACGATGCTGTGGCGCGCGTGCACGAGGCCGCGCCCGAAGCGCGCGTGGGCGTGGCGCACGGCAAGATGAGCCCGCGCGAGGTCGAGGACGTGATGATCGAGTTCGCGACCAAAAAGATCGACGTGCTTATCGCCACGACCATCGTGGAGAGCGGTATCGACAACGCAACGGCCAACACGTTGATCATCGAGGACTCGCAGCGTCTGGGTCTGGCACAGCTCTACCAGCTTAAGGGCCGCGTGGGCCGCTCGGCCACGCAGGCATACGCGTACTTTATGTTCCCGGGCGAGCTGCCGCTCACCGAGGAAGCCACGGCGCGCCTGACCGCGCTTTCCGAGTTCCAGGACCTGGGCAGCGGCATGCGCATCGCCATGCGCGACCTGGAGATCCGCGGCGCCGGTTCGCTCATGGGCGCCGAGCAGCACGGCAACCTGTCGAGTGTTGGCTTTGACCTGTTTACGCAGATGCTGGGACAGGCCGTGGCCGAGGCGCGCGGCGACGACGATGCCGGCGTGGAGGCGGCGAGCGTGGGCATCAACCTGCCGGCCGACTACTTCTTGTCCGAGGAGTACATGCCGGCGGTGGACCAGCGCGTGCTCGTGTACCGCAAGCTCGCGGCCGCCGAGGACCTGGAGAGTATCGACGAGGTGCAGGAGGAGACCGAGGCCGCGCATGGCGAGCTGCCGTTGGCGGGACTCAACCTGTTCAATCGCGCGCGCATCCGCATTCGCGGCGAGCGCCTGGGGCTCGAGAGCGTCACGCTCAGTGGCGGCCGCATTACCTTCCTGGGGGTTGACGTTCCCAAGAAGGTAGCCTTTGAGCTTAAGACCCGCTATGGCGCGGTGAACTTCCCCAAGAGCCGCAAGTTATCGGTGCCCTACAAGGCGGGCGCCGGCGCGGGCAGCGGCCTGGGTCGCGGCCTCGATGCCAACGACGGCACCGGCCCGGTGGCCGCGGCACTCATGCTGCTGCAGCAGCTGGGTGCCAGCGACGACGACTAACAAGTAGGGGCGTGGCGGGACGGAGCTATCAGCTGCTCTTTGCCCCGCCGCCTCGCAGGTTGATTCTGACCCCATCGAAAGGAAAGCATGTTCGGATACATCTATAAGAAAGATGTCGCCATTATCGCGGTTGTCCTGTGCCTTTGTCTGGGCGTGGGCAGCTTCTTCGATTATCAGATCTCGAGTGCGCTGTTCAACATCGGCAGCATGTACGGTCGCTTTGTCGAGGCGGCCGGTGAGCTGCCGTTCGAGCTGACGGCGAGCATCGCGGGCGTTATGCTCGTGCGCTCGGCACGCCCCGATTCCAAGGCGAGCAAGTGGCTCGCTGCGCTGGGCGTTTTGATCAACGTGGGTCTGGTCGGCTACGAGATTATCGGATCGCTGCGCGTCGGCGGCAAGCTTATTGCGTTTCAGCTGGTTCTGACGTTTGCGTTGGTCGTCGCAGCCAACTTCATCGCCTACCGCCTCACGCGCACGACCGAGCCCGACGAGCTTACGCGCTGGGCGTTGATGGTGCTGGCCGTGTGGGTCGCTCAGGCCATCATCCTCAACGTCATTGTTAAGCCGTTATGGTCGCGCCCGCGCATGCGCGTGATCGAGGTCACGCCGGGGCTCAATTTTCAGCCGTGGTGGGTGATCGGCAACCCCGACAAGTGGGCCTATATCGCCGCCGGCGTGATCAAGGACGGGTTCAAGTCGTTTGCGAGCGGACACACGGCGCATGCGGCGATCGGCCTTATGCTCGCCGGGCTTCCCGCGGCAGCCTTTAAGGAAAAACCTTCGCGTCGCCGCGTGATCTTTTGGGCGGCGGTTGTTGTTGCAGCGTTCGTCGCCTTTGGGCGCATCGTGATCGGCGCACACTTTTTGAGTGACGTGAGCTGCGGTTTTGCCCTGGTACTGGCACTTGAGTGTCTTGCCGCGCGCATTGCCTATCCCAACGGCGTACAATAGCCCCGTTTGAATCATCTGGCCGATACCCGGTAAGAGAGGATTGCCATGCTCGCGTTTAACAACGACTATTCCCACGGCGCACATCCGGCAGTGCTGCAGGCGCTCGTCGACACCAATATGGAGCCGCAGCCCGGCTACGGTACCGATGCGCACACCGAGCGTGCCAAGCAGCTTATCCGCGAGGCCTGTCAGGCCCCCGATGCCGACGTGTTTTTTCTGGTGGGCGGCACGCAGGCCAACGCGACGGTGATCGACATGCTGCTCGCGCCATACGAGGGCGTCGTTGCTGCTGAGACTGGCCACGTCGCCTGCCACGAGGCGGGCGCCATCGAGTTTGGCGGCCACAAGGTGCTCACCATCCCCGGCTACGAGGGCAAGATGCACGCCGAGGACCTCGAGAGCTATATCCAGGTGTTCTACGAAAACGAGAGCTACGAGCACACGGTGTTCCCGGGTGCCGTGTACGTGAGCCTATCGACCGAGTACGGCACGCTGTACTCCAAGGCCGAGCTCGCGGCGATTCACTCAGTGTGCCAGAAGCGCGAGATTCCGCTGTTTGTGGATGGCGCCCGCCTGGCCTATGCGCTGGCGGCCGATGAGTGCGACATTACCCTGCCCGAGCTGGCGCAGCTGTGTGACGTGTTCTACATCGGCGGCACCAAGTGCGGCGCTCTGTGCGGCGAGGCCGTGGTGTTTTGCGGCATGCACGCCCCGGCGCATCCCATTCCGCGTATTAAGCAGCACGGCGCGCTGTTGGCCAAGGGCCGCCTGACGGGCGTGCAGTTTGAGGCGCTCTTTACCGACGGCCTGTATTTTGAGATTGGTCGCCAGGCGATCGAAACCGCGCAGGCGCTGCGTCGCGTGCTGCACGAGCACGGCTACCGGTTCTTCTTGGAGACGCCCACAAACCAGCAGTTTGTGATTCTGCCCAACGAGGACATGGCCCGCATTCGCGAGCATGCGGCGATCGAGTACTGGGAAAAGTACGACGATACCCACACGGTGGTGCGTTTTTGCACCAGCTGGGCCACGACGCAGGAGGATATCGACGCGTTGGCGGCGGTTCTGTAGCCTGATGTAATGACGAGGGGCCGCCTTGCGCTGGGTTTGGCGCAAGGCGGCCTTTGCTTTTGGGGAGAAGGGTTGTATGACAGAGATGTCCGAGCCGACGATTCGCCTGGCGACGCCCGATGATGCGCCGGCGTTGCTTGCCATCTATGAGCCGTATGTGCGCCAGACGGCGATTACCTGCGAATACGAGGTGCCGAGCGTTGAGGAGTTCGCCGGGCGCATCGAGCGTACGCTCAAGCGCTACCCGTATTTGGTGATGGAGCTGGACGGTCGTCCGGTGGGTTATGCCTATGCGAGCCCGCTCAACAGCCGCGAGGCATACGACTGGTCGGTCGAGACATCGATCTACCTGGCGCGCGATGTACGCCACGGCGGGCTGGGCCGCAATCTGCACGATGCGCTCAAGCAATGCCTGGTCGCGATGGGCATCACCAACATGTGCGCCCTCATCGCCGTGCCGCACGATAAGGACGATGGGTACCTGACGCACAACAGCCAGGATTTCCATGCCCATATGGGATATCGCCTGGTGGGCACCTTCGACCGCTGCGCCCAAAAGTTCGGCCGCTGGTACGACATGTGCTGGATGGAGCTGGTCCTAGCCGAGCGCACACCCAACCAGCCCAAACCAATCTGGTTCCCCGACCTTCTCGCCTAAAACCACCACGAAGGTGCCTGTGAACTGCGCCCCGAAACTTGGACTGAATAAATAGCGACTACGCCGCAAGGGCC
>CABRGB010000052.1 GCA_902470345.1 uncultured Collinsella sp.
GGCCGTGTGTTTTGCGCCTTTCGTACCGTTTACCGAGCTTTTGACGCGCAGACCCATTTGTTGCACATCTTTTTTGTAGGATAGACAAGTTATACATGAGGCAAGGCGGTGCGAATGGCATACGGATACAACGACGGCGATCAACGGCGACAAAGCGTTCGCCTTGCTGGCCGTACCACGCCGACGCCCAGAAGTGCCACGAGTAGCAATCCGCAACGTCCTCAAGAGCAACCCAGGCCTTCGTCTCGGCAGCAGGCAAGCAGAACGCGGCAGAGTGGCCGTCCGAGCACGGGCACAAGCGCGCAGCAAGATAGCCGCTTGGGCGCGCGCACTCGACAGCGTCAGGCCGAGGTTCCGCAACTGCGCCGCAACGGCGTACGTCAGCCCGGCATCCATATCAACCGCTTCTTTTCGCATCCCCAAGGCGGACGCGACGGCAAGCCTTGCCGCTCGACATCGCACGTGAATGCCCCTGCCCTGCCGGCTCGTCGGCTCCGCCTCGCACTGTGCTCTATCCTCGCCTGTCTGGTCTTTGTGCTTATGAGCTCCTGTATGTCCCACGGCTCGGCCGGTCTCGAGCCCACCACCGAGGACAAGCTGCTCAAGGCCCCCGTCGCGCCCGGTTATTCTTTCGCCTTTTCGACCCCGCGCTCGCAATGGCAAGCCGGCACGATGCCCCATATCTATCAGATCGACCCCGCGTGGTCGGAGCTGCCTTACGCCGGCGGCACTATCCGCCAAAATGCCTGCGGGCCTACGTGCCTCACCATGGTCTATATCTTTAAGACGGGACGCACCGATATGACCCCCGTCGATATGTGCGCGCTTTCCGAGGCGGGCAATTACGCCCCCACCGGTGCAACCGAATGGTCGTTTATGACGAGCGGCGCATGGCAGTTGGGACTTAACGGAACGGAGCTCCATAACGATCGCGACTCGATGACTCAGGCGCTGCGTTCGGGAGCGCCCGTCATCGCCGCCGTTCGGCCGGGCACCTTTACCAACGTGGGCCACTACATTGTGCTTTACGGTATTGACGACACCGACCAGATTGGCGTCTACGACCCCAACTCGGCCAGCCGCAGCGCCCGCCGCTGGGGCTGCGTAGAGGTCCTTAACGAAGTCGAAGCCATGTGGGCCTACTACTAGTCATTGGGGATTCATTGGGGACAGACTTAAATGAGTGGTCGTCGGGGACAGTCTTACGGACGCCGGCCGAGAGCAGACGAAAAGGGCCATCCCGAACTGCTTGGAACTGCCAGCACGGAAAGCGCATCCTGCTTTGGGGCCCAATAGCGGGGTGCGCTTTCCGTTAGCGGCCCGTTTGGGAAACTAGGGACCGCTTTTCGACAATAATCCGGGATGCATTTTCCGATTGAGGGCCTCAAGGGAAACCGCACCCCATGTTGGACGCTCATTCTGGGATGTGCTTTCCGCAGTTGATCGATGCGGCCTTTAAGGACTGTCCCAAGCTGCCGGCAGGAAAGGAACGTCCCCAAGTGCCGGGTTTCCGCAGCCTGCAATGCTCCTCATGAACAGCCGCCTCAATAACAAAAGCCCCCGCGGCCGAAGCGGACCGCGGGGGCAACAGACCTGCAAGAGTTAACTCAAGTCCTCGCCATTTGATGCAATGACCTTTTGGTACCAGCAGAAGCTGTCCTTTCGGTAGCGATCGAACGTGCCTTTGCCCATATCATCGGCATCGACATAAACAAAGCCATAGCGCTTCTTCATCTGCCCCGTCGAGGCCGACACCAAATCGATACAGCCCCACGGCGTGTATCCCATCAGGTCAACACCGTCCTCGACAATTGCATCGCGCAGCGCAAGAATATGCCTTCGCAGGTAATCAATATGATACGCATCGTGGACTTTGCCGTCTTCCAGCGCATCGAGTCCGCCCACACCGTTCTCGGCGATAAAGAGCGGAAGATGGTAACGATCGTGGTAGCCGGCAAGCGTCACGCGCAAACCCAGCGCATCGATCTGCCACTTCCAGGCAGTCTCTTTATCCTTGAGGTACGGATTGCGCAACGTCGGGAACACGTTGCCCTCCGCCTTCTCGGCGATCACCTGATCATCGGCGCACACCAAGCGCGAGCAATAGTACGAGAACGAGATGAAGTCGACCGTATGCTCTGCCAGATACTCCGTATCGCCCGGCTCAAAGGGCACGTGAACACCCTCTTTCTCGAGTGCACGCAGCTTCCAAGCAGGATAGGCGCCCGCAGCCATCACGTCTGTGTAGAAGTAGCGGCCGCGGTCCTCCTCATACGCAAGCCATACGTCCTCGGGCGCACAACGGTACGGATAGGTCGCACCGGCAGCGACCATGCAACCCACCTTGTTTGCGGGATCGATCTTGTGCAGAATCTCGACAGCGCGAGCGCTCGCCATAAACATATGGTGCGAGAACGCCGCAGTCACGGCTGCACGGTCACGCTCATCCTCGAGCGTGACACCCGCGTTGAGATAGGACAGCGCCACGCTGTTGATCTCGTTGAACGTAAGCCAATAACGCACGAGGCCCTGGTACGCGCGTCCGACGGTCTCGACGTAGTGCGCATACCGCTCGATCATCTCTCGGCTTTGCCAGCCACCATAGCGCTCGACCAGAGCCAACGGATAGTCGTAGTGCGACAGCGTCACAAGCGGCTCGATTCCATGCTCGCGCAGCGCCTCGAATACCTGACGGTAAAACTCCAAGCCCTCGCCGTTGGGCTCGGCCTCCATCCCTGTGGGAAAAATACGGCTCCAGCAAATTGAAAGACGCAGGCACTTAAAGCCCATCTCGGCAAAAAGCTCGACATCCTCGTGCCAATGATGGAAGAAGTCGTTGCCCCAGCGGCATGGATACAGCCTGTCCGGATCGTCCACGGGCTTTTGCCTGCCAAACATTACATCCCAGCGGTCGGAACCCTGTGGGATCAGGTCGGAGTGCGACATGCCGCGGCCGCCCTCGTTCCAGCCCCCTTCGGCCTGGTTGGCGGCGAGGGCACCACCCCACAAAAAGCCCTCGGGCATACCGGCGGCAGACGTTCTGTCAAAGTAACTCATGCTACTCAGCATCCTCGGCAGAAGCTGCCGCGGCGTTCTCCTGCTCCTGAGCCAGGAGCTGGTTATCGTACACCTTAAAGAACGGGTACCAGACCACAGCCATGACCACGATCAAAACGATCGTAAACACCCAGATGCGCGGGTCGAGGCACTGGACAAAGCCCTGAACGAAGATGGGGAACGTGCCGCTCACCAAGATGTAGAAGTTAGAGACAAGACCCAGTGAGACCGCACCCCAATACAGCAGGGCCGAGATCATGCCGCCTAGCACAAACGGAATCATGAGGATCGGGTTGAAGATGATGGGCGCGCCGAAGATCGCGGGCTCGGAGATACGGAAGAAGCTCGGCACGATCGATGCCCTGCCAAATGCCTTGAG
Organism: uncultured Collinsella sp.; assembly: GCA_902470345.1. Taxonomy (GTDB): domain Bacteria; phylum Actinomycetota; class Coriobacteriia; order Coriobacteriales; family Coriobacteriaceae; genus Collinsella. The sequence continues at coordinate 3,437 of CABRGB010000052.1, forward strand.
CTGCTGCGACTTTGCCCTAAACGCGCAGAGCGCCACAAAAGAGAACGTATTACCCGTGCCGCCGATGAGGTTGATGGCCAACGACATGAGCACCGGGTGGAACTCAAGCGGCTGCCCGGCAGCATAGAGCGAGGCGTTGGCGGCAAAGGCGGCAAGCGAGACCGGGGCGGTGATGGGCATTACGATCATGTTGCCGTGGACGCCAAAGCACCAAAACAGCAGCGTCATGAAGCAGATAAGCAGTGCGCCGGGCACAGAGTCAACTGCGACGGAAAGCGGGGCAGCGAGCAGCTTCTCGATAACCGAGGGGATGGACAGCGCGGGATCGATCATCTGGATCAGCAGGTTGCCGCCAAAGAAGATGAGGATGTTGGCGAGCATAGGTACGATGGCGCCAAAGGTTTCGGACAAAAACGGCGGCACGCCATCGGGCATCTTGATGGTGATGCCCTTGGTCTGGCAGAAGCGCGTGACCTCGACGGAGACCAAGGCAACGATGATGGCGGTAAACAGGCCCTGCGCACCCAGATAGGTGCAGGGGACCGCCTGGAGCACGGACTCGTCAGCAAGCTGGTAGTAGGACGACGGCGCCGCGGCGATCAGGAACATCACCAGCGAGGTCATGCCGGCGTTAAGCTTGGGCATCTTGTAGGTGCCCGCCAGGTTATATGCGATTGCGAACGTCACGATCACCGACAGTATGCCCATCGTCATATTGAAGGGGATGAGCAGCGTGAGCTTATTGGCCGTCGCAAAATCGAGCCAAGGGCCAAAGACGGACCAGAACCCGCCCTGCGCCACCAGGTCGGCCGTGACCGGCGGGTTGGCGAGGATCATAAAGACGGCAGATACCAAGATGAAGCTGATCGCGCTCATAAAGCCCTTTTGCATGGAGGCAAAGTGGCGCTCGGTGCCGCAGAAATTGGCGATAGGGGTCAGTTTTTCCTGAAGCAGGGTCATGAACTTCTCCATGGTCGCCTCCTAACCCAACAGCGACTGGGCGAGTGCCAGCACGTTGGCGGCGTTGCCCATGCCGTAGTCCTGTGCGGGGATGACCGCGGTCGGCTTACCGCTCCCCTGCTTGACGGTGTTGAGCTGGTAGGACACCTGCGGCCCCAAGAGCAGCACGTCATAATTGGCGCACGTCTCCTGATACTCGCCGATACCCACCGCATCGATATCGAGCTCGATGCCGTTTTGCTCCGCATATTTCTCGAGTTTCTTCATCAGAATGCTTGTAGACAGACCAGCTGCGCAAACAAGAAGGATCTTCATAAGGGATTCCCTTCGCATTGATTGGTTGGATAGTCACCGCACGCCGCTAGGCGTTCTTGGTTGCAGTGCACTCATACAGGCAGATCAGCTCCTGCACGAGCTCCTGAGCAAGCATGGAGCACATGAGGTGGTCCTGAGCATGGACCAGCAACACATCCACCGACAGATGCTCGCCCGCTGCCTCAGTCGAAAGCAGCTGCGTTTGGATGTGGTGAGCCTTGATTCCCGCATCCTTTGACTGCTTCATGAGTTTGGCGGCGGCGTCAAAATCCCCCGCTTTTGCCTTTTCAAGGGCTTCGAAGGCAAGGCTGCGTGCCTCTCCCGCCGCAGCGACCAGCTGAAACGAAACCATCTCGGTTCCCTGATCGTCCATAACGGTCTCCTCTCCCGTGATGTTTGGTTTGTACTTGAATATTCGAAACGCCTATCTCCCGCCCGCAATCCTCGAGGTTTATTGCAGGTAGACAGACAGGGTTATCGACAAAAGAAGTCTTAAGCCGTATGCGCTTGCACAAGCGCCATCAGCTCATGCCAGGACCGGCGCTCGCGTAGGCGCTCGACCCCCTGGCGGTCCATAAAGATCTCGGCGAGCAGTGAGCTCAAGATCCGCGCCTCATCGCCGCCCGACCGGGCAAACGACACCATAAAGACGATATCGACCTCATGGCCGTATTCGTCCCAAAGAATGGGATGTTCGAGCAGGCCCACGGTAACAAAGGCCTCGGCGCTCAAGGGATGCATCCCATGGGGCATGGCTACCCCATTGCCAAACGAGGTGGCACTCGCGCTCTCGCGCTCGGCGACCTCTTGGGCAAACTGGGCATCGACACGGCCGCTCTCGACGGCGCGCTCGGAGAGATATCGGAGAACGGCCTGCTTCGACGACGCCTCAACGCGGTTGAAGAACAGGGCACGGCTAAAGAAAGAGCTTACGGAGTCCGATTGCGCAGTGTCGTCGCTCAGCACCTTGCGGATAGCGTTGACATCGCTCGTCTCCAAGAAGAAATCGGCCTCGCGGACGGGCACGGGCAACTTGACGTTGAGCGGCACCGTTGTGAACACGTAGTCGATGTGCGAAAAATCGAACGTTCCCACGCGGGCGACATCGCATGTCTCAATCGAATCGATATACATGCCAAACTGCTTGCGGTACTGGTGCTCGAGCATACGGGCGCTTCCCGCTCCCGAGGCGCACACGATCAGGATGCGCTTGCGACGCGGCTGGTCGGCTTGCTGCTCGAGGGCCAGGGCAAATGCCATGGCGATGTAGCCGAGCTCTTCATCAGAGGGCTGGCTGCCAAAATGACGCTCGAGTACCTGCGAGGTGCCAGCTGCCATCGAATAGGCCAACGGAAACCTCGTCTTGATATCGGGCAGCATGGGGTTATCCATATGCATGTGATATTCAAGGCGATAGCCCAGAGGGCCGATATGCCGAGCAAGGTTCATGCGAAGTTCAAGATCGCCGCTAAAGTCAAACCTAAACTCATCGTTGACCGCACGTACCATCTCGGAAGCAATCTCCCACATCTCGTCCGAGATAACGGCAGAGCCCTTCTCGGGCACGCCCGTGCCCCTGCCGAGCAAATGGATTGCGATAAAGGCAACCTCTTCTCGGGGCATGCTCACGCCCAGGGCATCCTTGATGTTTGCGGCAATCTGGAAAGCCGCGGCGTATTCGCGCGTTCCCTCCAGTTTTTGAACGTCCGATTCTGCAGCTGGGACATAGCAGCCCTGCTCGATGCGGCCAAGAGCAATGTAAAGATGCATGATGAGATTGCGGGATGCCAGCGAGCTCACCGTGACGGGCGAGGCCGTCAGGGCATCGTCCACACATGCGGCGATGGCCCGCAGGCGCTCGGCGAGCTTTGCATCGTCGGTGTCGGGCAACACGGGCCTCACCAGCGAGGCCAGGCACAGGCGCCGTTGTGACTCCCCGCCCGCAACGCGGATTCCGTAGCGTGGGCGCTTTTCGAGCGTTAAGTCAAATTGGGCGAGTTTCTGCTCTACCAGACGCATGTCATTGGACAGAGTCCGCGCCGAAACGTAGAGTAAATCCGCATACTCCTCAATCGTCACCCACTGGGACCGCATGAGGAGGTCGTTAAGAAGGAAGGACACACGGCCATCGCGCGTATCAGGAATGCCCGGATGGGCCAGAGCCGCACCGTCTAGCAAGCGAGCAAGCTCATCTGCTCGTGCAACATCGATACGATACTGCCCCTTGCTGCCAACGATGCGTGCAACCCCTGCAAGGCTGTCGTTTGCGCGATGGATATAGTTTCTCACGGCGCGCTCGCTTACCTCGAGACGCTTGGCAAGTACCGCGACAGCGACAGGCTGAGCGTCCTCGATCATATTTACAAGCTGCTTGACGCGAGCATCCATGTCCTCCTCCTTTCCCTGCGTCTAGTCTAACGCGGTAAAGAATGACACTCCACGTCGCGCTCGTTCCGCCAACTCGGAACAGGTTGCGGGGAGTCCAGCTGAGCTATGGAGAGCCTGGGGAGAGGGCCCGAAAGCAATGCGTCGGTGTGAGATGCGCTTTCCGCAGTCATTGGGGACAGATTTAAATTAGTAGTCATTGAGGACGTTCTTGTTTGACTAGTCGTTTAAGAACGTCCCCAATGACTACTCACCCATCGGGGACTAGGTGAATAGCAAAAGCCCCGCAGTCGGAGCGGACTGCGGGGCTCATGAAGAGAGGCTAGTTTGTGGGCGTCTTGCCTGGCGCCCACGAGAGAGGCAACAGAGTAGAGACTACTCGTGGATGCGGGTGCCGGAGAGGCCGGCCATGGTCTCGGCGGCCTTGTCCAGGGCGCCGATGATGCAGGTGCGGCCCTTGCGGGAACGGGCGAACTTGATGGCAGCGCGGACCTTGGGCTCCATGGAACCCTTGCCGAACTGGCCCTCGTCGGCCAGGCGCTCGGCCTCGTCGGCAGTGAGGTCCTCGAGCTCCTCCTGGTTGGGCTTGCCAAAGTTGATGGCGACATGCTCAACGGCGGTCAGCAGGAACAGAACGTCGGCGTCGCAGTCCTCGGCCAGCAGCTCGCCGCCCAGGTCCTTGTCGATGACGGCGGGAACGCCCTTGTAGCAGCCCTTGTTCTCGTAGTCGCGGACGACGGGGATGCCGCCGCCACCGCAGGCGATGACGATGAACTCGTTATCGAGCAGGTTGAGGATGGAGTCAGCCTCGACGATCTTCTTGGGATCGGGGGAAGCGACGACGCGACGCCAGCCGCGACCGGAATCCTCGACGAAGACCTTGGAGGGATCCTCGGCCATGAACTCCTTGGCCTGCTCCTCAGTGTAGAAGGGGCCGATCGGCTTGGTCGGGTTCTTGAACGCGGGATCGTCCGGGTCGCACTCGATCTGGGTGACGACGGTGGCGGCGTGCCAGCGCTTATAGCGCTTGTGCATCTCGCGGCCGATGCCCTGCTGCAGGTGATAACCGATGTAGCCCTGGGACATGGCGCCGCACTCGGGCAGCGGCATCTCGGGGGTGCCGATGGCGTCGTGGGCAGCGGCGAAGGCGTTCTGGATCATGCCAACCTGCGGGCCGTTGCCGTGGGTGATGATGATCTCGTTGCCCTGCTCGATCAGGCCGAGGAGAGCGTGAGCGGTGTTGCTCACGGCCTCGATCTGCTCAACGGGGTTGTTGCCGAGGGCGTTGCCGCCAAGGGCGACGACGATACGATCGGGCTTGCCAAGAGGCTTAGACATTGCTGGAATCCTTTCTGTAAAAGGCCTACAACCCATTAATAACCCGCGCCCGTGCGATACGCGAGTTTATTAAGGTTTATATTCTCTTTATCGCTCATTTTATTCATTTTGAAAATAGTTGAACGGTGAACGGTCGCTTTTACCCGCTCAGCGTAAAGAAACCCAGCTCAAGCATATCTACGTCATTTACGTGCAACTTTATTTTAATAGAGCAGGGATTAGACCAGATTATGCAAACTATATCTTTGCTAAACATAAAACAGACAGCGCAAAATCTTACTCGCACTATACGAGATTCTATGCACTTATTGGACGAGTATGCAGCCCTGCAATAACATGGCGTTTTTCATCCAACTTAAGGAATAGACGAGTGCCTTTGCCGCGCGTCGGCCGGCAGCCGGCGAGCCGTCTCGTCGATTGCCGCTTCCAGAAAATCAAAAACTGATATTGCGCGCGCAATTGCGGCATGGTACTTTAGCGAAGAACAGCGCGGGCTGGGGCGACAGAGATCTGTCGTGAAGTTTGGGTTCGGCGACCCCGCCGCTGTCTTCTCCTTATCCGCCAGCGAACCCCTTGAGCGACGGATTGAGGAGGTCCTTACTATGACAAAAATGCTCAAGATCACGCTGAATGGCGAGACGTTTCTCGCCGATATGCTCTGGGACAAGGCCCCCGAGACATGTAAGCTGTTCGAATCGTCCTGTCCGGTCGAGTCACGTATCTTTTCGGCCAAGATCTGCGATGCCGAGGTAACCTATCCCGTATCGGGCCCCATTGCCAATTATGAGCACATCGAGAACCCCGTTTTTCACGAGCCGGCGGGCGCCGTGAGCTGGTATGGCGGATGGTCGTCAATCTGCATCTTCTTTGACGTGTGCGAGCCCTTTGGCACCTGCAACATGTTCGCCCGCATCTGCGAAGCCGACCGCGAGCGCTTTGCCGCCGCCTGCCGCAATGTCTGGGACAACCAGGGCATGTGCATCAAAAACGAAATCGTCGAGATCGAAGCGGAGGCCTAAAGATGATGGATATCAACACCCTGCTCGCACTCGACCTTGCCGAGTACACCACTGCACTTGAGGCCCTCGCCGACCAAATGATGCTCGAGGAACCGCGCGATATCGACTACATGCGCCGCCGCAAGCTTGACACAGGCCGCGAATTCGCCGTCTGGAACTTCACCGTCGGCTACTGCATGAACGCGGCCGACGCCCTCTCCCTCCTGCGAGCCCAGGCCAACGAAAACGCCAACGACGGCACCGCCGACCTCGCAACGATCAACAACAGCGCCGCGCGCCTGTGCGACTGGTTCTCGGGCGCCTTCGACGTCACCGGCAAAATGGATGACACCACGGCAATCCTCGCCCACAGCCGCGACCTCTACGCCCAGGTAGAGACTCACGAACAGTTTGCAGCCCTCACCCGCGCCACCGAGCGCTATCTGGTCCAGCTCCAATTTTGGGTCGACCGCCAGATTCCCTGGCCGGCCATTAGCGACCTCGTCCACGGCTACCGCCTACGCACGGAGTCCGGCGAGACAAGGTAACCAAGCAAGCAGCACCGACAACACCCCACCATCGGGATCCAAAGTAAGAATCAGAGGGCTGGAGACGCACCCAACAGCGTCCCCAGCCCCTTCGCAAAGTAGAGCACTGTTTCAGTGGCTTTGAGGCCTATTCGAACCTTTGCTATCTCCCAATTTTTGTATATTTACGACAATATTATCTGCCAATTTTTGTATGATTTTAGGCGATTCTATCTGTCAATTTTTGTCATTTGGGGGTTTAATGCTACGCCGTAAGGTCACTGATAGGCTTTTGAGCTGGAAGAATAACTCCAATAAGGCATTACTCGTTACTGGTGCGCGTCAGATTGGCAAGAGCTATGCGATTCGCGCGTTTGGAAAAAGCAACTACGCTTCGTATTTTGAGGTCAATTTACTACTCGATGTCGAAGCAAGGAATGCACTTGTTGGCGCAAAGAACTCCGTTGACTTTATCAACCGCGTAGCCCTTCTTGCGGATGCGCCGCTTGTTGAGGGCGATACGCTTGTCTTTGTCGATGAGATTCAGGAGTATCCGCAGATCGTTACACTCATGAAGGCGTTGGTCGAGGATGGGCGCTTTAGCTATGTCTTCTCGGGGTCTATGCTTGGGACTGAGTTTAAGGGGATCTCTTCTTTTCCGGTGGGATATGTAGAGCACATTGTTATGCGCCCGATGGATTTTGAAGAGTTTTGTTGGGCAAACAGCGTAAGCGAGAATGTGCTTGCAGGCATTCGCAGCTGCCTTGTCGAGAAACATCCTGTCGAAAACTATATTCATGAGGCGATGCTCAAGAACTATAGAGCCTATATCGTTTGCGGCGGCATGCCGGAGGTCGTTCAGAATTATATTGATTCGGGTTATTCGCTCGTGAGCACACGTGAGCTTCAAACTCAGCTGGTCGATCAGTACAAAAGCGATATCTCAAAATATGCATCGACTCGAGCGTTTAACGTTCGGTCGATTTTTGAGCAAATTCCCGTTCAGCTTGAGGCGGAGTCTCATCGCTTTGTTGTTTCGTCTCTGGGTGAGGGAGCTCGCCTTAAAAAATATGAGCAGGATTTCCTGTGGCTTGTTAACGCAGGTGTTGGATTGATGGTCGCCAGGGTGACGGAGCCACGGAGTCCTCTCAAGAGGACGGAGAAAACGACAGCCTTCAAACTATACGAGTCTGATACAGGCATGCTCGCATCGCGATACCCCGGCAGCACCGCACGCGCTGTCTATCTTGATATGAAAACTCCCAACCTTGGTGGTCTCTATGAGAACGTGGTCGCGCAGGAACTTGTTGCCCTCGGGGCGGATGCATGGTACTACCAAACGCGTGAGGTCGGTGAAGTTGACTTTGTGATCGAAGGCGCCCACGGGCATGTTGTCCCAATCGAGGTCAAATCGGGCAAGAAAGTTCGAGCGCACGCGGCCCTCGATCGTCTGATGAGTGTGGGCGAGTACAAAATTCCCGAGGCCGTTGTACTAAGCCACGAGAATCTCAGCAAAGAGGGCAAGGTTCTGTACGTTCCAATCTACATGACGTTTTGTCTCGATGAGTTTATGGAAAAGGATGACCCCAATAACGATTTCTCGTTCGCACCCATATCTCTCTAGCCATTTGAATCCGCAATCCAGCCCCGTCCACACATCAATGCATTTCCCAAGGTGCTGCGCGTTTCGCGCCAAAGGCGCGAAAAAGCAAAGGGATAAGGCGTTGCAACAGCCACGCCCCCCATCCATCCCCAAAGTAACGCGCCTTTCGCGGTAAAGCCGCGAAACAGCGAAGGGGACGGAATACCCGACCAACTACGTCCTTCATCCGCCCACACAATCCGAGGACGTAGTCGTAGCAGGATCTGAGGGCTGACCTTCGCGGACACTCCGCAGGACGAAAGAACCCCCGCCGCACG
>CABRGB010000053.1 GCA_902470345.1 uncultured Collinsella sp.
GGGTCTGCGCGTCAAAAGCTCGGTAAACGGTACGAAAGGCGCAAAACACACGGCCTCAAAAACATCTCTATATGCGTCCGATGAGCGTACGCCCGTCGGACGGGCGGCAACAATGAGCGGCAAACCGTGCCGTTCGTCCCAAAAACGGCGCCGCTCGTTTTGCAGTTCTGCCTTCGGTCGAGCTACAAGCGGAGCTGCTGCGCCAAGGCCGTATCTTAAAGCCACGAAATAAAAGAGCGCGGCGAAACGGACCGCGCAAGGGGTGACGTCAAGGGGCGTCAAAAAGGAAAGGAGGGGAACAATGGCGGACAAGAACGCAGAAGTTGCAGTCGAGGATAACGGCGGCATGAAGAAAACGCTTTCGCTCTGGAACTTCTTCACCATCGGTTTCGGTGCCATCATCGGTACCGGTTGGGTTCTGCAGGTCGGCGACTGGATGGTCGTGGGCGGCGGTCCCGTTCCCGCTATGATCGCATTCCTCTTGGGTGCAATCTTCCTCGTGCCCGTCGGAGCTGTTTTCGGTGAGCTCACGGCTGCTATCCCCATCTCGGGCGGCATCGTCGAGTATGTCGATCGTAGCTTTGGCCGTACGCTGAGCTACATCACCGGTTGGCTTTTGGCCCTGGGCAACGGTATCCTGTGCCCGTGGGAGGCCATCGCCATTTCGACCCTCGTGTCCGAGATGTTCGGCAGCCTGCCCGGTCTTGAGTGGCTGCGCGCCGTCAAGCTCTACACCATCCTGGGCGCCGACGTTTACCTGTTCCCGACGCTGATCGCGCTCGGCTTTGCAGCCTACGTCATCTTCCTCAACTTCCGCGGTGCCAGCTCGGCCGCCAAGCTCCAGGCCTTCCTGACCAAGGCCCTGCTCTGCGGCATGCTGCTCGCCATGGGCGTCTCGCTGTTCACCGGCTCGCCGGACAACGCCATGCCCGTGTTCTCCCAGGTCACCGGCGCTGGCGGCGGCAAGGCCGCTACCGAGGGCGCCAGCCTGTTCGCCGGCATCGTGTCGGTCCTGGTTCTGACCCCGTTCTTCTACGCCGGTTTCGACACCATTCCTCAGCAGGCTGAGGAAGCAGCCGAGGGCCTCAACTGGAACAAGTTCGGCAAGATCATCTCCCTGGCCCTGCTGGCCGCCGGCGGCTTCTACATGGTCTGCATCTACTCGTTCGGCACCATCCTCGACTGGCATGAGTTTGTTAAGAGCCCGGTTCCCGCGCTTGCCTGCCTCAAGGGCATCAACATGCTCCTGTACCTGGCCATGCTCGTCATCGCCACGCTTGGACCCATGGGTCCGATGAACTCCTTCTACGGCGCCACGAGCCGCATCATGCTCGCCATGGGCCGCAAGGGCCAGCTGCCCGAGAAGTTCGCCGAGGTCGACCCCAAGTCCGGCGCTCCCAAGCTCGCCTGCGTCGTTCTGGGCGTCATCACCGTCATCGGTCCGTTCCTGGGCAAGAACATGCTCATTCCTCTGACCAACGTGTCGGCTCTCGCCTTCATCTTCTCCTGCGGCATGGTCGCCCTCGCCTGCCTGCGCATGCGCTTCACCGAGCCCGACCTGCCTCGTCCCTACGAGGTACCCGGCGGCAAGTTTGGCATCGGCCTCGCTATCGCTGCCTGCGCCATCATCATCGGCCTGCTCGTGATTCCGTTCTCTCCCGCCTCCCTCAACATGGTGGAGTGGAGCATCGTGATCGGCTGGTTGGCTATTGGCCTGGCCCTCATGGCTTTCACCAATTCCCGCAAAAAGTAACGCCTAGCCGGGGCGGATCGGGTGCGCGGGGCCCTCTCTCCCGCGCACCGAACCCGGCACCACTTGGGTAGCTTTGTGAGGCCTTAACCCAACACGGCCTCGCCCACATATATGGATCCATAAGGAGGAACCATGTCCACTAAGTATGCAATCGTTGGCGGCAAGCTCATCGACGGTACCGGTGCCGAGCCGGTCGAGAACTCCCTCGTTCTCGTCGACGACAACGGCAAGATCGAGTACGCTGGCACTATGCAGGACCTTCCCGAAGGCGTTGAGGTTATCGACGCCGCCGGCAAGACCGTCCTTCCCGGCCTGATCGACACCCACCTGCACTTCTCGGGCAACCTGACCGACGATGATACCGATTGGGTCATGCAGCCGCTCCTCGAGAAGCAGGCCGTCGCCGTCAAGCAGGCCTACGACTGCCTCACCCACGGCCTCACCACCGTCTGCGAGATCGGCCGCTTTGGTATCCAGATTCGTGACTGCATCGACAAGGGCGTCTTTAAGGGCCCGCGCGTTCTGGCTACCGGCCTCGGCTTCTGTCGCGTTGCCGGCCACGGTGACTCCCACCACTGCACCCAGGAGCTCAACAAGGAATCCCATCCTTGGGGTGACCAGGTCGACGGTCCTTGGGATCTGCGCAAGGCCGTCCGTCGTCGCCTGCGCGAGAACCCCGATGCCATCAAGATCTGGGCTACCGGTGGCGGCATCTGGCGCTGGGACTCCGGTCGCGACCAGCACTACTGCTCTGAGGAGATCCAGGCCGTGGTCGAAGAGGCAAAGATGGTCGGCATCCCCGTGTGGAGCCACTGCTACAACAACCACGCCGCTGCCTATGATTCCGTTCGCTTTGGCTGCGAGCAGCTGATTCACGGTTTCGATATCGATGAGCGCACCATGGACCTCATGGCCGAGCAGGGCACCTTCTTCACCCCGACGATCGCCTTCCTGCCCACCTGGTACGCCACCTATCCGCCCGTCTACGTCCCCGAGCTGCACGACAAGTACGAGGGCACCCTGGTCGAGAAGGAGCTGCAGCGCAACTACGACTGCCTGCGCGAGGCCAAGAAGCGCGGCGTCGTCATGACGATCGGCTCCGACTCCTTCTCCTTCGTCACCCCGTACGGCACCTGCTCCATCGAGGAGATGTACGAGTTCGTCGACAAGATCGGCTTCACCCCGGTCGAGACCATCACCTGCGCCACCCTCAACGGTGCCAAGATGTGCCACATCGAGGACGAGACCGGTTCCATCGAGGCCGGCAAGTGCGCCGACCTGCTGGTCGTCAACGGTGACGTCGCCGCCGACATCCACGTGCTCAACACCGACAACATGGACGTCATCATGAAGGATGGCTGGATCGTCGAGGCTGGCACCTTTGGCGAGGCCAACAAATACAGCGCCTAAGATACCGTTTGTCGATGGCTGGATGTAAAACACAGTTTTTGATTGCATAATGCAATGGAGAGGGTCGCTTGCGGCCCTCTTTATTGCTATGGGTGCGATAGAAAAAAGGGGATGACGGTGGATTTAAACAGGCTGATTCTGGGCAAGAGCTACAACTCTACCAAGGTCTTTCGCACGGCCCAGCATGTGGTCCAGGCCATCCTGCTCGGTATTGTCGTTCCGGCGCTTATCTTGCTGCTTATCTGGGATTTAACCGATAATCCCAATCCCGTTCCGGGCGTTGTCGTTATTGCCGGCATGGTCATGCTGTGCTTCTTTTTCTCGTATGTCTTTGTGGTCCCCGACGACCTCACATCGAGCGCAACCGACCGTACGCTCGCCATCGCATCAAAAATATTCGCCTATACATCGCGTGGCCTTACGCCCGAAGCGGCCCTGGGCGCCTCTAAAATCATCCTGTCCGAGACCATCGCCTCTGCCATCTGCTTTACCGACGGCAAGCAGGTGTTGGCAAGCTGGGGCGAGGATTCGACAAGGTGTCCCGCCGGCACCCCGGTCGTGCTCAAGACCACGCTCAGTGTGATTGAGACGGGCGAGCAGAGCGTGTTTTCGCGCGACACCTCCAATGAGACGGGCGGTTATTTTCCCCGCCTGCGCGCCGGCATTGTCGCGCCGCTTACCGTGCGCGGGCATTGCGTGGGCACACTCGAGCTGTACTATCCCCGCCTGAGCAGCATCGATATGCGCCAGACGGCCCTTGCCTCGGGTTTTGCCGACCTAATTTCCACGCAGCTCGCCAGCTTTGAGCTCGAGCGCCAGGACGAGCTCACAGCCCGCGTTGAGCTTCGCGCCCTGCAGTCGCAGGTCGACCCGCATTTTCTGTTCAATACCATTAGCACGATCGTGTCGCTCGTTCGAACCGAGCCCGACAAGGCGCGATCGTTACTCATCGATTTTTCCAACTACTATCGTCAGACGCTTTCTGACTCCGATACGCTCACCACGCTCGAGCACGAGGTGGAACAGGGCACTCGTTATATCAATCTTATGCAGGCCCGGTATGGCGACGGCCGTCTGCGCGTATCGGTCGACATCGACTTTGAGGTGCGCGACAGCCTGGTACCGCCGTTTATCTTGCAGCCGCTGCTCGAAAACTGCATCAAGCATGCGCAGCGCGAGATCGAGCCGCTTTCTATTCGTGTTAGGGCTTTTGAGACCGATGACGGCTTGGAGATCATCGTCGAAGATGACGGCATCGGGATGAGCGAAGAAGTCTGCGCGCATCTGTTTGAGCAGCATCGCCGAGAGGAGCCCGAGAGCATTACCGCCGACGGCTCCGTCAAGCGAGGTTGCGGCCTGGCGCTCTTCAACGTGCTTCAGCGCATCCATTTCTTTTACGGAGAAGATTCTGGCATGCGCGTGAAGTCCCAGGAGGGCGTGGGAACGCAGGTCATCGTTGAGTTGAACGGCGAGCCGCATGAGCCGGCGCCGCTAACGGTGTAGCACGCGGTTGGATTGAAAGAAAAAGAGGGGAAGCGCATATGTCCGAAGGCTGGAACATCCTGGTGGTTGATGACGAGCCCCCAATTAGGGCTGAGCTACGCTATCTGTTGGAAAAGGATACGCGTGTGGGTCAGATTGCCGAGGCGGGCAATGTCACCGAAGCCGTGGAGTCGATTCTGTCGAACAAGCCCGACGTGCTGTTTTTGGACATTACCATGCCCGGTCGCTCGGGAATTGAGCTTGCCGAGACGCTGCAGAACCTAAAGACGCCGCCGGTCGTGGTGTTTGTGACGGCATTCGCCGAGTATGCGGCCGATGCCTATAACCTCGATGCTGTCGATTACATCGTCAAGCCGGTCGAGGATGCCCGCTTGTCAAAGGCGCTCGACAAGATCGAGACTGCCCTGGGCGCTCGCCGCGTCGTCCATGCTCCGCGCCAGCCTTTGCGCCTGACGGTGGATCGTGGGGGCAAAAAGGTGTTCATTCCCGTGGCGGATGTCTGCTACTTTGAGGCGCGCGCCGATTTTTGCAACGCCGTCTGCGCCGAGGGGACGTACCTGATCAATGAGTCGATTTCCTCGCTCGAGCGTCGCCTGGCCTCCGAGGGCTTTATTCGTGTCCACCGCAGCTATCTGGTTAATTTGGAAGACGTGCACAATGTCGAGATCGGCTCCACGGGCCTTATGGAGCTCAGGCTCGATCGCGTAACCTCGACGGTGCCCGTGTCCCGCCGTCGCGCTGCCGAGGTCAAATCGCACTTGGGGCTTGCGTAAGGGTCGGTGTGCCATCGTTTGCCGTTACAGGTTTGGCATGACTGTGCGGTGGGCATAATGGATTGCATCGAATGAAATCGAAAGGATTATTATGCCCGCGCTCATTACGCATCATCTGTTTGGCGAGGAAAGCATCGACCGTCTTCCGCAGGGCGTTATCACGTCCGACGAGGAGCGCATCGCCTTTATCCTGGGAAACCAAGGTCCCGACCCGTTTTTCTTCCACATGCTCACGCCACGCATCTCCGACTGCATGTCGCTTGCTCAGGTCATGCACCGCTCGCGCATGTCGCGCCAGTTCTCGTGCCTGCGCGACGGCGTGTCGCGCCTGCAGCCGCGCGATGCCAATCTGGGTCGCGCCTTTGCGCTGGGCCTGTTGTCGCACTATGTGCTCGACCGCAATGCCCACCCCTTTGTCTACGAGCAGCAGTTTGGCATTGTCGAGTCCGACCCCGAGCTCGAGGCTTCGGGCAGCCAAGTTCACGCCGTGCTCGAAAGCGACCTGGACGTGCTGATGCTGCAGCTCAAACGTGACGGGGCCACGGTCGAGGATTATCCTCCGGCGGGCGAGATCGTCACCACCGACCGCATCAATCGCGTTGCCGGCGTGCTGATAAGCTACGTCGCCGGGCGCGTGTACGGTATCGACATCCCGGCGGGGGAGTACGCTGGCGCCGTCTCGGACATGCAGATGCTCTACCGCACTATCGAGCCGGCCGGTTCGGCCAAGACGCGCGCGATTGCCCTGCTCGAGGGCTTGGTGCACGATTATTCGCTGCTCGACGGCCTTGCGCACCGCGTGACGACCGAGCTGCCCGAGCGTACCGGCAACCTGGGCCACTTGGCATGGAAGAGCCCCTTTACCGATGAAGTCTCGACCGAGAGCTTCCCCGAGGTCTTTGACCGCGCGCTGCTCGATTACGAGTGCACGGTCGCCCGCTTTATCGAGACCGGCGATATGGAAGCCGTGACCAACCACGTCAATTACAGCGGTCGCGTGCTCGGCGCCGACGAAGAGTTCGACCGCGAGGAGTAGCAAGCTGCCTCGCCCATACTCTCCAATAAGTTGCGGTGGAATAGTTCCTGAATGAAGCCCCCGGAGGGCTAAGCGGGAACTATTTCACCGCAACTGCGTTGATGGGATGGCGTTTCGCCCTGCGTGTCCGTATGACCGCTCCTGCCCCTTTGCCGAATCCTTACCGGCGCCTCTGGACAATTGGGGTACGATGAGCTAACTGCATATCGGGCGAATACGAAGGGGCCCTGTCCATGAAATACACCAAGCTCGAGCGTAACTGGGTTATGTACGATGTGGGCAACTCGGCCCTCGTGCTGCTCAATACCTCGGTGGTGCCCATCTACTTTAACGCCATCAATACCGGTGCTTCCTCGGCAGACCTGGTGGTCGCTTGGGGCAACGCGCAGACGATTGCCTCGCTGGTCATTGCCATGCTCATGCCCATTCTGGGCGCGCTTGCCGATTACGCCGGCAACAAGATCAAGTTCTTCTTGGGCTTCTTCCTCACGGGCCTGGTTCTTTGCCTGGCGCAGGCTATCCCCATGTCCGCCATGGCATTTTTGACCGTGTACGTGCTGTGCACCATCGGCCTTAACTCTTCTATGACGTTCTATGACGCCATGCTGCCCGACATTACCACCGACGAGCGCATGGATGCCGTGTCCAGCTCGGGTTATGCCTGGGGCTACATCGGTTCCACCGTGCCGTTCATCATCTGCCTGGCGCTTATCATGGGTGGCCCCGCTCTTGGCGTCCCCACCATGCTGGCAACGCGTCTGTCGTTTGTCATCACCGGTGCCTGGTGGCTCATCTTTACCCTGCCGCTCATTCGCACCTATAAGCAAAAGTACGGTCGCGAGCGCGGCCCCCAGGATACCATCGGCCACATCGTGGGCGGCGTGTTCTCCGAGGTCGGACACACCATGCGCGAGATCGCCCACAACAAGCCCGTGCTGGTCTACATGATTGCGTTCTTCTTCTACATCGATGGTGTCCATACGGTCATCTCCATGGCAACCAGCTACGGCTCGGCTTTGGGTATCGATTCGACCCAGCTGGTGCTGGCACTGCTCGTTACGCAGTTCGTCGCTTTCCCGTCCGCCATTATCTACGGCAAGCTCGCCGGTCGCGTGGGCACGCTCAACATGATCATGGTGGCCGTCGCCGCCTACATGGGCATCGTGCTCTTTGCCGCGTTTTTCTTAAAGACTGCCTTTGAGTTCTGGGTGCTCGCCATTTTGGTCGGCTTGTTCCAGGGTGGCGTTCAGGCGCTCAGCCGCAGCTATTTTGGCCGCATCATCCCCAAGGAAAAGTCCAACGAGTACTACGGCTTCTTTGATATCTTTGGCCGCTACGCAAGCGTGATGGGCACCTTCCTGGTGTCGGTCGTCACCTCGCTGACCGGCAACCCGTCGCTGGGCGTCCTTTCCATCGGCGTGCTGCTGGTGCTTGGCTTTGTGCTGCTGGTCCGTCTGTCCCGCACGGCTCAGGCGGCGGCGTAAGGCAACCGGGCTCAGTACGGCAATTGTGCCTATCTGCAGCACTCTTTTGGAAGTAGCCGCATAAATCATTCTGACTTCCGAACAATGTTTAGCCCAAGTGGGTATGATGGAACCAGCTAGGTCGCGGGGCGTCGCCTGTGTTTGGCGGCGCCCCGTTTTTGTGTTGCAAGGAGGGTAAAGGTATGAACGCCACGGTTGTGATCCCAACATATTGGGCGGGCGATGATACCCAAGCAAACGCTCCCGGCACCTACGATCACTCGACGTCGCTCAATGCCGCCAACCCGGAGCTCGATCGCTGCCTGACTTCGCTCGAACAGGTGCGCGACATTCCGCGCATCATTCTCTTGGTGGTCTGTCCGGTTTCTGCCACGGCCGACGTATCCCATCGCGTGCACGAAATCGTTAATGCGCATCCCACACTTAAGGTCACCATCGTTACCAATACTCAGGCTTCGCGTGTTGCCGACCGCGTGGCGCAGATTGCGCCCAAAGGCTCGGGCGAGTGCGTGAGCCTGCGCGGCTACGGTGCCATCCGCAACATGGGTCTTGCCTGCGCGGCGGTGCTGGGGCACGACGCGGTTGTGTTTTTGGATGACGACGAGACCGTCATCGATGCCGACTTTATGAAGCGTGCGACCTATGCGCTGGGCCAACAGACGCGTCAGGGCCTGCCGATTTTAGTCAAGAGCGGATACTTTTACGATCGTGACGGGTCGCCGCTGGCTCCCACGGACAAAGCGGGCATTTGCCATCGCTGGTGGACCAAGCGCATCGAGTTCAATCGCTGGATGAAAAAGGCGCTTTCGGGCACCCGCATCTCGCGCTCCAATTACGTGTGCGGCGGCCTTGTGGCCCTGCATGCCCGCGCCTTTACGCGCGTGGCCTTCGACCCGTTTATCACCCGCGGCGAGGATCTGGACTACCTGTTTAACATGCGCATGTTCGGCTATGACGTGTGGTTCGATAACGAGTGGACCGTGCGCCACCTGCCGCCCGAGTCCGAGAAGCGCTCGCCGCGCTTTATGCAGGACGTGTACCGTTGGTACTACGAGCGGGCCAAGCTGACGTTCGCTGCGCACCAAAAGGAGCTCATTCCGGTTACGGCCGCATCGCTCATGCCCTATCCGGGTCCGTGGATCTCGCGCGAGCTCGACGACCGCGTGCGCAAGACCGCCATGGTCCGCAGCATGTTTACCCGCGAGCACGAGGGGTATCTGCGCATCTGGCGTCATGGTATTGACGAGGCCAAGACCTATGCCCGCCAAAACGCCGCAAGCTACCTGCGTTTTCAGAGTTTCTGGCCCAAGATCATGGACGAACTTTGGCGCGACGCACAACTGATTAGCATCCTGGAGGGGGCTGAATGATCGACCGCCGCGCCCAGCGCGATAATTCAATTTCAATCTTTCGCATCATCGCCGTTGTCTGCGCCGTTTGCGTGTTGGTGTACTTTATCTTTGCCCTGGCGACTGGCATTGAGCCGATTGCCACGGTGATCGCCTGTGCGCTGCTGTGCATCTTCCTGTGCATCTTTATCTATTTGACGCTCAACCCCGATTCGGTACGCTCCCAGTACACCGAGGAGACGCTCTCGGTTGCCTCGGCCATGCTCGAGGACATTAAGGGCGGCCTGACGCAGGAATCGGCGCTTTTGGTGTGCCGGCGTATTCTGCCCGAGACACGTGCCATGACCGTTGCCATCACCGATGAGAGCAACGTGCTGGCCTGCGCGGGCGAGTTCGAGGAAAAGCTGCTGCCCGATTCGCCCATCCATACGCTTGCCACGCGCTACGTCATTGAGCACGGCATCGTGCAGTCGTTCAACCGCGTGGTGGACGTGGTGGGTTCGGATGGCTCGCACAACCATGTTCCCGCCGGTATCATCGCGCCCATCAAGGTGGGCGACCGCACCGTCGGCACGCTCAAGTTCTACTACAAGACCCCGCGTGCCGTCGACCGTACCCAGTATGCGCTCGCCTCGGGTTTTGCCGAGATCCTGTCCACGCAGCTCGCCATCCACGAGCTCGAGGTGCAAAAGGAACTGACGGCCCGTGCCGAGGTGCGTGCCCTGCAGGCGCAGATCAACCCGCACTTTCTGTTCAACACGCTCAACACCATCGCGTCGTTTACGCGTACCGACCCGCTGCGTGCCCGCGAGCTGCTGCGCGAGTTTTCCTCGTTCTATCGCGCCACGCTCGACAACTCGGGGTCGCTTATCCCGGTCTCGCGCGAGGTTGCCCAGACCAAGCGCTACCTGACGTTTGAGAAGGCGCGCTTTGGCGAGGACCGCGTACTGGCGGCCTTCGATGTCTCCGAGGATGTCGAGGACACGTTGGTCCCGGCCTTTGTAATCCAGCCCATTGTCGAGAACGCCGTGCGGCATGGCATGGGCGATGGCGATGCCCTGCAGATCGATGTGACCGTCCATCAAGACGGCGACGACGCAATCCTGATTGCCGTGGCCGACAACGGCGTGGGCATGGACGAGGGCACCGCCGCCAGGCTGTTTGATGAGCGCTCCGCCCGCCCCGATGCCAGTTCCCCGCAAGGCGGCGGCGCCGGCGTGGCCATGCACAATATTTCTGAGCGCATCCATCGCTTTTATGGACCGCACTCTTATACGCGCGTCGAATCGGCGCCGGGCAAGGGTACCAAAGTGCTCCTGCATCTTGATTTGTCAGAGAGCATCTTTGACATTCAAGAGTAAAATAAAAGACTATGGGCTCAACGCCAAGCGGCGGATGCCCAGCCTAGTTTGTTGACGAAAGGTTTAATCCCTATGCTGCGTGCGATGATTGTGGATGATGAGGCCCCGGCCCGTTCGGAACTTCGCTTCTTGCTCGAGCAGACGGGCAAGATCGGCACGATCACTGAGGCGTCGAGCGTCCGCTCCGCCATTGAGATGTTGATGGAAAGCCGCGTCGATGTCGTATTTCTCGATATCTCGATGCCCGGCGCTTCTGGCCTGCAGCTTGCCGAGGCACTGCATAAGCTTAAGAATCCGCCGGCGATTGTGTTTGTGACCGCGTATAGCGATCATGCCGTCGAGGCGTTCGACGTTGATGCCGTCGATTACCTAATGAAGCCGGTTGAGGAGGCGCGCCTGGATCGCGCGATCGAGAAGGTCATGCAGCACGCCAAGCCCGTCACGGACAGCAAAGCCACCATCGAGCGCATTCCGGTGGAAAAGGGCGGCCGTAAGGTCCTCATCCCCGTGGATGACATTCGCTTCATCATGGCCAAGGACGATTACTCCTGTATCTATACCGTCGATGATCGTTTTCTATCGACGACTTCGTTGGCGCAGTTCGAGGCCAAGCTTTGCGACTTTGGCTTCTTTCGCGTTCATCGTCGCTATATCGTCAACTTGGCGTGCGTCACGGATGTCGAGACGGTGCCCTCGGGCGCTATCCAATTGGGCATTACGGGCGTCGACGAACGCGTGCCGGTCTCGCGCCGCCGCGTTGTGCCGCTCAAGAAGGCCCTGAGCCTCTAGCACACTGGCCCCGCAGCCCTGTAGACCAATTGTCTGCGGAGCCGTGGGGCTTTTTGTATATACGTCGAATCGGTTTTGAAGAAGGGATCCCATGAACAGTGCAAGCGCCAAGCGCATCGACATCATCTCGGACACCCACGGCTATCTTTCGCCCGCGCTTCTGGACGAGCTCAAGGGCGCAGATCTGATCATCCACGCCGGAGACCTCACCTCAGAGATGGATTACGAGCATCTATGCACCATCGCCCCCGTGCGAGCGGTCCTAGGAAACAACGACTACTACCGCGACTACGGCCC
>CABRGB010000054.1 GCA_902470345.1 uncultured Collinsella sp.
CTGTATCAAAGCCATCAAAGAAGCAAACGTAGCCCTAGTCCCGGGCGACTGTTTCTGCACCGAAGGCCACATCCGCCTCAGCTACTGCGTCTCCGACAAAGATCTGGACGAAGGCCTCAACCGCCTGTCCAACTTCATTTCGACTTTGTAGTCCTCAGGGATGCAACACATCAGCCCACCGACATAAGGGTTATGCGTGGGGCGCGTCGCTCAACGGACACGAGGATTCGCAACAAAGTTACCGCAGCTCCGGTCCGAGGGGCCGGGTTGAGATTTTCGTAGATTCCGCACGAGCCGAAGAGCACTTAATGTGCTCTTCGTGCGAGCCAGGACTTGACCGAGCGAAAATCTCAACCCGGCCCCTCGGACCGGAGCGTATGCAGGGTTTGTGTACGAATCCTCGCGCCCGTTGACCGACGCCGGGGTCCCCGCCATAATACTTTCGGTTCACGCACGAATCCGCTGCCAGAGACAGCCGGTGCAAACGGGCATCGCCCGCGAGCTTAATGGGACTTCCCGCCAGCCGAGGTGGTCGAGTAGATATGTCTTCTCGCCCCCGTCGCTCATGCAGCGCGGGGGCTTTCTTTTTGGACATGCCCCCGTCACGTCCTTGTGGCGGACCGTGCCCGGAAAGAATTCGAGGAGGTGTAATTCATGCCCCAGCAGTACAAAATCGACAAGGTTGCAGAGATCGAGTCCCGTATCGCCGAGAACGCCGGTCTGTTCGTCGTCAACTACAACGGTCTGACGGTTAAGCAGGCTCAGGAGCTGCGTCATCAGCTTCGCGAGTGCGGCGCCGAGATGAAGGTCTACAAGAACAACCTGGTCAAGATCGCTCTCAAGAACCAGGAGCAGCCCGAGCTCGACGAGATCCTCGCCGGCCCCGTCGCTTATGTGTTCTACGAGTCCGAGCCGGTCGAGGCCGCTAAGGCCCTTAAGGACTTCTCCGCTCAGTCCAAGGGCGTCCTTGAGATCAAGGGCGGTATCTCCGACGGCAAGGCCGTTTCCGCTGATGATGTTAAGGCTATCGCCGAGCTGCCCACCAAGGATCAGCTTCTCGGCCAGATCGCCGGTCTCATCTCCGGTTTCGCTCGCGACATCGCTGTCTGCGTCAACGGCGTTTCCTCTGGTCTCGCTCGTTCGATTCAGCAGGTCTCCGAGCAGAAGGCAGCCTAGTCGCTGTTTTCACCCGCGGCGGCAACGCCGCACCCCTGGCGCATTCGCGCCGTGTTTAACTGATCTCCGTGCACAGACACGGAAACCGAAAGGACTTAGAAATGGCTAAGCTTACCACCGATGAGATCATCGATGCTCTTAAGGAAATGACCCTTCTCGAGGCTTCCGAGCTCGTCAAGGCTATCGAGGACACCTTCGGCGTTTCCGCCGCTGCTCCTGCCGCCGTTGTCGCCGCTCCCGCTGCTGGCGCTGCTGAGGCCGAGGAGAAGACCGAGTTTGACGTCGTGCTCGAGGGCTTCGGCGACAACAAGATCCAGGTCATCAAGGCCGTCCGTGAGCTCACCAACCTTGGCCTGAAGGAGGCCAAGGAGGTCGTCGAGGGCGCTCCCAAGGCTGTTCTCGAGGGTGCCAAGAAGGAGGACGCCGAGGCTGCCAAGGAGAAGCTCGAGGCTGCTGGCGCTGCTGTCACCCTCAAGTAATCAGGCTTTCTCGCCAGATTTCTTTGCAGACGGGGTTCGCATTGCGAGCCCCGTCTTTTTTGTTATGACCCCTTTATTTTGCTGGCTCGGCATGCAAATTGCCGCCGTTTGCGGTGCGTCGGGGTCGCTACCGCTGGTCGATAAAATTGCACCATTCGAGCAATTATTTGCGTTGACCTGCTGAAGAATGGCGCTTGCCTGCATTAACGTTAATTAGCAGCGGTAAGATACTTCGGTATCGCAATTTGGTCTGCGGCCGCCGTGCCGCACGCACAGGGCGCATCCTGCGCCTGCGAAAGGATCCTTGAATAATATGAAGGCAATCATCCCCGCCGCCGGTCTTGGCACGCGTTTTCTGCCTGGCACCAAGTGCACGCCCAAAGAGATGCTGCCGGTTCTCGACAAGCCGGTCATCCAGTATGTCGTCGAGGAGGCGCTCGACCCCGAGGAGGTCGACGACGCCATCATCGTTACCTCGCCCGGCAAGCCCGAGTTGCTGAACTACTTCCAGCCCGACCGTTCGCTCGAGAACCTGCTACGCGAGCGCGGTAAGGACGCCTACGCCGACGCTGTCGCCCATGCGGGCGGTATGCCGGTCGACTTCCGTTATCAGTACGAGCCCAAGGGCCTCGGTCACGCCATTCGCTCTGCTGCCGACGCTGTGGCAGGGGAGAACTTCCTGGTTCTTCTGGGCGACTACGTTGTGCCCAACCGCGACATCTGCGACAAGATGCTGGCCGTCTCCAAGGAGCACGGTGGCGCTTCGGTTATCGCCGTTGCCGCGTGCGCTCCCGAGGAAGTCAGCCGCTACGGCGTCATCGCCGGCGATCGCGTGGGCTCTCTCGAGGGCTTTGAGAATGCCGCTGACGACGAGCCCGGTGCCGTTTGGCGCATCGGTGGTCTGGTCGAGAAGCCCGCTCCCGAGGCGGCTCCGTCCAACCTGTACATCGTCGGTCGCTACCTGCTGAGCCCGCTGGTCATGGACCTGCTGGCCGATCAGCAGGCCGGTAAGGGCGGCGAGATCCAGTTGACCGACGCCATGGCACGTTCGCTCGACCGCGAGGCCATGTACGCTGTCGTCATCGACCCGCTGTCGGGCTACGATACCGGTACCCCGTCTGGCTGGATGGCCACCAACGCCCTCATGGCTGCAAACGATCCTCGCTTTGCCGGCGCCTTCTGGGACGCCATCGACGAGCGCGGCGGCTTGATGCGCAAATAAGCCTTCGGGCATCGACATGTACGGGTGCGGACTTCGGTCTGCACCCGTTTTTTATGCGCGCCACGGCTTGGCTCCGGAAAGTGCGTCCCACAATTTGACTGAATTCTGGGATGCGCTTTCCGGCTGAGGCCCCTAGCGGAAAGTGCGACCCGGAATATCGGCTCAGAACGGGATGCAGTTTCCCAGACAGGGCTCAATCGGAAACTGCGTCCCAGTTTGAGGCCTCAAAACGGGACGCAGTTTCCGCCCGATTAACCCTCAAAGCCATTCCGCCATTCAGTGGCCCGCGCCAGCAGTCTCGTTCACAAAAAATATATGAACAGATGTTCGATGCACACCTATCTACCTGCGTGTTTTCTGTTGAAAAACTTTGCTACTCCAAAAACTCAATCGCGTCAAGGCTTTTCTTGCCCAACGGTCGGTACCTGATAAAATATTAGGTTGCGATAACTGGCGAAGCTATGCCTCGCCAACCCACCGAGCATTTCCGTGAAGGAGGAAAAACCTGGTGACCTACGCATACACTGCCACTGAGCGCAAGCGCGTCAGCTTCGGGAAAATCCCGGAGGCCATGGAGCTCCCCAACCTTATCTCTGTTCAAAGGGAATCCTTTGAGCGTTTTAAGGACGAGGGCCTTCGTGAGGCGTTCAAGGAATCCAGCCCCATCCAGAGCCAGAACCATGTTCTCGAGGTTACCTTCGGCGAGCATCAGTTCGGCGACCCCGCGCACACCGTCGAGGAGTGCCGCGAGAAGGATATGACCTATCAGGCTCCGCTTCTGACCGACGTCCGTCTCACCAACAAGGAGACCGGCGAGATCAAGGAGCAGCTCGTCTTCATGGGCGACTTCCCCATGATGACTGATCAGGGCACCTTCATCATCAACGGTACCGAGCGTATCGTCGTCTCGCAGCTCGTCCGCTCCCCGGGCGTGTACTACAGCTCCGAGATGGATTCGGGCAAGCAGATCTACAAGGCCCAGATCATCCCGTCCCGCGGTGCCTGGCTTGAGTTTGAGGTCGACAAGCGCGACCAGCTCATGGTCTCCATCGACCGTAAGCGCAAGCAGAGCGCCACGATGTTCCTGCGCGCCCTTGGCATCGCCGTCACCAACGACGACATCATCGAGCTGCTTGGCAACTCCGATGTGATCAAGCGCACCCTGGAGCGCGACACCGCTCTCACTCGCGAGGACGCCCTCATCGAGATCTACCGTCGCCTGCGCCCGGGCGAGCCTCCCACCGTGGACGCTTCCCGCAGCCTGCTCGAGGGCCTGCTCTTCAACCCGCAGCGCTACGATCTGGCCCGCGTCGGTCGTTACAAGGTCAACAAGAAGCTCAACCTCACCACCGAGGAAGAGGTCACGGTGCTCACCGACGAGGATATCGTCGCGACGCTGCGCTACCTCCTGTCCCTCGCTGCCGGCGAGCAGGGCTTCAAGGTCGACGACATCGACCACTTCGGCAACCGCCGCATCCGTACCGTCGGCGAGCTCGTCGCCAACCAGTTCCGTATCGGCATGAGCCGTATGGAGCGCGTCGTCCGTGAGCGCATGAGCTCCCAGGACATCGACGAGATCACCCCGCAGTCGCTCATCAACATCCGCCCGATCGTGGCCTCCATCAAGGAGTTCTTCGGTTCCTCGCAGCTCTCGCAGTTCATGGACCAGGCGAACCCCCTGACCGGTCTGACCCACAAGCGCCGTCTGTCCGCACTCGGCCCTGGCGGTCTTGCCGGCCACAAGTCCGGCTCCAGCCGCCGCACCAACGTGCCGACGGCCGTCCGCGACGTTCACAATTCGCACTACAGCCGCATGTGCCCGATCGAGACCCCCGAAGGCCCCAACATCGGCCTGATCGGCTCGCTCGCCCTCTACGCCCGCGTCAACGAGTACGGCTTCATCGAGGCCCCGTTCCGTCGCGTCGAGAACGGCGTTGCCACCGACCAGATCGACTGGATGACCGCTGACGAGGAAGAGAAGCACGTCATCGCGCCGGCCAACACGCCGCTCGATCCCAAGACCAACGAGTTCATCACGACCGATGCCGAGGGCAAGATCGTCCGTCCGCACACCGTGATCGCCCGTACCCGCGACTTCGACGGCTCCTTCGGCGCCCCCGCCGACGTGCCCGTCGAGGACGTCGACTACATGGACGTCTCGCCGCGTCAGATGCTCTCCGTCGCAGCCACGCTGATTCCGTTCCTGGAGCACGACGACGCCAAGCGTACGCTGATGGGCGCTAACATGCAGCGTCAGGCCGTGCCGCTGGTTCACCCCGCCGCTCCCTATGTCGGTACCGGCATGGAGCGTCGCGCCGCTCTGGACTCCGGCGAGGTCACCCTGGCCAAGAACGCCGGCGAGGTCATCTTTGCCGACGCCTCCAAGATCATCGTCAAGCATGCCGGCGGCATGGACGAGTATCACCTGGCCAAGTACCAGCGCTCCAACCAGTCCACCTGCATCAACCACCGTCCGCTCGTGCGCGTCGGTGACACCGTTGAGCAGGGCGAGCCTCTGGCCGACGGTCCTTCGACCGATCACGGCGAGCTCGCACTGGGCCAGAACCTCACCGTGGCCTATATGCCGTGGGAAGGTTTTAACTACGAGGACGGTATCGTCGTGTCCGAGCGCCTGGTGGCCGAGGACCTGCTGACGACCATCAATATCACCCGTCACGAGATCGACGCCCGCGACACCAAGCTCGGCCCCGAGGAGATCACCCGCGAGATCCCGAACCTCTCCGAGGACATGCTTGCCAACCTCGACGAGGACGGCATCATCCGCATCGGCGCCGAGGTCGGCCCTGGCGACATCCTGGTCGGCAAGGTCACGCCTAAGGGCGAGAGCGCTCTGACCGCCGAGGAGCGCCTGCTGCGCGCCATCTTCGGTGCCAAGGCCCACGACGTCCGCGACACCTCCCTTAAGATGCCTCACGGCGCTTACGGCCGCGTCATCGACGTCGTCCGCTTTAGCCGCGAGAACGGCGACGACCTGGCCCCCGGCGTCAACGAGCAGGTGCGCGTCTACGTCGCCCAGCGTCGTAAGATCCAGCAGGGCGATAAGATCGCCGGCCGCCACGGCAACAAGGGTGTTATTTGTAACGTTCTGCCGGTCGAGGACATGCCCTACATGGCTGACGGTACCCCGATCGACGTTATCCTCAACCCGCTGGGCGTTCCTTCGCGTATGAACGTCGGCCAGCTGCTCGAGTGCCACCTTGGCTGGGCTGCTGCGTGCGGTTGGGATACCGAGCAGGCCGACTCCGACAAGTACGTCCCCGGTCCGTTCTTCACCGCGACGCCCGTCTTCGACGGCGCCAAGGAGGACGAGATCGCCGAGGTCATCCGTCGTGCCAACAAGAATATGCTCAACAAGGCCACCGCTGCCTTTGGCGATCACATGCGCCCCGAGTTCGTCACCCAGCTTGACGAGCGCGGCAAGACCCGTCTGTTCGACGGCCGCACCGGCGAGGAGTTCCGCGAGCCCATTACCGTGGGTACGTCCTACATCCTCAAGCTCGGCCACATGGTCGACGACAAGATCCACGCCCGTTCGACCGGCCCTTACAGCCTGGTTACCCAGCAGCCTCTGGGCGGCAAGGCTCAGTTCGGCGGCCAGCGCTTCGGCGAGATGGAAGTTTGGGCACTGTACGCTTACGGTGCTTCCAACGTCCTGCAGGAGATCCTGACCGTCAAGTCCGACGATACCGTGGGCCGCGTCAAGACCTACGAGTCCATCGTCAAGGGCGAGAACGTTCCGGTCCCGGGTATCCCCGAGTCCTTCAAGGTTCTCGTCAAGGAGATTCGCTCCCTCGCACTGGACATCGAGCCCATGCACGATGCCGACGAGGACGCCTCCGCCCCTGTGACCGCCGAGGAGACCTCCGCTCTCGACGACCTGGCTGCGCTCGCCGGCGTTGACGCCGACGTCGAGGCCCAGGATGCCGAGACCGCCGAGGCACCCGAGGCTGTCGCCGCCACGACCACTGATAAGGAGTAGTTGACTGTGGCAGATTTCGAAGCTACTGATTTTGACTCGGTAAAGATCTCCCTTGCCTCCGCCGACCAGATCCGTTCCTGGTCGCACGGTGAGGTCAAGAAGCCGGAGACCATCAATTACCGTACCCTCAAGCCCGAGAAGGACGGCCTGTTCTGCGAGAAGATCTTCGGTCCCGCCAAGGACTGGGAGTGCTCCTGCGGCAAGTACAAGGGCATCCGCTTTAAGGGCATCGTCTGCGAGCGCTGCGGCGTCGAGGTCACCTCGGCCAAGGTGCGTCGCGACCGCATGGGCCACATCGAGCTCGCCGCTCCCGTGTCCCACATCTGGTACTTCAAGAGCCCCACGAGCTTCCCGATGAGCCGTATGCTCGACATCAAGTCCAAGGACCTCGAGAAGGTTCTGTACTTTGCCAGCTACATCATCACCGAGGTCGACTACGAGGCTCGCGAGGCCGACGCCGACGACCTGCGCGAGGAGCTCGCCGCCGATCTGGAAGAGATCGATGCCGAGTGCGCTCGCCAGATCGAGTCCCTCAAGGAGCAGGGCAACCCCGAGAACTTTGACGAGTTCTCCGACGAGGAGCCGCTGACCCCCGAGGAGATCGCCTCTGGCATCGTCGACATCGAGGAAGAGTGCAAGGACGAGAAGCAGCTCCGCACGGACGCCTTCAACGCCTTCATGAAGCTGAGCGAGCGCGACCTCATTTCCGATGAGCCGCTGTTCCGCGAGATGACTCGCTACTACTCCATGTACTTCAAGGGTGGTATGGGTGCCGAGGCCGTCCGCGACCTGCTCGCTGCCATCGACCTCCCCTCCGAGGCCGAGAAGCTCAAGGCCATCATCGCCGACGAGGACTCCCAGAAGCAGAAGCGCGAGAAGGCCGTTAAGCGCCTCGAGGTCGTTGACGCCTTCCTGAAGGGCGGCAACAGCCCCGCGAATATGATTCTGGACGTCATTCCTGTCATTCCGCCCGATCTGCGCCCGATGGTCCAGCTCGACGGTGGCCGCTTCGCCGCGTCCGACCTCAACGACCTGTACCGTCGCGTGATCAACCGCAACAACCGACTCAAGCGCCTGCTCGACCTGGACGCCCCTGCGATCATCGTGAACAACGAG
Source organism: uncultured Collinsella sp. (assembly GCA_902470345.1). Classification (GTDB taxonomy): domain Bacteria; phylum Actinomycetota; class Coriobacteriia; order Coriobacteriales; family Coriobacteriaceae; genus Collinsella. Next base: position 7,994 of record CABRGB010000054.1, read on the forward strand.
AAGCGCATGCTCCAGGAGTCCGTGGACGCCCTGTTCGACAACGGCCGTCGTGGTCGCCCGGTCTCTGGCCGTGGCGGTCGCCCGCTCAAGTCGCTCGCCGAGGCCCTCAAGGGCAAGCAGGGTCGTTTCCGTCAGAACCTGCTGGGCAAGCGTGTCGACTACTCCGGCCGTTCGGTAATCGTTACCGACCCCAAGCTGCTGCTGCACCAGTGCGGTCTGCCCAAGACCATGGCGCTGGAGCTCTTCAAGCCCTTTGTCATGAAGCGCCTGGTCGAGCTTGGCAAGGTCGAGAACATCAAGGGCGCCAAGCGCGCTATCGACCGTGGTGCCACCTTTGTGTGGGACATCCTCGAAGAGGTCATCGACGGCCGCGTCGTGCTGCTCAACCGTGCACCGACCCTGCACCGTCTGTCTATCCAGGCCTTTGAGCCGGTGCTGGTCGAGGGCAAGGCTATCCACCTGCACCCGCTGGTCTGCTCGCCCTTCAACGCCGACTTCGACGGCGACCAGATGTCTGTCCACGTGCCGCTGTCCAGCCAGGCTCAGGCCGAGGCCCGCGTGCTCATGCTCTCTGCGAACAACCTGCGCTCGCCGGCATCCGGCAAGCCGGTCAACATCCCCTCGCAGGACATGATCATCGGTGTGTACTACCTCACCCAGGTTCGCGAGGGTCTGCCGGGCGAGAACCACGTGTTCTCGAGCTTCGACGACGCGCTGCACGCCTATGACTGCCGCTCCGAGGTCGACATGCAGGCCAAGATCCAGGTCCGCGTGTCCGCTGCCGATGCCAACGTCATCAACGAGGACGGCACCCGTATCTTCCGCGTCAAGAACGGCAAGAACGAGTTTGTCGACTACGACGTCACCGGCAACAAGACCGCGCGCTTCGAGACCTCTATCGGCCGCATCATCTTCAACCGCCAGTGCCTGCCCGAAGACTATGAGTTCATGAACTACAAGATGGTCAAGGGCGACGTGGCCAAGCTGGTTGCGGACTGCTGCGATCGTTACCCCGAGGCCAAGGTCGGCCCGATCCTCGACGCCATCAAGTACTCCGGCTTCCACTACGCTACCCGCGCCGGCCTCACCATCTCGGTGTGGGACGCTCTCATCCCTGCCGAGAAGCAGGAGCTGCTCGATCGCGCCCAGGCCAACGTCGACCAGATCAACGAGTACTTCGAGGAGGGCTTCATCAACGAGACGGAGCGCCACATCGAAGTCGTTAACGAGTGGACCGCTTGTACCGACAAGGTCGCAGCGCTCATGCTCGACATGTTCGACGAGGAGAACCCGCTCTACATGATGGCCGACTCCGGCGCCCGTGGTTCTAAGACCCAGCTGCGTCAGCTCGGCGGCATGCGTGGCCTGATGGCAGACATGTCCGGCGAGACGATCGACCTTCCCATTAAGGCGAACTTCCGCGAGGGCCTGTTGCCGCTCGAGTACTTCATTTCGACCTACGGTGCCCGTAAGGGCCTGGTCGATACCGCATCCCACACCTCGGACTCTGGTTACCTGACCCGTCGTCTGGTCGACGTGGCCCAGGACGTCATCGTCCGCGAGGAGGACTGCGGTACGCACGAGGGCGTCACCTACAACCTCATCATCCCCGGCACCACCGACCTCAACACCGACCTTGTCGGCCGTTGCTTCATCGAGGACGTCGTGGCTCCCGATGGCACCGTGCTCTTTGAGCAGGACGGCTACATCGAGAAGGTCGCCGACATCCAGAAGATGGTCGATGCCGGCCTTAAGAAGGTCAAGCTCCGCGCGCTGCTCACCTGCCGCTCCAAGTACGGCGTGTGCCAGAAGTGCTACGGCTGGGACCTTTCCACTCGTCGTCCGGTCGCCATCGGTACCGCCGTCGGCATTATTGCCGCCCAGTCCATCGGCGAGCCCGGTACGCAGCTTACGATGCGTACCATTCACTCCGGCGGCGTTGCTGGCGTCGACGATATTACGCAGGGTCTGCCTACGGTCAGCCGTATGTTCGATATCGTCGGCAACGTCAACGAGAAGATTCTGGGCCGCGAGGCCGAGCTGGCTCCGTACTCCGGTCACCTCTCGATTAAGCCCGAGAAGTCCGAGTACGTGCTGACGCTCACCGACTCCGAGGATCACACCCGTGTCCTCGACGAGCGTCGCGTCCCCGCTTCGGTGCGCTTTATGCCCGAGATCGAGGACGGCTGCGAGGTTCGCGCCGGCGACCAGATCACCAAGGGCTTCGTCAACTTCCGCAACCTGCGCAAGCTGACCGACATCGAGTCGACGATGCACACCTTCGTCGAGAGCGTCAAGGACGTCTACACCAGCCAGGGCGTCGACCTGAACGACAAGCACATCGAGGTGCTCGCACGTCAGATGCTGCGTCGCGTTCAGATCACCAACCCCGGTGACTCCAAGTACCTGCTTGGTCAGTACGTCGACCGCTACGAGTTCGCCGACGAGGTCGAGCGCGTTGCCCGTCTGGGCGGTCAGGCTCCCGTGGCCGAGCCCGTCATCCTGGGTACGCTCAAGGTCGCGTCCAACATCGACTCCTGGCTGTCGAGCGCTTCGTTCATCCGTACCGCCGGCGTCCTTACCGAGGCTGCCATTGAGGGCAAGGTCGACCACCTGCTCGACCTTAAGTCCAACGTCATCGTCGGTAAGAAGATCCCTGCCGGTACTGGCCTCAAGCCGTACGCCAACGCCAAGCTGACGTATCGCACGGCCGACGGCTATGTCGACATCGACGGCCCGGCTTCGCCCAACGCCAAGTCGCTGCCCGAGTGGGCTCCGGTGGAGCTCAAGGACCTGGACGAGCAGCTCCCGCAGCAGCTCGACTGGGCCGGCTACGACGAGTTCGGCGGTGCTGACGGTTCGTTCACCCGCAACGGCCACACCATCTCCGCCGAGAAGGCTCGCCTGTACCTGTTCGACGACCTGGGCGTGTCGCAGCGCTGGACCAACAAGTTCAGCGAGGTCGGCATCGAGACGGTCGGCGACCTGGTCGGTAAGTCCGAGGAGGATCTGCTGCGCATCGATGGCATCGGTGCCAAGGCAATCGAGGAGCTCCGTGACGGCCTGGAGGCCCACGACCTGCTCTACATCCTCGAGAACAACGACGACGTTGCCGACGAGGAAGACCTCTCGCAGCTGCTGCAGATGGTCTTTAGCCCCGACGGTCCGGACGACATCCTGCTGGGCACCTCCGCCGCGCCGACGCATCACGCCGACGCCGACGAGGAGCTCCTGGGCGCTCCGATCGACGACAAGAAGGCTCCCGCCAACGGTGCCATCAACGAGGACATGGCTTCTCTCGACGAGCTGCTCAACCAGCTCGTGGACACCGACGACGCCGAAGAGGCCAAGGACAACGACGAGGAATAATTTCCTAGTACGTTAACCGTCCTTCCAAAGACCCGTTTCCCAACAGGGGAGCGGGTCTTTTTTTGTGAGGAACGTTGCCCCGACGAGAATGTCGGATCCCCGGCCCGGGCGGCCCAGGTTTTAAGTTTGTCGCGAGTTCCGCACGCAAAGGAAAGCACTTAATGTGCTTTCCGTCTT
>CABRGB010000055.1 GCA_902470345.1 uncultured Collinsella sp.
GGCCCTTGCGGCGTAGTCGCTATTTATTCAGTCCAAGTTTCGGGGCGCAGTTCACTGTCCCCTTTGTGGTGGTTTTCGGGCGAGCTGCTACTTGATGAACGGGTTCAGCCTGGCCGCCAGCGGATCGAGCTTGTACATGGTTGCAAAGCATTCGCGACCATAGTCGGAATCGTTGCTCCAGCTACCCTGGTCAACGTCGTACTCTGCGTCCAGACGAATCCACTCCTCCGGCTTGTTCTTCTCGTGCTTGCTGCAGAAGTAGCGCTGGTACTCGACCTCGTGCTCAAACTCAAACTCGGCATCCGAACCGCGGCCGGCATACTCGTCGACCGACGTCAGGTTGCCGTGGTCGTCGTAGTAAAACTCCGCATAGCCGCCGCGCTCGGAATCGATCCTGTCGAGCTTTCCGTCGCTGTACGAATAATCCACCGCGGCATACGAGTTCAGCGAGCCGTAATCGTTGCCGTGCGAGTCATATGCCACAGGCGAGATACGCGAAATGTTGCCGTCCTTGTCATACTCATAGCCCGCGGTGATCGTCCACGTAGTTCCCACCGTGTCGCCCTGGCAGTCCAGCGTAAAGGACGTCACGCGATCCTTGTCGTATCCGTACGAATACACGACCGTCCGAGGATTGGCCGGGCTGGTATCGGTGTTGGTCACCATGTTGCCGTCCTGGTAGACATACATGCTCGCGCTCTCGCCGTAACCCGCATGGGTCGTCTTGTTGATCAGGTTTCCGTCCGCGTCGTAGGTAAACGTCGTGGTGCTCGACGAATCGCTCACGTCGGCATCGCAGTCGATGCGCGTGACGTTACCGTCGGCGTCGTACGTAAACGTGTTGACGTTCTCGTAACCGCCCGCCAGATCTTCCTCAATCTCCGAAATGCGATGCGACTCATCGTGCTCGACGCTGTAGCTTACACCGCCACCTTGCTTGACGGCAGACGTGAAGCCCGTGACGTAACCGTTCTCGTCGCGCTCGATCTCGTAGATATCGCCGTACTGGTCCGATTTATCGGTACCCTCGTAGGACATCGGCAGCCACAACTCGTCGAGCTGTGTGTCCTTAATGCCGCTAACCTTCGTATCCTGCGGCAGCGCCAGCGTGGCGAGCTTCTTTTTACCCGAAAGATCAACGCTTTTGAGCTCCCCGGCATTTGAAAGGTCGAGCTTCTCGATGTTGTCGCAACCGTCCAGGTTAACGACGGTGACGTTGCTCGCCGAGTTAAGCTCGACGGTCTTAAGGTCGCCGCAGCCCGAAAGGTCCAGGTTGACGAGTTTATCCCCACCGTATTCCACATTGGTAACGTTGGGGAACACCTTGCCCAGGCCCTGCGTCGACGCGATGCCGTCCAGCTCGACCGACGTCACCGCCTTGGCCTCGTCGCGCGAGATGCGGCCGTCACCGTTAGTGTCGTACTTGGTCGAGACAAGCGCACGCATGCCGCTGTCCGGGAAGGCTTTCTCGTCGATAGGCGTGGTCGCGATCTGCGTAAAGTAGAACAGCGCGCCACCGTCGATGCCCGCCGCCACGACAAGCACCGCGGCAAGGGCGATGAGGGGCTTCTTGGAACGCTTGCGCCGCACGGGCTGCTGCACGGGCACGTATTGCCCAGGAGCGGGCGTGGCAGGCTGGGGTTGCTGCGTGGCCGCGACCTGGTCGGGTGCTACGGGCGCGCCGCATACGGGGCAAAAGAGGGCGTCGTCGACAAGCGGCGTGCCACACGAGCGACAAAACATGGCGGGCTCCTTTCGGTTCATTCCTTCCACCATGAAGGTAAACCCAAAAATGCAGCCCTTGTTGCGCAACATTCAGCCCAAACCACCGCAAAGGGGCGCAGCTCACAGGTGCCTTTGTGTTGGTTCGAACACTTGTTCTATACGTACACATGTTCTATAGTAGGGATGCTTGCACCGGACTTAAATTGCAACTAGGATATAGTTGCAGAATGTGAGGCGGGATGACTCGGACCGATAAACTCATCGCCCAACTGCTTAGCTGCCCCTCGATGTATCGGTATACCGATTTTTTAAAAGTCATGGCATCATATCGCTTTGAAATGGACAACAAAAGCAAGACATTCGGATCGCGCGTTCGCTTCTACAGGCCATCAGATGGCAGGATGTTCGTAATGCACGCGCCACATCCATCTGACGAATTGACAGCGGGGACCATTCGAAACATCGTTCGATTTCTGCAAGATGTCGGAGGTAGTCATGAGTAACGTTTTGGCATACAAGGGTTATTTCGCCCCAGTCGAGTTCGATGCCGAACAGCATGTGCTAACAGGTATGGTCACCGGCATTAGGGACGCAATCGTATTTGAAGGCTCCACGGTTAAAGAAGTGGAGCAATGCTTCCACGACGCCGTCGACGATTACCTTGAGTTTTGCGCCGAGAAGGGCAAGGAACCCGAGCGGGCTTTTAAGGGGTCGTTCAACGTAAGAACGGGCTCTGAGCTCCACAAGCAAGCAGCGCTGGCAGCGGCAAAGAAGGGTGAGTCACTCAATAAGTTTGTGACTGAGGCGATCGCTGCGGCGTTATAGCATTAACGCCTAGGCTCAAACCACCACAAAGGGCGCAGTTCACAGGCATATTTGCGGTGACTTTACTGCCCATATCGCGTTTGCCCAGATAAAAGCTGCCAAAATAAACCTGTCCCTTTTTGGTAGGTTTGGGAGATGAGACTGGGATGGATAAGGCTGAGTTGCGGCGGGCAGTGATTGCTCGGCGCGATGCTATTGATCTGGATGTTCGGGCAGCGAAGTCTGCTGTTGTATGCGCGCGGCTTGTTGAGCTGATGGAGTCCAGCGGCACTGCGGACCAACGCACCGTTGCCGTCTATGCCGCCATGGGTTCCGAGGTCGACCCAGCCGCGTTTGCCGCCGCGGCCGTCGCGCGTGGCTGGCGCGTGGCCTATCCGTGCATGCTCTCGGCAACAGACGCCATGGCTTGTGGCCAGCGCATGCGCATGCGGGCAGTCTCTGCCGGCGATGCGTCCGAGACCCCGTTTATCGCCCACCCTACGCGGGCCTTCGCAGCCATGGACGTCGACAGCGACCACTTCCCCATCGTGCCCGCCAAGGCTCTCGACATGATTATCGTGCCGCTCGTGGCTTTCGACCGCACCGGCGCGCGCCTGGGCTACGGCGGAGGCTGCTACGACCGCTACCTGCCCACAGTTGCGCCTGAATGCCTAATCGTCGGCATCGCCTTTGACGAGCAGCGTGTCGACCACGTTCCCACCGACGCCCACGACCTGCCACTGCCCAACATCGTCAGCGCCTAGCCGCCGCTGTATCGCACCCGCAAGATGAGCGTGGAAAATCTCCCACTTTGAGCCCTCTTACGAGCCAAAAACGGGAGATTATCCACACTCATTCAACAAGCGTCCGAAAATCCACGCTCGTCCGTCCGATTTTCCACGCTTGTGCAGCCAAACGCCCTGCAACTGCCTCAGCACGCACGCGGCACGCCGGCGACCTTGAGCTTGCGATCGAGCTTTGTCGGGTCCCTTAGATCATCCCAGCACAAGCGCACGATCTTGCAGTTATCAAGCAGCGAAAGCCTCGACTCGCGCTGGCGCTCATCGAACTGCGCCTTCGCGAGCTTGCCCTCCTCCGCCGCCTTCTCGCTTTTAACGAATCCGTCGAACTCCCCGATAATCAGCCGGTCGCCCACGCGCCACAAGTAGTCGACGCGATACGGTCGTCCCGGCTCAACCGGGTCGAACAGCTCAACTTGTAGCTCCGGCGTCTGCCAGCCGCGCTCGATCATCAGGGCACGCGCCTTGGACTCGCCGCCGCTTTCCGACAGCCCATCGGCACATCGTGCAACCCTGCGCGCCGTCACAACACCGCGACGATTCAGGCCAAGCTTGTCGACAGTCTCAACGAGATGCTCCTTCGACAAAAGTTGCTCATGGAGCGCCGAATCCGCGATGATCAGTCCCTCGACAAACGATGCATCGACCAAGCAATCCGTAATCGTTTGATCGATATCGGTTACGGCGATATCCATCTGGGTGGCCCGTGTTTGACGAGCATAGCGATGACGAATGACCTGAGAGCCCGGCGTCGTCGATTGGGGCGGCATCGCGGCGATATGGATGTGCGTCAAATTGGCATGCGAAACCGAAAGGCCATAGATAACAGCCGCCGTATAGGAGCAAAATGTCCAGTCGGGGTGCTTTTGCGCAAGCGCCCGCACCCGATGCAGATAACGCTGCCGAAACTTGAGCTCGGACCAGTATTCCGGACGCGCATACAGCCCCGGCATGACCGCTTCGAGACTTCCCGCCTCCGCCCGCCGCTGAATCTGCTTTGCCTCCGCCGCCGTGCGCGCGTACACGCAGCTCATCTGCTGTTCGCATGCTTTAATGTGACTTGCAAGCCTTTGATTCGCCGTCATGTTTCCCATGTCGCCTCCCAAATCTTGGAACGGCGCAAACGTACCAGACGGTTTCATGCGAAGTCTGACCAAATACCGTCCAGGCGCTGACCAAATGCTTGACGGTTTTGGACGTTTTAGGCTGATGGCTTATATCTGCAGGCAGGGCGGTTGTCGAGAGGTCCCTGTCTCCACATTTTGAGGCCTTGGTCCATCGGATTATCAGAAAGAAAAACCCGTCGAGATTCAAGACTACGCCAAATGCGACTTTGCCTCTGCACGCACCGTCGCTTAGCCGAGCCATCGGCATCTACATGCCTAAAAAATGAGCGTGGATAATCTCCCGTTTTGAGCCTAGTTTCAAGCCAAAAGTGGGAGATTATCCACGCTCGATTTGTAAATGTCCGAAAATCCACGCTCGTCCGTCCGGATATCCACGCTCGTCACGCCGCCGGCACAGCAGCAGCCGTAGCCTAGTGCTCCTCGCCGGCGCGGGCTAGGTCGTAGGGCGTGGTCTGGTAGACGTAGTAGTTGAGCCAGTTGGTGTAGAGCAGCTGAGCCTGGCTGCGCCAGACGTTGCGCGGCTCGGCGGCGGGGTCGTCACCCGGGAAGTAATGCGCCGGCACCTGAGGGTTGAGGCCGCGCTTCACGTCGCGCTCGTACTCCAGGCGCAACGTGTCGGTATCGTACTCGGGATGGCCAAAGACAAAGAAGCGACGGCTGTCGGTCGACTTGACGATGTACAGGCCCACCTCGTCGGACACGGCCACGACCTCAAGCTGCGGCTCGGCCTCCACGTCCTCGCGGCGCACATCGGTGTTGCGCGAATGCACGGCATAGAAACGGTCGTCGAAGCCGCGGACCAGCGGGCTTTGCGGCTTCACCAGATAATGCTCAAACACGCCACTCGCCTTTGCCGGCAGGTCGTACTTCTGAATACCGTAATGATGGTACAGACCAGCCTGCGCGCCCCAACAAATGTGCAGCGTAGAGTGCACGTGCGTGGTTGACCAATCCATGATCTGGCAGAGCTCGGGCCAGTAGTCGACCTCTTCGAACGGCATCTGTTCCACCGGCGCGCCCGTGATGATCAGGCCGTCGTAGTGGATGTCGCGGATGTCGTCGAACGTGCGGTAGAACGTCTCCAGGTGGCCGGCGCTTACGTGCGTGGCCTCGTGCGTCTTGGTGCGCAGCAGGTCCACCTCCACCTGCAGCGGCGTGTTGGAGAGCTTTCGCATGATCTGCGTCTCGGTGGCAATCTTGGTGGGCATGAGGTTGAGAATGAGCACGCGCAGCGGACGGATGTCCTGGTGCAACGCGCGGTACTCGGTCATGACAAAGATGTTCTCGCTCTCGAGCTGCGCGGCGGCAGGGAGGGCGTCGGGGATGCGAATGGGCATGGATGCTCCTTACGAGTCAGTTGCAGCTATGGTACAACGAGCGGCCCCATCCGCGCGAGCACATCGCCCAGCGATGCCGTCAGCGGCCCAAATCGCTCCAAAAGTAGAGATTAAGGCATGTCCCAAAAAACTACTTCGCTTTAGCCTAGCAAAGTGGTAGCAGGACGCTACAATGGTTCGACGCGAAAAACTCGGCCGAAAGGATACATATATGTACCAGACGCGTAAGATCGGTGTGGTCGGCCAGGGCCACGTAGGAGCACATGTCGCCAACAGCCTGCTTATGCAGGGCATTGCCGACGAGCTGTACCTGTGTGATATCAACGAGGCCAAGGTGACGTCCGAGGTCCAGGACCTGCGCGACTCCCTTTCGTTTGTCCCGTATAACACCAAGATCGTCAACTGCTACGACCACTACGAGGAGCTGGCCTGCTGCGACGTCATCGTCAACGCCGCCGGCAAGGTCGCGCTGGCCGCCGGCAACCGCGACGGCGAGCTGTTCTTTACCACCGACGCCGCCCGCACCTTTGCCAAACGCATCGTCGACGCCGGCTTTGACGGCATCTTCGTGAGCATCTCCAACCCCTGCGACGTCGTGTGCACCGAGCTGTGGCACCTGACCGGCTACGATCCCAAGAAGATCATCGGCTCGGGCTGCGGCCTGGACTCCGCCCGCCTGCGCACCGAGATCTCCAAGAAGGTCGGCGTGAGCCCCAAGTCCATCGACGCCTACATGATCGGCGAGCACGGCTTTAGCCAGCTTGCCGCCTTTAAGGCCGCGACCATCGCCGGCAAGAGCCTCAACGAGCTTCAGGCCGAAAACCCCGACAAGTACGCCTTTGACCACATGGAGGTCGAGGAGCTCGCGCGCAAGGGCGGCTACGTAACCTACCAGGGCAAGCAGTGCACCGAGTACGCCGTCGCCAACTCCGCCGCGCGCGTCTGCGCCGCCGTGCTTCACAACGAGCACGCCGTGCTTTCCGCCTCCACGCTTATGACCGGCCAGTATGGCGAGGAGGGCATCTTCACATCCCTGCCGTGCGTGATCGGCGCCGAGGGCGTCGAGGAGGTCTACACGCTCGACCTGTCCGAGTACGAGCTCGAGGGCTTCCACAAGAGCTGCCAGCACATCCGCGACAACATTGCCCAGCTCGACTGGTGGGACGCCGAGGCCTACGACGCAAAGTAGGCCGCTGGCTGCCGCAACTTTGCGAATCTAAGCGCGATACCAAGCGGGCCGCGCCGGAAATCCCCGGCGCGGCCCGCTTTTTACGCACGCTGTTCACTTGCGAATCGAAGGTGAATGCTTTTCCCGTTACTTAGTACTGCTCGATGCCCATGTAGCGACGGACCTCGGGGCTGTGGTCGAAGACCTTGCCGCGGGCGGCGCGCAGCTCGCAGCTCATGTTGTAGAAGAAGATCGGCTCCAGGTACGAACGCACGCTGGCAGGCACGTCGCCCACACCGTACTCAAGCGCGTCGAGCACCATAATCGTATCGGTGTGCGTGTTGAGGAACGCAAGGGCGCGCTCCTCCATGGGGCGGCACTCGCCCGCGCCAAGCTGCACAAAGTAGAACACGCCGGGCTCGGTGGCCTCGAAGGGGCCGTGGAAGTACTCGCCGGAGTGGATGTAGCAGCAGTGCTGCCACTGCATCTCCATGAGCGAACAGATGGCCATGGCGTAGGTCTGGCTAAAGTTGGGGCCGGAGCCCAGGATATAGAAGAACTTGTGCTGCTGGCAGAGCTCGGCAAAGCGGGCGCCCAGCTCGGCGTTGACCTTCTCGCGGGCAGCGGGCAGCAGCGCATCCATCTGCTTGAGGCCCTCGTACATGTCGGCGAGTGCCTCGTAGCCTTCCTGCTGGTCGAGCAGCTCGGCGGCGATCAGAGCGCCGATACCCTGAGGCACCTCGGCCTGCGGCACGCCCTCGCCCCAGGGGTAGACCCAGGTGGTCCACTTGCCGTTGTCGATCTTGGAGCCCTCGCAGTCGGTCATGGCGACGACCTCGGCACCGGCGGCCAGCGCCATCTCGCAGCCGTCGACGACCTCCTGCGTGTTGCCGCTGTGGCTGCAGGCGATGACGAGCGACTTCTCGCCAAGACTCTTGGGAGCCATCAGGCAAAACTCGCGTGCCGTGTAGACCGTCGAGGTAAACGTGGTGGCCTCGCGCTTGAGCAGCTCGTTGGCCGGCATCAGGTCGATCATCGAACCGCCACAGGCGATCCAAAAGACGTTCTCAATCTTGCCCTTGCGCTCGATGATTTCCTGAACCAGATCATGTGCGTTCATCCTGATGTTCCTCCTTGTGGGGCGGCTTTGAGCGACGGCAGCTCGTACCTGCTGTCGTTCTATGTTGTCCTATTTATAACACGCACGGCAACGCCCGTGAAGTCATTTCACCAAAGTTGTTCTATGTTGTTCTATCTGTGGACGTTAGATGTCGAAGACGTAGCGCGAGCCCACGATCTTTTGGCGGCCGAGCAGTAGAGGGCGCCCGCCGGCGTCGGTAAAGTACGCCTCCATATAGAAGAGCGGCTCGCCGACCGGCACCTCCAGCAGTGGGGCCGCTTGAGCATCGGCAAGCGCAATCTCCACGGTGCAGGGGTCGGACTTGAGCGGCGCGCGACCCGAATGCTCGGCAACGAGTGCAAAGATGGAATTGTCCGTGAGGTCCTTGTCGGCAAGCGTCTGCAGATAGGGATGGTCGGCGAGCACAAAGGTGTTGTTCTCAAGCATGACAGGGATGCCGTCGGCTGTGCGCACGCGTTCGACCACGATAAGCTCGCAGCCGGGCTCCACCCCAAAAAACGCCGCGTCCTCGCGCGTCGCCGCAACCACCGTGCGCGATACCAGGCGCGCACCCGGCACCATGTCGTTGGCAGCGCAACCCTCGGAAAAGCTCTGAACGTCACCCTTCTGGACAATCTTGCGCTTGAGCTTGGGCGCGCACACGAACGTGCCCCTCCCCTGCTGGCGGTTGAGATACCCCGCGCGCGACAGCTCCTCGATGGCGCGGCGCACGGTGATGCGTCCCACGCCGTAGTACTTCGCGAGCTCCATCTCGGAAGGAATGCGCGAGCCGGATGCGTACACGCCACGCGCGATCTCGCCCTTTAGGTCGTCCATAACCTGCTGGTACAGCGGCACAGCGGACACCTCAGTGCGCTCGGTTTTATCGTCGGATGCCATCGTTATGCCCCATTCCGTGCATGCTCGGACTCAAACTCTTCAATCGCCGCCATAAACTGCTCGCCAAAGGCGTCGGCCTTTTTCTCGCCGATGCCGTTGACCTGGATAAGCTCGTCGCGCGTCTGTGGGCGTAGGCGGCACAGGCCGCGCAGAGCCTTGTCGGAAAAGACCATGTACGGCGCCATCTCCAGCTCCGTCGAGATCTCCTTGCGCAGGGCACGCAGGCGCTCGAACAGCTCGGCATCGTCACCCACGCGCGGGCGCTGATCCAGCTCGGCCTCCTCGCGCAGCAGATCCACCGCACGGCGGGCGCGGGCCGAGGCCTTGCGCTTGGACGCGCGACGCTTAACGGTAAAGGCAAACGCCTCGTCCTCGACCTCGCCAGCGCGCGGGCCAAGCCCCACGACCGGGTACTGCCCCTGCGAGGTGGCCAAATAACCGCGACCGCACAGCTGGCCGATGATGTCCTTGATGCGCCCGACCGATTCACTCGACAGCTCACCGTAGCCGCGGTCCTCGTCCAGATGCATCTGGCGAATGCGCTCGGCGTTACCGCCATGAAGCACGTCGGCGATAAGCGATTTGCCAAAGCGCATGGGGCGCGTGGCCACATAGCGCACGGCGGCGCGAGCCATATCGGTGACGTCCTCGACCTCGAACTGCGTGAGGCAGTTGCTGCAGTTGCCGCAGCCCTCGGCATCGTCCGTGGCGGCACTGCCCGTACCAGCCGCGGCATGCCCGGCCGCGGCCTCGTCGCCAAAGTAGCGCAGCATGTATTCGCGCAGGCAGCCGGTGGTATTGCAGTAGCCCTCCATCTGGCTGAGCAGACGATATCGGTTCTGGAGCGCCCACGCGCGCTGCTCGTCGTCGAGCGCCTCATCGGCAGCATCGCCGCGGTCGATCAGAAAGCGGCGCATACGGAAATCGTTGCCGTTCCACAGCAAATGGCAGCTGGCCGGGTCGCCATCGCGGCCGGCGCGGCCCGCCTCCTGGTAGTAGGCCTCGATGCTCTCGGGCACGTTGTTATGAATCACGTAGCGCACGTTGGGCTTGTCGATGCCCATGCCAAAGGCGTTGGTGGCAACCATCACCTGGATATCGTCGTCGATAAAGGCGCGCTGGCTTTGGCGACGGGCGTCGTTGCCCATGCCGGCATGGTAGCGGCCAACGCGAATGCCGCTGGGGCCCAGCGCCTCGGCAAGCTCGCCCGCCAGCGCGTCGACCGTCTTGCGGGTCGAGCAATACACGATGCCGCTCTCGCTCGAATGCGCAATCACGTAGTCGCGCACCCACGCGGTCTTGGCCTTGTCGCCCATCTCCTCGCAACCAAAGTAGAGGTTCTTGCGATCAAAACCCGTCACCACCGTCGCGGGGTTTTGCAGGCCGAGCATCTGCTGAATATCCGCGCGCACGCGCTCGGTCGCCGTGGCGGTAAACGCCGCCACGATGGGGCGCTGCGGCAGGGAATCGATGAACTCACGAATCTGCAGATAGGCGGGGCGGAAATCCTGGCCCCATTGGCTCACGCAGTGGGCCTCGTCAATGGCCACGAGCGGCACGCCAATGCCGCCGTCCGCCGCGGCCTCCCGCGCAAAGGCCAAAAAACGCGGCTCGAGCAAGCGCTCGGGCGCCACGTACATAAGCTGGTAGCGGCCCTCGCGCGCCCGCTTGAGCACGGTGTTTTGCTGGGCCGGAGTAAGGCTGGAGTTGAGATAGCTGGGTCGCGCACCCGCCGCGAGCAACGCACGGGTCTGGTCCTCCATAAGCGACAGCAGCGGACTCACCACAAAGGTGATGCCGGGCAGCATGAGCGCGGGCACCTGGTAGCAAATGGACTTGCCGGCGCCCGTGGGCATAACACCCAGCGCATCGCGACCGGCAAGAATCGCATCGACCATGCGGTCCTGCCCCGGGCGAAACGAGGTGTAGCCAAAATAGGCGCCGAGCGTGTCGAGCGCCATCTGCTGCATGCTATCGGTCATGGTTTCCTAACGTTCAAGTCATCTGCCGCCGATTATACGCCGCCACGCGGACAGCAGCACACGGCCGCCGCCCAGACTAGTCGTTTAAGAACGCCCCCAACGGCTAAGGAGTGTCCCCAGGTGCCGGCAGAAGAGGAACGTCTCCAAGTGCCGGCCCATCAACGCCGATGTTTTATCTCTTGACAAGCACGGAAACGTCGCTGGTTGAGCATAAGTCAGCGAAAACGCCCCTAAGCGAGCAAGGTGACGTGAAAGAGGAGGGAAGCGTACTTCGGTACGCGACCGACGATTGAACGTCAGATTGCCGCTTAGGAGCGTTTGCAGCGTCGAGCCGTTGCGCGGTTTGGTAAAACCGCGCAACTTACATGACCATAACGTAGCGCGATCCCACGTAGTACTGCTTACCCATCAGGACCG
>CABRGB010000056.1 GCA_902470345.1 uncultured Collinsella sp.
AGGAACGTGGCGATGGCCTTCATGGCCTGGTAGCCGATGCTCAAAAACGTGACGCCCACAAACATGTATAGGTCGTTGAGGCCCAATCCAATCACCGACAGGATGGTGAAGATCGTAAACTCGCGCTTGCGGCTCATGCCCTCGCGATGGTCGAACACGTACTTCATGCTGAGCCAGTAGTTAACCACGACGGACGTGATAAACGAGATCGTGGTGCTCATCAAAAAGTCGAGATGGAACAGCTCGACGAGCGCAATGAGCATCCCCCAGTCGATGCCAAAGGAGATAAGACCCACGACAGCGAACTTGAGGAATTGCTTAGTATGAGGTTGTGCCAGTGCCTTGCGCACGTAATCACATCCAATGCGTTGACGAATCGAGCAGAGGATACTTTAGAGCTTTTGCAGGGGAAACGTAAGGGCTTTGCCAAGAACTATACGAACTCGCCAAATATTCAAGAGGTAATCCGCAAACGTTGCAAATCTTACCGTAAACGAGCGAGGCCCACGAACAACACGGTGCTCGACGCGCGTCATCCGTGGGTCCCGTAGTGCAACGAGGGGGCCGAGCTACTTGGTCTCGTCGCCCTCCAGGAAGATCTTTCGGGTCACAAAGTTGTAGACCATAACAAGCGCGGTGGCGCAAATCTTGGCGATATTGGCCTCGAGCCCCAGGCCGGCGTTGAGCGCCAGCACGATACCGTCGTTGAGGGCCAAGCCGATCACGGACAGCACGACAAAGATGATGAACTCGCGGCGGCGGCTCATGCCCTCCTTGTGCGCAAACACGTACTTCATGCTCGCGACGTAGTTAAAGATGAGCGAGACGATAAAGCCGCTGGTATTGGCGATCAGGATATTAAGGCCCAGGCCGTAGTGGAGCAGATTCATGATGCCAAAGTCGATGACCGTGGCGACGACGCCGACGACGCCAAACTTCATGATCTGCGCAAGGAGCTTTTGCATGGTACCTGCCTTAGGGTGGCGCCGGAGCGCCGCGGGGATGACGAACTCAGCAAGTTTAGCCAATCCCCGCAGGCGGGGCTAGGCGCGCTCCTCGATAGCACCGTTTCTATATGCATCGAGCAGTTGGCGTAGGTCCTGGATCTGGCTGCGGATCTTGGCACCGGTATCGGTGTCGCTTACCATGCGGCGGCGGTCGGCCTCGTCAAAGCGGTTGGTCTCGCTCTCGATGTCTACATTGCGGGTAAGTGCCTCGGCAACCGTGGTAAAAGCTTGGTGCGACTTTAGGCGACATCCGCGCGAGCTGGAGATAAGCGTGTAGCCGGCGATGCCCGTCTTGGGGTGGTAGGCGCGGCAGAAGCCGCCATCGATGACCAGCAGCTTGCCCTCGGCGCGGATGGGCTGCTCGCCCTTGGTGGTTTTAACGGGTGTGTGGCCGTTGATGATGTGGCCAGTCGGCGAACATGCCATGGGGGCAACGCCGAACTCGCGCATGATGTCGTCGCAAACCGAGGGCGACTTGGTAAGCGTAAAGTACGGGTCCATCGGCTCGACCCAGGTGCTCTTATCGGCGATATAGGCGCGCTCAAAGGTACGCACCAGGCGTCCGCTGGCGGGTGAGTTAAAGCCGATCCACAGGTACCACATCCAGTCGAGGGCGTCGCGGTCGCCCACGCGCCAGGCGCGGCGGGCGATGCGGTCGCAAAAATCGAGATAATCACGGCCGGCGTGCCAGGTGCCCAGGCAGTTCATGCTGCTAAAGGTGCCGTCTTCGTTGAGCGGCGCGCAGCCATGGAACAGCAGGTTGCCGTTGGTGACCTTGTACATCGAGCCGTGGCTATAGAGGAAATCGATATGGCGATGCAGGTGATCGGCGGTGACAAACTCGGACACGAGCTTGTCCATGATGTGCTGTTCCTGGGGCGTGAGCATGTAGGGGTCCGCCGGATCGACGGTGGGGAAATCGTTGGTCGTGAGCGACCACACACTGCCGTCGGCAAGCGTGACCGTGCCGGTGTCGTGGTCGATCTTGTCGAGCAGCAGGCGGTCGGTCATGTCGAACTCGGGGTGGCGCTGGATAATCTGGCCCTCGAGCTTAAAGAGCAGGACGTTAATGGCCTTGATCAGCGGGGTGATGGACTCACCGGCGGTGTAGGTGGCATCGGCAAAGGCGACGAGCTCGCGCAGCGAGATGCCGTAGTCGTTCTCGAGGATCTCGTAATTGTCGTAGCGCAGGTTGTTGCGCAGCACCGTGGCGATGCAGGCGGGCTCACCGGCCGCAGCACCCATCCACAGCAGGTCGTGGTTGCCCCACTGGATGTCGAGCGAATGGTAGGTGAGCAGGCGGTCCATAATCTTGGCAGCGCCGCCGCCACGGTCGAAGATATCGCCCACCAGGTGCAGGTGGTCGACGGCCAGGCGCTTGATGAGCGAGGCGAGCGACTCGATAAAGTCGTCGGCGCTTGCGGTCTCTAGGATGGACTCAACGATGCGCTCGTGATAGCGCACACGATAGTTGTTCTCGTCCGGATGCGTGTGCAGCAGCTCGTCGATGATGTAGGCGTAATCGCGCGGGATAGCCTTACGCACCTTGGAGCGCGTATAGCGGCTCGAAAGCGAGCGGGCAACCATGATGAGCTGGTCGAGCATTGTCTTGTACCAGGTGGGGGAGTCCTCGCGCCGGCTGCGGACCAGCTCGATCTTCTCGCGCGGGTAGTAGATGAGCGTGCACAGCTCGCCCTTTTCGTCAAAGGAGAGCGTGTCGCCAAAGATCTCGTCGACATGTTCGCGCACGACACCCGAGCAGTTGTTGAGGATGTGCATAAAGGCTTCGTACTCGCCGTGCACGTCGCTCATAAAATGCTCGGTGCCTTTGGGCAGGTTGAGAATGGCCGAGAGATTGATAATCTCGGTAAACGCGGATTGCTCGGTGGGAAATTGTCTCGACAGCAGACGCAGATACTTAAAGTCTTGCGGGTTGCGATCGAATGCGACCATGAAACACCTTCCAATATGGTTGGTAAAACTGATAAACATCGTCAAACGTTTATCAGTATGCGCCGGCTTTGTTTCGATTTTGCGCCGGCGGCTGAATTGTCGGCTGGACGGTTTGGTAAATCGATTTAGTTGAGGTTGATGTGTCGGTTGGGTGGAGACGACAGAGGGTGTTTTCTCAGATATTTATGCGTGGGGTCGGTGGAGACGATGGTGATAAAGATATTCAATGCCAATGGTTCGAATTGGTAAATAGTGGACATTTGTATCGTATTTAGGCTTGCTGTGCAATAATTTGCGTAGCAATACTTAAGGAGCCTCATATGAGTGATTTTGTCCTGACCTGTGAATCCGCTGCTGACCGAACCCGTGAGTTCTTTGCGTCGCGCAATATCCCTGTCGTGTGTTTTCACTACGAGATCGACGATGTTGTCCATGACGATGACCTGTATCAGTCGATTTCACCGGACGAGTTTTTTGCCCAGATTGCCGCGGGCGCCATGCCCAAGACGTCTCAGGTGAGCGTGGGTGAGTACGAGGAGTTTTGGGAGCCGTTTGTTGCCGAGGGTAAAGACGTGCTGCATCTGACGCTGTCGTCGGGTATTTCGGGTACGTATGGTTCGGCTTGCGTTGCGGCGCAGATGCTCGCGGATCGCTATCCTCAGGGCGGCAAGGTGCGCGTCATCGATTCGCTGGCGGCGTCTTCGGGCTTTGGCCTATTGCTGGAATATGCCGCCGACGTGCGCGATAGCGGCGCTTCGCTCGACGAGACGGCCGCTTGGATTGAGGAGCATAAACTCTACCTTCACCACTGGTTCTTCTCGACCGATCTGTCGAGCTACCTGCGCGGCGGTCGCATTTCAGCCGCGAGCGCGATCATCGGCACGGCGCTTAAGATTTGCCCGCTTATGACGGTCGATTGCGAAGGCAAGCTGTCGCCACGTGAGAAGATCCGCACCAAGAAGCGCGCGATTTCCGAGATGGCTAAGACCATGATGGCGCACGTGCAGGACGGTGCGGATTATTCGGGTAAGTGTATCTTGTCCCATTCGGCGTGCCGCGAGGATGCCGAGGCCGTTGCGGCACTGATTGAGGAACAAGTCCCGCAGCTCAAAGGCAAGATTGAGATCAATAGCATTGGTGCTCTGATCGGTTCGCACACCGGACCTGGTACGGTGGCGCTCTTCTTTATGGGCGACAAGCGCGTGGATTAATTCGCCCCATCACGTCGCTGCATGATTGCTCAAACGAAAACGGCCTGCCTCACCTTTGTGAGGCGGGCCTTGCTGTTTGGGTTAGCGTTTCTTGCCGCGGAAGAAGAAGCCGTGGAGCGATGGCTTGAGGCCGCGGTTGGCGCGGCGCTCCTCGATATGATCGTGGATCGAAGCGACGCGCTCGATAACCTCGTCGGGAATCGGCACGTCGGGATTCATGTTCTCGACCTGGCTGACCTCGGCGGCGGCAACCTGGTCGATAATGGGCACATCGTCGTGCGAGATGACGGGCGTGGCGTCTTCCTTCATCTTGCGGTAGCGCTGCATCATGTCGGTCTGTAGCTGCTGGGCCGAAGGCGGCGTCCAAATGATGGCGTTGGCGCCGGCGGCGATGGTCTCGCGGATGCTCTCGGGTGTTTTGCCGCCCGGTGCGATGAGCGGCAGGTTGGGATAGTGCTCGCGCAGTTCACGTAGGACCTGGGGCGTGTTTTTGCCGGCGGCGATGTTGAGAATCTTGGCTCCGGCGCGCACTTTGGCATGCGCATCATCGTCGCAACGTACGACCGTGGCGATGACGGGGATGTCGGCGATGTTGGTGATGTGCTCGACCATCTCGGCAGTGGCTGGGGAGTTGACCACGCAGCCCGCCGCGCCCTGCATCTCGGAGACGGCTGCCATCTGTACGGAGCGCTTACCGGTCGTAGTTCCGCCGCCCACGCCTACAAAGACCGGGCACTCGGCGACAGTCAACAGCGCCTGCGTAATGGCAGGCTGTGGCGTGAAGGGGTAAACGGCAAAGACGGCATCGGCGTTGGAGTTGCGGATGACCGCGACGTCGGTGGTGTAGATAAGCGACTTGATGCGACGACCGAAGAGCGTAAAGCCGCTGGCCTCCTCGATCTCGTCGGGCATGCGGAGGGCCGCCTTGCGCAGACGCCCGTCGATGGGCAGCGGCTCCATGGGTAGCAGTCCGTTGGGGGTCACGGCTACCTGGGGCTCGGTGAACACGTCTGCGAGCTTGACCTCGGAAAAATCGACCGAGGCGACGATGTCCTCGTGAACCTCGGCGGGAACATCGATGGGGGCCTGGTCGTTCGTCGCGGCAGGCGCGTCGAAGGAACTGGTGCCGACAAAGGCGTCGACGCGCTCGTTCAAATCGTTGAGAGTATCCATGGGGGCTCGATTCTATGCGATGGTGGCCGGCGGGGTGCCGACAGCTTTGTGCTTGCTAAATCGTTTGACGAGTTGATTTTTCCCCGCCGCGCCATCCGTTAGACCGAAGGACCGGCGAACGTGAAGGAGCTGTGGTGGCGGGTATTGAGGTGCTATCTTGAATGTCCCGTTTAAAAGAGAGGTGACGCGGTATGGAATTCACAGCAATGTTGGGCTCGATTGGCCTGTGTGTGGGCGCAATCGTTGCCGCCGCAGTCATCTACTTGGTGGTCACGGCCATTAAGGGCAAAAGGGCCGAGCGCAAGGAACGCGAGGCACTTAAGCAGCACCGTGACCAGCAGGACAAGCGCGCACGGAGATAGTTTGTTGAGTTTTGAATCCGTGCGCTAGCTGCGTTTTCGGATCAGGGCGATGTAGAAGCCCTCAAAGTCGCGGCTGGGCGGAATGGTCAGCGTGCCGGGCATACCGTTGGCGACGGCCGAGACATGGCCGGCGGCGATGGCCTCGGTGAGGGCGTTGCTCTCGACGCGTGGCTCTTCGCCGGCTTCCTGGGCGCGGCGCGTTTCACTTTCGCTCGGCGTGCCGTCGAGGGGGATAAGCTCGCAATCCATGTGCTTGTCGAGGGCCTCTTGCAGGGCGTCTTCGTTTTCCTGCGGCATAATCGAACAAGTGGAATAGACGAGCGTGCCGCCCGGTTTGAGGGCTCCCATGGCGCGGTCCAGAAGCGCGCGCTGCGAGCGGGCGCACTTGCCGAGCAACTGCTCGGTGAGGCCGCGCAGACTCTTTTCGTTGCCGCTGATGACGGTGCCCGTGCCGGTGCAGGGGGCGTCGAGCAGGATGCGGTCAAAGCGGAAGAACTCGTCGAGCTCGCGTGCGTCGATGCGCATGACGGGCACGTTTTTTGCGCCTTGGCGGTGGAGGTTGGCTTCGAGCTTTTCGGCGCGGGGAATGTTCATCTCGCAGGCCGTGAGGTGTGCCTGGCTCTGGGTGAGGGCGGCGATCTGCGTCGTCTTGCCGCCAGGGGCTGCGCACATGTCCAGGATGTCCTCGCCTGCCTGGGCGCCCAGGACCAACGGCGGCATCATGGACGACAGGCTCTGCAGATAGATCTTGCCGTCGCGGTAGATGTCGAGATCCCACAGATCGGAAACCTGGGCCTCGGGCAGGATGAAGGCGTCCGGGTACCAGGCGACGGGGTTGTGGGCGATGCCAGCGGCATCGAGCGCCGCAGCGATGTCCTCGGCGGTTGCCTTGAGCGTGTTGGCGCGCAGTGTGACCGGGCGTGTGACCGCGGCGCCGAAGCCCTCGATCATGAGCTCGGCATCGGCGGGCGCATAGGCGCCGGCGACCGTATCGACCATAAAGCACGGCAGGTCGGCGGCGCAGGGAAGGGCGGCAAGCTGGTCGGAAAGCTCGGTGGAGGCAAACTGCCTAAGCTTGAGCTCGGGCTTAACCTGCTTTTTCTGCTTACGACGACGCGGCTTGGACATCCGTCTTTCCTTCCCGTTCCAAATTGACTACTTTCCGGGCACGCCGCTGCTGGCGTGCTTTAGTACTGGCTCTCGTGCTTGCTAAAGAAGTCGAAGCGCGGGGGCAGCGGCTTCACGCGGTGCTCGCCGGGCTTCTCGCCCAGGCTCTCCACAAACTCATCCGTGGAGGCAAAGATGTTATCCCAGCTAAAGAAGGCGACCGGGTCAACGTCGAAGTACTCGCAGATGAGCTCGCAGCCGGCCGGCACGATGCCGTGCATGAGCACGGTCGCTACGCGCAGCTCGGTAAAGGCGTCGACGAGGGCCTGCGTCATGGCGGCGTTGGCCGGCTCGCCCTCGAGCTTGTTGGCGGCCTTGGAGGCATCGCTCCAGCGCTTGTTGGCGGCGCGCAGGTAGTCGTCGCACACAGCGAGCGCTCGGTGCGTCTCGAACTTGTACATGGCCTGCTCAAAGGCGAGGGCCGCCTGCTGGGCGGCTTCGACCACGGTGTCAGAAGCGGCACCGGCGGGGATGCAACCGTTGCGATAGGGACTCTCGTCGCCCTCCTTGACGGCGACGCCGTAGAAGCAGCTGCGGGCCAGGCGGTTGAACACGCCGGTCAGCAGCGCGCTCTCCTTAAGGGCGGGGTCGATAACGCGCTTGTCGTCGCAGGCGTGCACCTCGTTGCCGTCCTTGTCCTTGCCGGTCACGCGCGTGTCGTATGCCTTGGGGCTAAAGCTCACCGGCTTCTCGGACAGGCCGAGCGACAGCCAATGCGCGCGCATCTGCTCGCAGGTGTAGTGGTTGAGCAGGTCGTCTGCCGGCGGGGGAGGAGTCTGCGAGGACGAGCTGGCCTTTTTGCCCATGTAGAGCAGGTGGTAGCAGGCGCTGACGGTGCTCTGCGTGAGGTTCCAGCCTAGGGCCTCCCACATGGCGGTCTGCGCGATGCAGTAGAAGTAGATGTTGTCCTGACCGATAAACTGGTAGATCTGAGCGTCATCAGAGCACCACCAGTCGCGCCAGTCGAGCGAGCTGTGCTGGTAGGTGGGCGCGGGCACCTGCGTGGAGTCGGCAGCGGGCTCGCCCATGAGGGCGGCATCCTGGGCGGCGACGCCCTCGGTCACGCCGGCGGCCTTGGCATCGCGCGCGAGCACGGTACGCGTATAGCTGATGGGCGCCCACAGGCTCTCGGGCCAGCACCAGCAGGTGACGTCGGAGACGCCATCGACCTCGGGCACCGGAACGCCCCAGTCGATGTTGCCGGTGATGCGGAAGGGCACGAGCGCCTTGCCGCTGCGGAAGCGCACGCCGCCGTTGGCGAGCACCGCATGGGCGTCGTCGCGCTCCTTCCAGCTGGGGAAGGTGACGGTAAAGCTGCTCTTGTTTCCCTCGGGCTCCAGCACGGTGTGCTCGGGCAGCTGGTCCTCGACGGCGTCGAAGGCCTCGCGGAACTTGTTCTGAATATAGAGCTGTGCCGGCAGCAGCCACTCCTCCATGGTCTTGGAGACCACGGAACGAACCTGCGGGTTCTGGGCGAGCTTGGCGGTGTAGGTCTTCATAAAGTCGAGGTAGGCCGGCAGGTCGAAGTAGAGGTTGTCTACCGGGCGCAGCTCGGGCACCTCGCCGGTGAGCTGGCTCTTGGGCGCGATGAGCTCCTCGGGCTCAAACTGGTGACCCAGGTCGCACTCGTCGGCATAAGCCTTCTCGGACTTGCAGCCCTGGATGGGGCAGCGGCCGATCACCTGGCGGCCGTTGAGGAACGTGCCGGCCTTGGCATCGTAGAACTGCAGCGTGGAGCGCTTGGAGATGGTGCCCTGCTCGTGCAGGCGCTCGATAATCTCGGCGGTTACCTCGTTGTGAATCTGCGCAGCCGGCTCAAGTCCCGAGCCGCCGTAGATATCGCAGCTGATGTTGTAGTTGTTGAGGGTCGCGGCCTGGCGGGAGTGATTGGACTCGACATACTCGCCGATGGACTTATCGTAGCCCTCGTTCTCCTTGAGCTTGCGGTAGCTCTCCATGATGGGCGAGCCGTAGCAGTCGGTGCCCGAGGTGAAGATGACGTTCTCGCGGCCCAGACGGTCGCGCAGGAAACGGGCGAAGAAGTCGGCCGGGACAAAGACGCCGCCAACGTGGCCAAAGTGAAGGCCCTTGTTGCCGTAGGGCTCGCCGGCGGTAACGATGGCGCGGCGAGGCCAGCTGGGACGGTCGTTCATGGAGTATTTGGATGCCATGGGACTCCTTCGCATATGGTGAGAGCGCGGCCGGGCGCGAGGCTCGGCGGCGCGGTGGTCAATTCGTGCATATCGTTCGACATTATCGCACATGCGGACGGGTACGTGGCAGGGGCGCTATCCTAAGATGCTATGAATGAGATTTCCAACATACATGCGTTTGAGGACGAGGATTTTCTGCACGCCTGCTTTGTGTGGGGGATGGCCGTGCTTGGCGCATTTGCCGTGTGCCTGGTGCCGGTGTTTATGCTGCTGGGTGGGCCTGCGGACTTGGATGCGGCTGACGCGGGCGGCTGGACCACGGTCTTGGGCTGGATAGTCGGCTTGGCTGCGGTTTCGGCGGCGTCATTTGCCGTGCACGAGCTGGTGCACGGCGTGTTCTTTAAGTTGTTTGCGCCCGCCGGTGCGCATGTGACCTTTGGGGCAAATCTCGAAACCTGCATGATTTATGCCTGCGCCGAGGGCGTTGTGTATTCGCGCCGGCGGTACATGGTCATTTGCCTGGCGCCGACGGTTGTTTTGACGGCGGCGTTTGCCTTGGGCTTTGCGTTTTCGGGCTATCCGCTGCTGTGCTACTTGGCGGCTGGTCTGCACTTGTCGGGCTGTGTGGGCGATTGGTATTACGTGCGGACCATCCTGCGCGACCGTCGCATTGTCGCCTGCGAGGACACATCCTTTGGCGTGCGCTTTTTTGGTCAGTAGTCTTTTTGGGACGGGGCTATTTTGACTACTTTTTGGAGATGGGTATTTTTGACTGCTTTACGTCAAAAGTAGTCAAAATAGCCCCGTCCCAAAAAGACTACCCTGGGCAAGGATTGGGAGGAGATGTTGATGAAGCCGTTGCTGTTGCATGCTTGCTGTGCGCCGTGCTCGCTTGAGCCGGTCCGCCTGCTGCGCGAGGAGGGGTTTGAGCCCACGATTTGCTGGACCAACCCCAATATTCAGCCGCGCGAAGAATGGCAGCGCCGCCTGGACGAGCTGCGCCGGTGGTGTGCCGATGGCGACATCGAGCTCATCGAGGCGGGGGAGGACCGCGAGCGCTGGGAGGCCGGTGTGGCCCCGTTGGGCGCCGATCGACCCCGTCGCTGTCGCGCGTGCTATGCCCTACGCCTGGCCGAGGCGTGCCGCGTGGCCCGGGAACGCGGGTTCGAATATGTGGGTACGACGCTCGCCGTCTCGCCGTATCAGCTGTTCGATACCTGTAATGATGTGTTGGAGCGTCTGGCCGCCGCCCGCGGTCTCACTCCGGTGATTCGCGATTTTCGTCCGTATTATCCCGAGGCCACGCGTCGTTCGCGCGAGCTGGGCATGTATCGGCAGAATTACTGCGGTTGCCGATTCTCGGCCGTCGAGGCGGCCATGGACCGCGCCCGCATCCGCGACGAGCGCAAAGCCGCCAAAAAGTAGTCCATTTGGGACGTCAGCCTGCTAGGATGTAGAGCGGACTTTAACTATATAAGGAGTATCCGACGTGTCTATGCGTACCGATGATTTTGACTACAACCTTCCCGAGGAACTGATCGCCCAGGCTCCTGCCGAGCCGCGCGACTCCTGCCGCCTGCTGGTGGTTGACCGCAAGGGTTCCGAGGCGGGGACGCCGCTGGAGCATGGCGGCACCGTTGAGCACCGCATCTTCCGCGACATCATCGACTATATCGAGCCAGGCGACGTGCTCGTCATCAACAAGACGCGCGTGATGCCGGCCCGCCTGATCGGTCGCAAAGCCGGCTCGGGTGGCGTAGTCGAGACGCTGCTGCTCAAGCGCCGTGAGGATGCTGACCCGCTGGGCCATGTTTGGGAGTGTCTGGTCAAGCCGGGCAAGCGTCTGAAGCCCGGTGCTCAGATTGAGTATCGCGCCGGTGGCGCCCATGCGCCCGAGGG
>CABRGB010000057.1 GCA_902470345.1 uncultured Collinsella sp.
TCAAAGCCCACGGCAGCCGCCTTGCGCGACACCTTCTGAGCCTGCATCAGCGCCGGCAGATGCGTGGGCACGCCGTCGAGTAGGCCCTCGGGCGCAGCCTCGCCCGCTACCACGGCCTTGTCCTTGGCGGCCTTCTCGGCAAGCTTAACCTCATCCCAAATCTTGAGCACCTCGTCGGAGCTATCGGCATCAACATCACCAAACACGTGCGGATGACGGCGGATGAGCTTGGCATCGATATCGCGCGCCACGTCGGCCAGCGTAAACTCACCGGCGTCCGCTGCGATCTGCGTATGCAGCACTACCTGCATGAGCACGTCGCCGAGCTCCTCGCGCAGATGTGCCACGTCGTCCACCTCGATGCAATCGAGCGCCTCGTAGGCTTCCTCGATCATGTTCTTGCCAATGCTGCGGTGCGTCTGCTCGCGGTCCCACGGGCAGCCGTCGGGCTGACGAAGGCGCCAGATGGTCTGCACCAGATGCTGCAGCTCGGCTGACGCGTCGACCAGCGTGGACAGGTCGCGCGAACCCTCGGCATTTTGCTGAGCCATACGCTGCGCCATGGTTATTCCTCCTCCAGGATCACATGGCGGAACGCGCCGCCCTCGTAGATGCCGTAGCTGTGCGTACCGTCCTTGGGAATGCTCACGCTGCCGGGGTTGAAGAGCCACAGGCCCGGGTGCGCGGCGCTTTCCTCGTTAACCTTGATGTGCGTGTGGCCGTAGACGAGCGCGGAGCCCTCGGGAAGCGCAGGCGCGTGGTCGACGCTGTTGTGCATGCCGGCGCCAAAAACATGGCCGTGCGTCAGGAACAGCTCGCGGCCGGTCTCGTCGAACAGCGTGGCGTAGTCAGCCATGACGGGGAAGTCAAGGACCATCTGGTCGACCTCGGCGTCGCAGTTGCCGCGGACGGCGATGATGCGGTCGGCCAGGGCGTTGAGCAGCGGAATCACGCGCTTGGGAGCATAGTCGCGCGGCAGGTCGTTGCGCGGACCGTGATAGAGCAGGTCGCCCAACAGGACGATGCGGTCGGGCTGCTCGGACTCGATGGCGGCGCAGAGGCGCTCGGTCCAGTATGCCGAGCCGTGGATGTCGGAAGCGATGAGGTATTTCATGAGGAGTTCCTTTCGAATGGGGTTGATATGGCTGGGCGTGGCGTGCCACCGGCCGCGTTACTCAAATCGCAGTGCCACGGCTTGTGCCGCCTGCATCACGCGCTGGAGCGGCACGTTATGCTCGCGAGCGAGGCGGGAGCAGTCTTCGTACTCGGGCGCCGCACGCTCACTGCCGTCGGGCAGGGTCGCCACCTTGACGGACACCTCGCCCCATGGCGTCGTTACGCGCTCAAAGCGGCGTAGTAGGCAAACGCGCTCCATAACCTGACGGCGGATGCCATTGGTTGTGGTTTCCAAAAAGATAATCGTCTGCAGGCGCTCGATATCCTCGTGGGTACAGATTACCTGCAGCTGCCAGCCGGGACGGCCCTTCTTGCAATAGAGGGGCAGCCAGTGCACCTCGCGCGCACCCGCCTCGCGCAGGCGGTCGGCGGCGTAGGCGAGCACCTCGGGCGACGCGTCGTCGATATCGCATTCCAGCTTGACGATGGTCTCTGGCGCATCGGTCTCGCGGGATAGCGGAGATTTGCTATCGCATGACATACGGTCCGGCTCCTTTCCGCACAGGCTCGTTTTGTTCATCCAAACGCTAGCACATCGGACGTGGCACAGGCGTGACTTTCGTCCGCCGCCGCCCTCGCCCCTATCCAAACATGTACATCAGCCTCCAAACATGTCATTTTCTGCAGCTTTTGGAGGCTGATGTACATGTTTTGAGAGCGCAAGCGAGGCCGCACCGCGCGTCGCGCAGCCTTTCCAATCGATTTCGACCCCCGGCGTGTCCGGCGTGTTGAGAGCTGCGCCATTACAATGAAGCGGATTCGCTTGACGCAAAGGAGCTGCCATGTCTGCTTGCCCGCTGGTCGATTGCCACACCCACACCTCGTTTTCGGACGGACATGCCTCGTTTGAGGAAAACGTCCGCGCTGCCGCGGCCGCTGGCTGCCGGATCATGGTCTCGACCGACCACCTCACCTTACCCGCCAGCATGGATGCCAACTGCGAGGTGCAGGTTGTCGAGGGCGACCTGCCGGCACATCGTCTGGCTTTTGAGGATGCCCGCAAGCTTGCCGCGCAGATCGCGTCGGAGCTCGAGCTTATCTATGGCTTTGAATGCGATTGGTACGAGGGCTGCGAGCCTTTGGTTGAGCGCTGGTCCCGGGGCGCCGTCGTGCGCCTGGGCAGTGTGCATTGGATTGGCAACCCAGGCGATATCATGGCCGGCGCCGCGGGTACGGCGGGAACGGAAAACGTCGCTCGCCCCGATACACCCGATTCCCTTTGCGGCTGGATCGACGACGACACCGACCTGCACGTTTGGGAAAACCTGGGCGTGCACGGCGTGTGGGAGCGCTATGTCGATGACTGGTGCCGCGCCTGCGAAAGCCCGCTCAACTTTGACGTGATGGCTCATCCCGACCTGATCATGCGCTTTTCGAAGGAAGGCTTTGCGCCCGATTTTGATCCCGCGCCGTTCTGGGAGCAGATGGCCGAATGCGCCCACGATACGGGTCGCCACGTTGAGGTCTCGACCGCCGCACCGCGCAAGGGCCTCGACGACTATTACCCCTCGACGGGGCTGTTGCGCTGCTTCGCCCACGCCGAGGTACCCATCACCTTTGGCTCGGACGCACACCGCGCCTGCGACATCTGCTGGAACATCCGTGAGGCCCAGGCACACGCCTACGACTGCGGCTACCGAACCTTCGGCATCCCCCACCTCACCGGAGAATGGGAGTCCACGCCCCTCGCCTAACCATCCCTTCATAAGTTGCGGTGGAATAGGGATTGTTTTGCCTGATGAAGCGCTTAAACAGTCCCTATTTCACCGCAACTTCCATGACCCCGTTACACCAACAAAGACTGTCCCAAACGACTAGTCGTTTAAGAACGTCCCCAATGACTAGTGGCGGCGGGCGTTGAGTTCGCCGGCCAGTTCGTCGAGGGTGATGCCGTAGCGCTCGAGCGTCACGAGCAGGTGGTAGATCAGGTCGCCAGCCTCGTAGCGGATGTGATCGTGATCGTTATCCTTGCAGGCCATGATCACCTCGCTCGCCTCCTCGGCAAGCTTCTTGAGCAGCTCGTCCTCGACGTCGGTCAGCAGACGCGCGGTATAGCTCTCCTGCGGCGATGCATCACGACGACCGTGAATCACCTCGGCCAGACTTGTCAGCGTCTCTCCGATATTTCCATCCTGAACATTTGCGGTGCGCACACCCATAGTTCAATCCTTTCCGTTTTACCGAGCGCCCAACAGGACGCCCGCCTTAGGCGAGTTTCTTAAAGAAGCAGGTACGGTTGCCGGTGTGGCAAGCCGGGCCCGGAGAGTCAACCTTGACCAGCAGCGTATCGCTATCGCAGTCAGCCCAGAGTTCCTTGACCTCTTGCATGTTGCCGCTCGTCGCACCCTTGTTCCAGAGCTCCTGACGGCTGCGGCTCCAAAACCACGTAGTCCCGGTCTTAAGCGTCAGCCCCACTGATTCCTCGTTCATCCAAGCAACCATAAGCACCTCGCCGGTGTCATACTGCTGAACCACACAAGGAATCAGCCCGCTGGCGTCGTATTTAAGATCCGCTGGAGTAGTAATTTCTTTCATTTCAATTCCCCAATTTAAACTTCGCAGGTCGGCGAGGGTTGTCCAGGTGCCGCAGGTTGCCGTGAAAGAGGAGCGACGCGTACTTTGGTACGCGAGCGACGGTTTGAGCGGCAAGATGCGGTGCCTGGGCAAGCCGCAGCGCAGCCCGCAGCACTAGAAGTCCAACCTCACAGGGATGTCTTGAGAGGCCATATACTCTTTGACTTCGCGAATGCTGAACGTCCCAAAGTGAAAGACGCTGGCCGCCAGCACGGCATCGGCTTCGCCCTCGATCACGCCCTCGGCAAAATGCTCGAGCGTACCCACGCCGCCGCTCGCAATAACGGGAATCGGCACCGCGCGCACCACGGCACGGGTGAGCGCCAGGTCAAAGCCGGCCTTGGTGCCGTCGCGATCCATACTGGTCAGCAAGATCTCGCCGGCGCCGCGACGAGCCGCTTCCTCGGCCCACGCCACCGCGTCGATACCCGTGGCGTTGCGGCCGCCCGCCGTGAAGACTTCCCACTTGTCGGCACCCGGCTCTCCGGGCAAACCGACGCGCTTGGCATCGATCGCCACGACCACGGCCTGACTGCCAAAAGCCGCGGCAGCCTGGCTAATCAGCGACGGGTCACGCACGGCCGCCGAGTTGAGCGACACCTTGTCGGCACCGGCGGCAACCATGGTCCGCATGCCCGCCAAGTCGCGAAAGCCGCCGCCCACGGTATAGGGAATAGCGAGCTCCTCGGCTGCATGCGCCGCCATCTCGATAGTCGTCGCACGGTTGTCGCTCGTGGCGGTAATGTCCAGGAAGACAACCTCGTCCGCACCCTCGCGGTCGTAGGCGCGCGCCAGCTCCACCGGATCGCCCGCATCGCGCAAGCTCACAAAGTTGACGCCCTTGACCACACGGCCGTCCTTGACGTCCAGGCAGGGAATCACGCGTTTGGTAAGCATGGGTTACTCCTCCCCTCGGGCGGCGGCCAGCGCCTGGGCCAGCGTAAAGTTTCCCTCGTAGAGCGCGCGACCGGTGATGGCACCTTCAATCGCGCCCCCACCCACCGCGGCCAGCGCGCGGATGTCGTCGAGCGTCGAGATGCCGCCCGATGCCACGACGGGAAAGCCCGCGACCTCGGCCACATGGCGATACGCCGCCACATCGATGCCCGTCTGCATGCCATCGCGCGCAATGTCGGTATACACCAGATGCTTAAAGCCCAGCTCGGAAAGCTGCGCCACGGCATCGTCGAGCGCCACGTCCGCGCCGTCGCGCCAGCCGTTCACCTTGACCTGGCCGTCGCGCGCGGCAATATCTGCCACCAACAGCTCGCCAAAGCCTTGGGCCGCCACCTCGGCAAAACCCGGCTCGGTCACGAGCACCGTGCCCAGTGCGATGCGGCGCGCACCGTAGCCGGCCAACTCGTCGATGCGCGCGAGTGAGCGGACGCCGCCGCCCACGTCCACGGACAGACCGCCGACGCCGCAGATGGCCTTGATCGCCGCCGAATTGGCAGCGCATGTGTCCTCATCCTCGCCAAAGGCAGAGGACAAATCGACGACGTGCACCCAGCTCGCGCCCTGCTCGGCAAACGAGCGGGCGACTGCCACGGGGTCGTTGGAATATACCTTGCAGCGGCTGCGGTCGCCACGCTCCAGGCGCACGACCTTGCCGCCGATCAGATCGATTGCGGGAAACAGGATCATCGGCCAGCCTCCTCGACGATGTTGACGAAGTTCTTAAGGATGCGCTGACCCAGCGCGGAGGATTTCTCGGGATGGAACTGGCAGCCCCACACGTTGCCATGGCGCACGATGCAGGGGAAACTCCGCGTATAGTGCGTGCGTGCCAGCACATCGGCGGCATCGGCGTCGTCGGTCACCGCATAGCTATGGGTGAAGTACATGTTGGCACCCTCGGCAAAACCAGCGAGCAGCGGATCGGCCGCGCCGGCGGGCGTCATGTGCACCTGGTCCCAGCCCACGTGCGGCACCTTCAGGCGGCTCGATTCCAGGCGCGTGCACGAACCGCGCATAATACCCAGGCCATCGACCCAGGGACCGCCAGCCTGCTCGGAGGCGTTGCCGTCGGCAACCGCGTCCTCGTTCGCAGGCACGCCCTCGTTGCCGCGCTCAAAAAACAGTTGAAGACCCAGGCAGATGCCGAGCAGCGGAGTCCCGGTGGCGACGGCATCGAGCACCGCGTCCGCCTCGCCGCTCTGGCGCATAAAGGCGATCGCGTCATAGAACGCGCCCACGCCCGGGATGACCAGGCCGTCGGCGTTGCGGATCTGCTCCGGATCGTCCGACGTGCAGGCGGCGGCACCGGCGCGCGCAAGCCCACGCGCAACGCTAGACAAGTTGCCCTTGTGGTAGTCGACCACCACGATCTTCGGTTCGCCCACGCGACCCTCCTTTTCCCCATTCAAAACCTGCCAAAAAGGGACAGGTTTATTTTGGTCGGTTAAACGTTCACCCACTGCATGAGACGGCATTTCCGCAGATAAAACCTGCCAAAATAAACCCGTCCCTTTTTGGCAGGTTACAGCGAGCCCTTGGTGCTGGGAATGTCCTGCACGCGGGGGTCCAGCTCGCAGGCGCGGCGCATCGTGCGGCCCACGGCCTTAAAGGCGGCCTCGATAATGTGATGCGAGTTGCCGCCCACCAGCTCGCGCACGTGCAGCGTGAGCTTGGCATCGCGCGCAAAGGCGTAGAAGAACTCGACGGCCAGCTCGGTATCGAAGCTGCCCACGCGCTCAGTCGGCACGGGCAGCTCGCAGTAGGCCTGCCCGCGGCCCGAAATATCAACAGCAGCCATCACAAGCGTCTCGTCCATGGCGATCGCCGCGTCGGCAAAGCGCGTAATGCCCGCCTTGTCGCCCAGCGCCTGGCAAAACGCCTCGCCCAGCACAATGCCCGTGTCCTCGACGGTGTGATGCGCATCGACCTCGACGTCGCCCACCGCGTGCACCGTCAGATCGAACAGACCATGGCGGCCAAAGGCGTTGAGCATGTGGTCGAAAAACGGCACACCGGTCGAGATATCGCACACGCCAGATCCGTCCAGGTCGAGCTTTACGACAATGTCGGTCTCCCCCGTCTTGCGGGTCACCTCGGCATAACGGTCCATCTACATCTCCTCCTTCACCAGCGCGGCAAACGCTGCCAGCACCTCGTCGTTTTCCTGCGGGGTGCCCACGGTAATGCGCAGGCAGTCCGCGAGCCCCGGCGCGTAGCTAAAGTCGCGCACTAAAATTGAATACTCGTCGCGCAGGCGCTCACGCACGCGCGTGGCATGCGGCGTGCGCACGAGCACAAAGTTCGCCGCGCTCGGCCACGCCTCCACAGGCAAGCCCTCGGCAGCCATCACGCGCAGAGCGGCCAGCTCGCGCTCGCGCTCGGATGCGACCTGCGCCACCACAGGTGCGTACGCATCGCGGGCACGCACGCAGGCAAGCGCCGCCGCCTGGCTCAACACGTTGACCGAATAGATCTGGCGAATCGCCGCGAACACGTCGATGACCTCGGGCGCCGCGATCACATAGCCCAGACGCGTGCCGGCGGCGCCGAACGCCTTGGACAGCGTATGCAGAATCGCCAGGTTGGGATGCTCGGCGATAAGCCCCTGCGCCGTGGTGGCCGCGCCAAACGAATCGTCGGCAAACTCCACGTAGGCCTCGTCGACCATCACCATGCCGGGGCAGGCATCGCACAGAGCCGCAACAAAGTCGAGCGGCGCCACGTCACCCGTGGGATTGTTGGGCGAGGTCACGATCGCCAGATTGCACTCGGGAGCCGCTGCAAGCACCGCCGCCTGGTCGAGCTCAAAGGTCGCCGGGTCGCGCCACACGTCGCGCACCTCGGTCTGGCACAGCGACGCAAAGAACGCATACTCGCTAAAGCACGGCGGGCAGTTGAGCAGGGTCCGCCCCGCGCCGCCAAACGCCAGCAAGTAGTTATAGAGCAGCTCGTCACCGCCGTTGCCCACGCAGATATTCTCGCGCGTCACGCCATGCCAAGCAGCAAGCTCATCGCGCAGGTCGTTGGACATGGGGTCGGGATAACGGTTGAGCGGCGTGGCAGCCAGGGCTGCATCAATCGCCTCGCGCACGCCGGCCGGCACGGGATAGGTGTTCTCGTTGGCCGAAAGGTTGATGCGCGTGGGCGTGAAGTTGGGATCATAGGGCTCAATGCCGGCCAGGTAGGGCTGGACGAGCTCCTTCATGCGCGGCGTGAGTTCGGCCATGTTAGGCCTCCTCGCCGGTCGCGCCAACGCCATCCGCGCCCGCAGCCGCCAGGTCAACGCCCTCGGCAACCGTCACCACGGCGTCACCCGGCCAAGCGACCTTGGTCAGGTCGGCCGCGGCCAGAGACTCGACACTCACGGCATCCTCGCCCTGTTCCAGCACACGGCGACGCAGAGCGGCGGATAGCGCGTGCGCCCACAGGCCCTCGGCCTCGGCCAGACGCTGTGTGGCGGGAGCGTCGGAGAGCAGGCCCTCGGGTGTATAGCAAATGACGCTCGAGCGCTTAACGAACTCTTCGACCGAAAGCGGGTTGGAGAACATGGCCGTGCCGCCAGTCGGCAGCGTGTGGTTGGGACCGGCAACGTAATCGCCGAGCGGCTCGGAGCTCCAAGCGCCCACAAAGATGGCGCCGGCGTTGCGAATGCCGCCGAGCAGGCCCATCGCATCCTTGCAGTGCAGCTCAAGGTGCTCAGGCGCCACGGTGTTCACGGCCTCGACGGCGGCAGCCATGTCGGCGGCCACCACGATGGTGCCTTCGTTGTCGAGCGAGGCGCGCGTGATCTCGGCACGCGGCGACTGCGCCACCAGAATGTCGATACCAGCCTCGACCTCGCGCGCAAACTGCTCGTCGCAAGTCACCAGATAGCAGGCTGCCAGCGGATCGTGCTCGGCCTGGGCCATCAGGTCTGCCGCGACCACCATGGGCTTGGCCGTGGCATCGGCCAGCACGCAGACCTCGGAGGGGCCAGCGACCATGTCGATTCCCACGTCGCCCGAGACAATCTGCTTGGCCGCAGCGACAAAGGCGTTGCCCGGACCGGTGATTTTATCGACACGCGGAATGGTCTCGGTACCGTACGCCAGCGCGGCCACGGCCTGAGCGCCGCCCACCATATAGATTTCGTCCACGCCGCCGAGCTTTGCCGCGGCAAGCGTGTGGGGGCTGATCAGGCCGTCTTTTTGCGGCGGGGTCACCATAACCACGCGCTTGACGCCGGCAACCTTGGCGGGAATGGCATTCATGAGCACCGTGGAGGGATACTGCGCGCGACCGCCCGGCACATAGATGCCAGCCGCCGCGAGCGGGGTCACCTTAACGCCGAGTATCGTGCCGTCCGGGCGCGTGGTAAACCAGCTCTGCTCGACCTCGCGCTGGTGGAATTCGCGAATCTGACGCGCGGCCTTCTCGAGCGCAGCGACAAAAGCGGGATCGAGACCTTCGAGCGCAGCATCGATCTGCTCCTGCGGCAGACGGAAGCTCTGCAGCTCAACGCCGTCAAAACGCTGACAGTAATCGCGCACCGCGGCATCGCCGTTGGCGCGCACGTCGGCCACGATATCGCGGGCGGCGTCGACGATGTTTTGCGGCAGCACGCCCTTGCGGTTGAGCTGGTTGGTAACGAGGCGCTCGCCGGGAGCAAGCTTGATGGTCTTCATATCGGTATCCCCTATCGGTCGAGGTTGTGTTCGAAAAACGAGAGGCCGGGCGGCGGCGCCAATCGGCCCGCAGCCCAGACGTTGGGACGCCCGTGCGTGCTCGCGCTATTGTGCCGAGCCCGCAACGGGCTCAAAATGCTTGTCCTTCACGGCCGCCGCCAGGCGATCGGCCAAGTTGCGCACGCGCGGGTCCAGGCGCGCGGCACCCGGGTTGACGAAGAATCGCGCCGTGCAGTCCATAATGCGACCGGTAATAACCAGGTCGTTATCGCGCAGCGTGGCGCCCGTGGCGGTGATGTCCACGATACGGTCGGTCATACCGACAATGGGGCCCAACTCGATGTTACCGTGCAGCGAAACGATGTCGGCGTTCACGCCTCGCTCGGCATACCAGGCACTCGCGATGCGCGGATACTTGGTGGCCACGCGAAGCGACCCGCGGCGAGCATAGTTGCGCTCGGCCTGACCGGCGCGCCATGCGGGCTCCGCCTCGATAAAGGTGCACAGGCCATAGCCCAGGTCGACCAGCTGCAGCAAGTTGAGGTCCGCCTCGATGAGCGAGTCCCAACCGCAGATGCCGCAATCGGCACCACCGCAGCCCACAAAGGCAGGCGCATCGCTGGGACGCACGATGACAAACTCGATATCGCCGACCGCGCCCTTGTCGGCACGCGTGTCGCGGCCGCGCACGATCAGGTGACGGCCGGGGTCACGCAGCTCAGAGACGTCCAAGCCCGCGGTCTCGAGCACGTCGAGCGTGTCGGCCTTAAGCGAGCCCTTGGGCACAGCGATGCGCAGCGGGCCCTCGGCGCCACGGCCCGCGGCGTGATCGCCGTCGGAAGCGGCATCCTCGGCCGAGGTGCGCGCGGCCTCCAGGCGCTCGAGCGAAAAGGCGAAGCCCGCCGCCGGCACCTCGATACCGTCGCCAAATGCGCCGGTAAAGATGGAGTCATAGCGTCCGCCCGAACCGACCGGATCGGGCAGTCCGCCGGCATAGGCCTTAAAGACCAGGCCCGTGTAGTAATCGAAAGAGTTCATGATGGAGAAGTCGAACGACAGCACCTGGGCGTCCTCGGGAGCCAGACCATCAACCAGGGCACGGAGTTCGCGCGTCAGCGGCGCGACGATACCGGCAGCCCCCAGCAGCGCATCCACGCGGTCGAGCACCTCGGCACCGCCGTGCAGGCGCGGCAGCTCGCTAATGGCGGCCTTGACGGCATCGGACTCGGTGCTTGCCGCCACGCGGGCATCGAGGCCCACAAAGTCGTTGGCGTGCACGCAGCGCAGGGCCTCGGCGGCCAGCTCGCGATCCTCGCACGCCGCGAGCAGTTCCTTAAACGGACGCACGCTACCTGCGATAATGCGCGCATCGGGCAGTGCCAGCTTACGCACGGCCTCGGCCACGAGCGAGACGATCTCGACATCGCCCGCGGTATCGCCCGCACCGATAAGCTCAAAGCCCAGCTGTGTAAACTGACGCGAGCCACCGGCATTGCGCTGGCACTCGCGAACCACCGGCGCCTCGTAGCG